>JAFMIZ010000075.1 GCA_017853715.1 Pedosphaera sp.
ACGCTGAGGCCACCCCCAAGGCACGTTTAAGGGTCCAAAAATACTCGCGGTCCTCCATGCCCTCGCGGTTCATCTCCCACCGAACCGAGTCGTATGGCCCCGCAATAAGGGGCGCGGGCGAATAGGTTTTAGTTGGCGGATATACGTAAACACCGTCGCCGTTGCCCAAGAGGGCCGGGTATGCACCGGGAATGAGACACATGGTGTTCAACCAAGGATTTGTGGCGGAGTAATAGTTGATCGCCCAATAGATTTCGCCATCGAACCCCAACTTGTCCAGATACCAAGGGCGCACGCGCGGGCAGATGGCCGGGTAATCCACAAAACTGTTCGGCCAGGGAGCCAACGGTTGTGAAGTCATGTAAAACCAAATGCGGTCACCCTGCGCCTTGAGTGCTGAGGCTGAGGCAAGGTTCAGTCCGTCCCACAAAGTTGCCCATAGATTACCGTGAAAGACCGCAGATGGGCCGACTTGCTTAGTCAACATTCGCGTCGTGTCGGGTGCCGTTTCCTCCACCATGTTCATCCCGTCTTGCACCATGGGAATCTTCCAATCTTCGGGCTCATCAATCCAGAGGGTGTAAGCCTTGTCGAACCAACCTCGTTCGCGGAAGTGCTGAATGATGGGCTGCATGAGCTTGGGATAGAGCGACCGATAGGCGGGGTTGATGGCGTTGGTGGCCGGCGTGAACCGGGCCACGCCGGGGATGGAGGGCAACTCACGCTCGATCAGCACGTCCTTGAAGGTGTTGAAGTGGTATTCTTCCAGGTATCGCTCCATCGCCGCGTTGAACCCGCTGAAGTTGTAAGTGAAGTTGCTCGTGCCACTGTTGAAAGTGTAGAGAAGGGGACTGAAGAATTGGGGAAAGTAGGGGCTGGCCCGGTGGCGGGCCATGTTTTGCAGATAAAGTTCCCAGACTTGCGCCTTCTGCTCGGTGGTGGCGGACGCAAGACCGTGCCAGTCGTTCCAGAGATAAACATTGTAGGCGTTGGTGGTGTGATTTACGTCGGTCAGGGCGAAGTCATAAACCCTCAAATGGATAGGCACTGACGCCGCACCGCCGTCCCAAGACAGGGTGACGGTATTGGAGTAGAGCCCGGCCGCCGCCTCCTTGGGCACGTATAAGGTGAACCAAAGCGGGGAGTTCGTCTGCGCGGGCGCGGTGAACGGCGTGGTCAGCGGGATGAGGGGGTCCGGGTGTAGGCCGGTGACGCTGTAAGCCTCTCTTACAATCAGCTGGTTGACGGGCACATAATCCACCAGGCAGATGGTCAGGTTGGTGGCTGCAATCTTGACCGAGGGATTGGCGAGCAATTCAAAGTCCCCGATGGAGGCGGTGACATTGCTCAATGTTTGCTGCGGACGAAGGACCACCTGGAATGGTTCATACTCATTGCGCGCCACGGAGATGCGTGCGTGCGAGTTGGTCACCATGGGCACGCTCCGGGTCTGGCCCACTTTATAAGGGCCTTCGCACCACCAGACCGGCGCATTGGCCGGCGACGGGAGCAACTCGCCATAACTATCGTCAGCAATGATGCTGACGTTGAAGGTCAGATTCTCTTGGAACAGATTGGTGCCGAGCGAATCGCGCACGGTGAGCAGGGCGGTGTTGTCGCCAAACCCGGCGGTGGGCAGGACAAGGCTGACTTGATTGGTCTGCCCGGCGGGAATGTTGACCGAGGCGGACCGTTCCCGGACGTTGTCGGCGTAGCGGGTCTGGCACCGCAACTCGAACGACTGCGCGTTGGTGGCGGGGTTGACGATCTGCACGGAAACCGTCTTGCCCTCCGGCGGGGTGGTCACCGAAGCGATCCGGACGGCGGCATTGGTGAGCCACTGGCCGAAGTAATGCGTGTCGCCGACGCCCGAGTTGGTGGTATCGGGCACATCTGCGGCAAACATGTAATAGGTGAGCGCGAATTGAACTGAGGCAGCGGAACTCAGACGTACGAACACCTCCGGAGCGGGCAGCAGCGACGGCGGCAAGGTCCAGGTGGCAAAATTCGCGCCCTTGAGGCCACCCACGAACTGCCAGTTGACGGCATCGGTGCTGGCCTCGACCCACAAGGAGGTGCTGGTGATGTTGTTATAGTTCAGGATGCCGCACGTGACCTGGGCATTGGAGAAACTCTGACCGCCCAGTTCGTGACGATACACAATTCGTTTCGGCGGATCCATATACCAGCGGGATGTGTTAAAATCCGCATTGGCCTGAACCAAGGCGCGAGAATAATTGGCCCCGTAACTTTCAAACTGCGTGTTAAAAATATAACGACCGGCATGCAAACTTTCGCCTGCCCCCAGTTGGTAGGGGCCGACCTGCCGAGGCACGGCGTCCAAGGGCAATATCTCCACATCATCGTAGCTGACGAGACCGTTGCCATACCAGACCTCCAAGCGCATCGCGGGCACACCATTGCTGGGGACAAAGGCCACGTAGGAGTAGTCGGCCCAAATGGTGGGAGGCCGGGTGGAAAAATCCTTCTTGGCCGTGCTTAATCCACCACTTACGAAGCCCGAGTTATTGGTCAAACCGGTGATGTAATAGCGGACCACGTAGGCGCGACCTTGCTGCACGGGGGGGCTGCAGGTCCAGTAGCGCAACCCGGCCGGGGTGCCGTTGATGGCGAGCGAGCGGGTGCCGGTTCGGCCGGTGTTGGCCCAAGCGCCGCTGCCGGCCAAGAACCAGCTGGCGGGGCTGCTGGCCCCGTTTTCAACCGAGGGATTCGGACACAGGTTTTGAGCGGAGAGGCCAAACGGAGCAACCAACGCGAGAGCGCCCAACAGGTGGAACGATTTCATGAGATTGTGCTTATCGGGTGGCGAACAGGGGAAGGATAGCCCGAAAAAAGCGCGGGGCAACTGGGAAGGAGGGGAAAAGGGGTAAATGCTGAAATCCTAACACGCTGAAACGCTGAAAGTGGGCGGGGAAAACCTACGGCGCCGGGCGTTACAGCTTCCACCGGGAGGTGGGGCGGGTGACCTGGCGCTGCATGCGTTGGTCAGGGCTTTGGCGGGTGTAAAGCGAGAACTCGAAGGGTGACTGAAAGTATGAGCCGGCCAGGAGCTTCCGCAGGCGATGATGCAGAACGATCATTGGTTTGCTGAACTGGGCCCACCGCGGGGCGGAACGGAACAGTTCACGCGCTTCCCGTTTGGCATTGGCTCCCACACTCATGTTGGCTCCCGTGCAGGCGAACACGGAAGTAAACTGGCCCAGCGACTTCATGCGGACGCCGCGCTGCAACAGGCGCAACATCCAGTCGCCGTCCCCCACACAGCGAAGATGTTCGCTGAAGTAAAACCCGTCCTCGGCGATCAACTTCCGCCGGAAAAAAACCGCGCAGCTCAACGAGGCCAGATGACTCACCCACGTGTGGTGCAAGCGCGGCGGCAGAACCTTCCAATGAAACATGTAGTCGCCCGTGCCATTGACGATGACAATGTCGCCGAACACCACATCCACCCCGGGGTTTTCCTCGAAGCACCGTTGCACCCTTTGCAATGTGCCCGGCAGATATTGCTCGTCACAGTTGAGATAAGCGAGGATGTCGCCGCTGGCCCGCCGCAAGCCGCGATTGATGCCGTCATACATGCCGCCATCCCGCTCGCTGCGCCACAAAAGATTTGGATTTTGCCGGAGCCATTCGACGGTGCCATCGGTGGAGCAGGCGTCTTGAATGAGGTGTTCGACCGGCACGCCCTGATCGGCCACGGAGGCGGCGCAGAGCTGGAGCCAGTCCAACTGGTTGCGGCTGGGGGTGATGATGGAGAAGGTCATGGCGGAAAGGCTAACGCACTAAAAATGCTGACACGCTGACACGCGGACATGCTGACACGCGGACACGCGGAAAAGAAGAGAGCGGAGCGGATAGCGAAGAGCGGGGCAGTTCCGGGCGGGACGCCAGGGGCGGGGCCGGAGGCCGCCGGGGTAAAAGCAGGGAGTAGAGAGCAGAAAGCACAATGCAAAACGCTAAAAGGCTGACATGCTGACATGCTGAAAAATCAGGGATTGGGTGGGGTGGACCGGGCGGGCAGGCGGTGGGAGGGGCGCGGGCCGGGCGGGCCGGGTTTGCGGGGCGGGAGAGCGGGTTGAGGGGCGGGCGGACGAGCAACGCCCCCATTGAGGGCCACGCTGAGGCCGATAATGCCCGTAAAAGCCACCATGCCCGTCTGCAAGCTGCCCATAACGAAAACAAAGGAGATCGTGGCGACGAGATACGAGACCAACAAAAAGGTGTTCACTTTGGCGAGATCGAGACCGCCAAATAAATAATTACGCCGCAGCACGCGGTAGCCGGCGATCAGAAACCAGACAAAGCCAAGCACCCCCCAGATCCCGAATGGAATAATCACGGAGAGGGGACCATTGTGGAAATCGCCTGCGATGGTGGCGGAACGGTCCTCGACGCGGCGCCCCTCGCCAAAGGAAGCATCCATCATGTAGCTTAAATCCTCCCGGGAGATGGCGTAGCCCTTGCCGAGCAGAAGGTATTTGGGGATTTCCGGAATGGTCACCCGCCAGATCTCCCGACGCCACTCTGATGACCCTTCGGCCGTGGCGCGAGCCATGGGGTCCACCTCAATGGGCAGGATGGCCAAGGTGCGCTGCATGGAGAGGGGCAGCCGATGCGCGAACGGAGCGATGAGGGCGGCCGCGAGAACACAGGCAAGAAGCACAAACGGCGTGAGGCGGGAGCGCACCAATCCCTCAAACCAATAGAGCAAAGAGAGAATCATCACCACCACCACGAAGCCAAGGCGGGAACCTGAGAAGATCACAACGAGGATGGATGCGACCACGACCAGGAAGCGCCGGCCATTCAGCGGGGCGATCACCCCGCGCAGCCCATGGCGAGCGAGAACATAACTCATCACGGCAATGGCCGGCCAGGTGAGCGGGCGGAAGGCGATGAACACCCCCCCACCCTCTGGCGCAACCGTTTGGGGAGGTATGAACAGGAAGATGAAATTCATGAAATCGGGCAGGTGACCGAACAGGACGGCAATGGCCCCGCCCAACCCGCCCAAATAAAACAGTCCCAGATAACGCCTGCGCTGCTCTGGAGATATATGAAGTGCGCTCAGGGCAAAGAAGCCCAGAATGCCCACCATCAATTCGACATAGCGGCGGGAACCCGCCGCCTCGCCGCCCATGAAACGGAAGCCAAAGCCGCCACGCAATTGCGCCGTGACCAGCGCCACAACGGCCAGAAATATGAGCGGCCGGGTGATCTCAGGAACCCACAGAAAGCGAATCCGCTTGTCGAGAATGCGATGTGAGAAGGACATCCCAAAACTCAACAGAATGGCCACCATCCACAAATACATGCGCCCGGGCAGGAAAAAAACCACCGCCCCCATGTTCCAGGCGACCAGCATCAGCGGGTAGTGGAAGTGGATCGCCAACGGTGCACACAGGAGCAGCAGAACGACGCCGATCAGCGTTATGTCCTGGAGAGACTGATTGGCCAACAGATAGCCGATCAGCAGGGCCAGGGGTATGGTAATGGCATACACCACCAGCGATTTGAGGTCTGTGCGTGGATTGGTCATGGGGAAGGCAGAGGAAAAAGCAGAAAGCAGAGGGCCAAGCGGAGAGGGCAGAGCGGAGAGAGTAGAGCGGGGGGGGTCATGCGTGCTCTCTTTCCGTTGGAGTTATGAAATCGGGAGCCGGGGTTTCCTCTTCCGCCGGCGGCCGGGCTCCGGCGTTCAAGGCTTCAGCAATGCCAAGCACCGCGACGAATTCAACCAGATCGGAGTAAATGGAACCGACGACCACCGCAAAAAGGATGAGCTTGGAAATGAACATGGCGAACAAGACGCGGTTGAGGCGGGCGAGGCTGGGAGGGCTCTGGCGGCACAAGAAACGGAACCGGAGCATGGCCGCGGCGATGAACCACAGGAAGGCCAGCGCCCCCCAAATGCCGAAGGGCAACAGCACGCTGATGGGGCCGTTGTGGTATTCCCCGGCCAGCACCGCCCACTCCGCTTGAATGCCATAACCAGAAGCTGCGTTGTAGTCCGAGAGTTGCAATGCCTGCGGATCAATGGCGAAGCCCTTGCCCATCAGAAGGTGGTCCGGAACTTCCGCCCACAGAATTTCCCACATGCGCAACCGCCACTCGGTGGAGCCTTGGGCATCCTGCCGCACGTGTTCATCGACTCGCACCGGCAGGAAACTGATGGCCCGCTGCACTCCATCCGGAAGGCGGTCGGAGAAAGTCTCCAGCAGCCCGAAACCACCGAGAGACAGCGCCAGCACCAGCGCCAGATACTTGGTGCGATGCAGACCCTCCAAGAAAAATAACACTCCCAAAAACAGGATAGCCCCCACCAAAAACGACCGAAATCCCCCAAGGCTGCCGCCCGCCAAACAGAACAGCACTAACATCATCCGCCAAGGCCGCTTGAGATCGAACAACTCTCGGATGCCAAAGCGCGCGATGACGAGCCCCAAAATAGCACTGGCAACCATGGTGGCCCCCGTGCTGCGGAAGACGGTCTTGCCCTGAACATCCCATTCCGCAGTGGCCTGACCGATCGCGGGCGCGGGGTCCACAAAGCTGAACAAAAAATAGAATTTGCTGCCCGCAGCATAAATGCCGTGCGCCAGCAGACCGGTCAGCCCGGACAAACAGAAGAGAGCGACATACGCGAAGGCCCAGCGGGGAGGGACCGGACGGCTGACCAGGACGAAGTAGGCCATGATGGCCAGGAGAATATAGACGTATTTCTTGCTGCCGGTGGAGGCGGACCCAAGAGCCTTAAAACCAATCCCCCCTTGGGCCATGGCCGTTACCACCACCACCAACGCCAGCATAAGCAATGCCCACGGCACACCGCCGGGCGGGAACAGCCGGAGGTTCGGGTTGATGGAGCGGTGGAATACCAGCAAGACAAAGCCCCCCGCCGCCGCAAGCGACCACAGCACCAAATTCCCCGGCAGAAAGCCGGCGTAGAAAGCACTGTGGAAGCTGAAGACCAGCAAGGGATGGTGCCAGCGCGCGAAGATGGGCCAGCACAAGACGGCGACGACCATACCCAGCACGATGACGCTGGCGGACTGGATGGGATCGGCCAGCAAGAAGCCGATGAGCACCGCCAGCGACAGGCAAATCCCATACAGGAGCTGCGCGCGTGTCAGGGTGCTGGTTTGGTCGGACATCCAGGCGGGTAATCTATCGTGAGACCCCAAAACCGGGCAACCCCATTTGCTGATCGAGGAACATCTGTCTCGAAATTGCGAGGGGATGCTGCGGCCGGGGATTTTGATCCGGGGCGAGGCGGAACATCACCGCAAGGAACTGGGGAACGCAGAGCTTGAGATAGAGCGGACTGACATCCGCTGCTGCAGGGAGTTGTAAAGGGGCCTCGGACTGGGGAGCCAAGCAAACGGGCAGGCTGGAAGGCCTGTCCCAGGAGGCCGCCGTCAGGTCCTTTCTGAGACGGGGAACGGAAGCCCTACGTCGGACTTCCACCCAAGGCAGGTGTTTCACGGTGGGCCGGCGGTGCTGCTGCCCCAAGCATTTTAGGATGCCGAAAACACTCCACCGCCGGCGGCCGGGCTCCGGCGTTCAAGGCTTCAGCAATGCCAAGCACCGCGACGAATTCAACCAGATCGGAGTAAATGGAACCGACGACCACCGCAAAAAGGATGAGCTTGGAAATGAACATGGCGAACAAGACGCGGTTGAGGCGGGCGAGGCTGGGAGGGCTCTGGCGGCACAAGAAACGGAACCGGAGCATGGCCGCGGCGATGAACCACAGGAAGGCCAGCGCCCCCCAAATGCCGAAGGGCAACAGCACGCTGATGGGGCCGTTGTGGTATTCCCCGGCCAGCACCGCCCACTCCGCTTGAATGCCATAACCAGAAGCTGCGTTGTAGTCCGAGAGTTGCAATGCCTGCGGATCAATGGCGAAGCCCTTGCCCATCAGAAGGTGGTCCGGAACTTCCGCCCACAGAATTTCCCACATGCGCAACCGCCACTCGGTGGAGCCTTGGGCATCCTGCCGCACGTGTTCATCGACTCGCACCGGCAGGAAACTGATGGCCCGCTGCACTCCATCCGGAAGGCGGTCGGAGAAAGTCTCCAGCAGCCCGAAACCACCGAGAGACAGCGCCAGCACCAGCGCCAGATACTTGGTGCGATGCAGACCCTCCAAGAAAAATAACACTCCCAAAAACAGGATAGCCCCCACCAAAAACGACCGAAATCCCCCAAGGCTGCCGCCCGCCAAACAGAACAGCACTAACATCATCCGCCAAGGCCGCTTGAGATCGAACAACTCTCGGATGCCAAAGCGCGCGATGACGAGCCCCAAAATAGCACTGGCAACCATGGTGGCCCCCGTGCTGCGGAAGACGGTCTTGCCCTGAACATCCCATTCCGCAGTGGCCTGACCGATCGCGGGCGCGGGGTCCACAAAGCTGAACAAAAAATAGAATTTGCTGCCCGCAGCATAAATGCCGTGCGCCAGCAGACCGGTCAGCCCGGACAAACAGAAGAGAGCGACATACGCGAAGGCCCAGCGGGGAGGGACCGGACGGCTGACCAGGACGAAGTAGGCCATGATGGCCAGGAGAATATAGACGTATTTCTTGCTGCCGGTGGAGGCGGACCCAAGAGCCTTAAAACCAATCCCCCCTTGGGCCATGGCCGTTACCACCACCACCAACGCCAGCATAAGCAATGCCCACGGCACACCGCCGGGCGGGAACAGCCGGAGGTTCGGGTTGATGGAGCGGTGGAATACCAGCAAGACAAAGCCCCCCGCCGCCGCAAGCGACCACAGCACCAAATTCCCCGGCAGAAAGCCGGCGTAGAAAGCACTGTGGAAGCTGAAGACCAGCAAGGGATGGTGCCAGCGCGCGAAGATGGGCCAGCACAAGACGGCGACGACCATACCCAGCACGATGACGCTGGCGGACTGGATGGGATCGGCCAGCAAGAAGCCGATGAGCACCGCCAGCGACAGGCAAATCCCATACAGGAGCTGCGCGCGTGTCAGGGTGCTGGTTTGGTCGGACATCCAGGCGGGTAATCTATCGTGAGACCCCAAAACCGGGCAACCCCATTTGCTGATCGAGGAACATCTGTCTCGAAATTGCGAGGGGATGCTGCGGCCGGGGATTTTGATCCGGGGCGAGGCGGAACATCACCGCAAGGAACTGGGGAACGCAGAGCTTGAGATAGAGCGGACTGACATCCGCTGCTGCAGGGAGTTGTAAAGGGGCCTCGGACTGGGGAGCCAAGCAAACGGGCAGGCTGGAAGGCCTGTCCCAGGAGGCCGCCGTCAGGTCCTTTCTGAGACGGGGAACGGAAGCCCTACATCAGACTTCCACCCAAGGCAGGTGTTTCACGGTGGGCCAACGGTGCTGCTGCCCCCAGGCATTTTTAGGGTGCCGAAAACACTCCACCGCCGGCACCTCGGGAAGCTGCTGCTCGCCAATCCCACGTTTCACAAAAAAGGCGTTGTAGCCATACCGGTTGCACCCCACGAGCCGATACCCCTTGCGATGGGCCAGCTTGACGAATGCAGCCAACGACGCCCCGCAGAAATTAGGCATGCCGTCCGTCGATGGATATCCCCACGCATCAAAATCTTCAGCGTAAGGGACGGTCAAGGCCCGCTCGGGGCCGATGATGTCCTGATACTCGACCACAACAACCCGCGGCGCGATGGCGTCAATCGCCTCCCATATCCAATAATCCACGCCATCCATGTCGAGCGAGAGAAGGTCGATCTCGCCGACGAATCCATGCTGACGCAGCAGGTCATTGATATTGTCACGCTTGATCCAGGAGCAGACAAACTGGGGCGGGTCCACGTAGGTGGAGCGGTTGGCCTGATAAAACTCCCGCCCACGGCGGACGAGTTCCGGATTGCCATCGAACAGCAAGCCCGTCCACCCGTGATTGACCAGCAGGTTCGCGGTGTTGCACTCCACGCCGTCCGACGCACAAATCTCAACGCACTTCCGGTTGGTGGTCCCGATCAGCGAAAAGATGAAGAGCAGCAAGCCGTCTTCATCGGTCTGGGAGTAGGCCTTGAAACCCGTGTCGGAAAACGGCGGCAACGGACCGCCGGACGCAACCATCTGCCGGTAGGACATGGCCAGCAAAAGTTGTGAGGCGGCATCCGGGGGTGAGTAATGCCGCAAGGAAGAGGCAACCGGGCGGCTCAAAAACTCGGCAATCCGGCGGGCGGCGCGTTTGATGATTTGCACAGGGGCAAGTAAGGCTCAGCAAAAGCGAATTGCAAAACAAAGTTTACCCATCAACCAATTACTCCGACTTAACCCTGTCCGCGGCATTGCCGGTGTTGCGGGTGTTGCCCCGAAACTTGGGCCAAGCGGACTTGCCCGTCGGGGCCGGGTTAGGCAGGGCAAGCAACTGCGTCCAGTCGCCCGGCGTGTAAACCGTGCCCTTCGGACCGATGCCGGGGGAGGCCGCGCCATGGAGATGATGATACGCCATCCATTTCAGGCGCGTGTCGTCGCGTCCATCGTCCTGAAACACAGTTTTCACCATGCCCGCCCGCGACACAAAGAGCACGGTGAAGTCGGAGAGAACCAACGGGGTGGAATCAAACACGTCGTCATCCAGACGCTGCCAGACTTTTTGGCCGCGGGGGGATACCGCCCAAAGGTGGCGGTTGACGCCCAGAAAGATCAGGCCGTCGGCATTCAGCACCGGGGAGGACTCGGTGACCCCCCCTGTGCGCAACGTCCACCGCCGGGTTCCGTCCGGGTTGACCGCGTGCAGATAACCGTCCGCCGAGGTGAAATACAGTTCGCCTTGCGGTCCGACTGCGGGCGAGGAAAGGACGGGCCCGCCCGCGAGATAAGCCCAAAGATTGCTGCCCGCCGTGGACAAGGCGTAAAACTTGGCATCGTGCGAACCCACGTAGAGAACGCCGTTCGTCCCGATGGCCGGAGAGGAAACCACGGGGCCACCTGTTTGGAATTGCCACAGTTTGGCACCATCCCGCGCGAAGGCATAAATGGAGCCGTCCCAAGACCCCACGAAACTGTCGCCCGCGGGCGTCAAGGCCGCCGAAGAATCCACCCAGCCCCCGGTTTGACAGGACCAAACGAGACGGCCTTGAGGCGTCAGCACGTAGAAATTACGATTGCGCGAGCCGAAATAGATGCGGCCATCGGCACCGATGGCGGGGGAGGACTTGATTTCGGAGCCCGTGGCAAACGTCCACGCCACGCGCCCGTCGGGGCTTATGGCCCACAACTTACCACTCCACGAGCCCAACACCACCGTTCCGTCGGCGGCGATGGCGGGGGAGGAATCGGAATGGCCATCGAGTGAGACCTGCCAAAGGCGGTTGGAGATGATCTCGTAGGCGCAGGCAAAACGCAGCGATCCGCACCACAGCAACACAACCAACACCGCCACGAGACTTGGATGAACACCCTGCGCGGTCATGACAAAAACCTTTTCTGCGAGTTGCGCGGGCGGGCGCGAAGGCCCCGCCACCAACTGACGGCGCGGCGGGCGAAACGCTGCCAAGGCAGGCTGGCGCGTTCGTAGGCCGCGAAATCATACGACTGGGCCGCCCGCTGCAACTCCCGCTCGCCGGGCACCGCACATCCCCCCGGATGCGGCATGGGCCGATGCCACGCGCGCTCAACAAACGCCACCCGATCCGGATAATGATTTTTGACGTAATGCCCGTAGGTCTCATATTCGCTGAACAGGTTGAGTCCCTGCGGCGGCAGCGAGCGCATGATTTTCCACGCCCAGTTTTCCGTCCCGGGAACCTGGCGCTCGATGCGGGCCAGCATCTCACGGGCGACCGATTTCTGAACCAAAATGTGTTGCGCAATGCAGGAAAACTCACGCGTCGGCTCCTCCCCCAGCAGCCGGCGATACGTGTCAAAATACGGCGCATGGTATTCCGTGGCCTTGGTGAGCAACATGCGCCCCTGCTCGTCAAAAAAGCGCATGGGCCGCAAGGGAACGGTATCCGCATCCCAGATGAGATAGTAGTCATCCTCTGGTTCGACAAAGGCGAACTGCAACTTGAGCAGCTGCTGGTAATACCAGCCGGCGGCGCGGGGGAAGCCCTCGACGGGCAAGGGGCGCAGGGCTGAGAGGGACAGGCCAGGAATGAAACCATCCTCAGGCACGACCCAGGCGGCGGCGCCCAAGCGGCGCTGAATGCGGGCGCACTCGGCATTGGGAGACACGACGATGAATTTCTTGAGCGGTACGGTGCGGGGCAGCCAGCGGGCAACGATCTCCAGCACGGGCAGGTCGCGAGCGCGACACGAAGCCAAGACGGCGAGTGGCCGGTCCGGCCAATTTTTGGCTAGCACGGAATATGGCTGATCTTGTTGCACTGACATGGCGCCGGCCAAGCCGCAAATTTATTTCCGGCCCTCGGCGACCCGCCGGGCCAGGCTGCGGGGGATCAGCTTCAGCAGTATGACATTGACGCGCGCGGGGAGAATAGCCCCGAGAACCTCGGCAGGACTCCAGCGCAGTTTGCGCAGCAAGCGCGCGGCCGTCCTGGCACTTGCCTGCGAAGGTTGCTCCGCCACTTTCTTTGCGGCAAACAAACCTTCCGTGCTGATGTCATGCAACTCGGTCTGCCAATGGTCGA
>JAFMIZ010000197.1 GCA_017853715.1 Pedosphaera sp.
GTGGCGAACGCATATTCCCAGATGTTTGCCAAACCATCGCCGTCGGCGTCGTTCGTCCATTGGCTCACCGGACTGCTCAGCGTGGGGTCCGCCAGGCCGAAGGTCCGGTAGCGCCAGTTCTCCGGCGTCAACAGGTCGGGCTGGTTGGTTGCGGCGGAGTCGCCGGCGGCGTTGTAGGCCGACACGCGCAACACCAAATCCTCGACGCCCGCGGGCAGGGGAACGGTGGCCGTGTTGGTGCCCGCAGGGGTCTCCGCAACGACCGTGAAGGGAGCGCCGTTGGTGGAGGATTCCACGATGTAACCCAGCTCGTTGTTGGCGGCGTCGGACCACTGGAGCTTGACGGCGGTGGCGCCCTGAAACTGCATCTGCACATTGGCCGGCTGGGTGGGCGCACTGGCCGGCGCGGGCGAGAACTCGGTGGAGCTGTCACTGAACTGCCGGAACGGGCGGCCGGGGATGCCGCCGATGTATTGCGCCAGCCGCTTTTTCAGGTCGTAAGCGGTCGCGGGCTCCTGGCCGTACAGGTTGTTGTCCTCGCCGGGGTCGGTGGTCAGGTTGTAGAGCTGGTCGTCGTCGAAGTACCGCGGGTTGGTGCTCGCCACCCCCGCTCCCAGACCGCTGTTGTTGATGTAATAGGGCCGGGGGATGGTTCCGCCCGTCAGCCCCGAATTCACATTGTATTCCGGCCAGGTTCCGTTGGTCGCGATCCGGGCGTAGTCACCCGGGGTGTAGCGCACCGCGATGTATTTGCGGCTTTTGGTGCGCACGGCGCGGGCATAGCCGATCTCGCAGAACAGGTCGTTGCGCACGGCGGCGCTGCTGCCGTTGAACACCGGCACCAGACTGACGCCGTCCACCGGGCGCGTCGGCAGGCCGGAGGCGCCGGCCAGCGCGAGCAGCGTGGGAACGATGTCCACATGGCTGACGATCTCGCCGTAGGTGCGCCCCGGCGAGGTGATGCCGTTGGGCCAGTTCATCACCATCGGCACGCGCATGCCGAGGTCGTAGAGCGAGGTTTTCCCCCACACCACCGGGCTGGAGAGGGTCTTCTCACCGTGGTCGGAGGTGAAGATGATCAGCGTATCGTTGCGGATGCCGTATTGGGCAAGTTTGTTGGTGATGGCGGCGATGGAATAATCGATCCACGTCTCGCGGGCGGAGATGAGGTCTTTGCCGGCGGCGTTGACCTGATTGATGATCGCCTGCCGGGTGGGCATGAACGAGTAATCCTCGTTGGGCAGGTAGCCGGCGCTGGTGTAAGCCTTGTTGGCGCGCAACGTGTAGTCGAGGTTGTTGTTCACCGGACCGTGGTTGACCGTCGGGGCCATGTATAGGAAGAAGCGCTCGTTGCGGTTCTCCTCGATGAAGCGCAGGGCCCGACTGGTGATCCACTCCTGGTTGTGGACATTGAGCTTGTCGTTGTAGAGTTCCTTGAGGTTGGCGTGGTAGAAGCCATCGACATAATCGAAGCCCAGCGCGCGCATATTTTGGCAGACGACGCGGTGGTTGTGCTTCATCCTGCCGTTGACGTTCGCGTCGGTGGCGGGATCGGCGGTCTTCGCGTAAGTGAGCAGGCCGCGCGCGGCCCATGCAGTGGTGGCCTTGAGGCTGTCGTCGAGCACGTGACTCTTGCCCACGAAGCCGGTGCGGTAGCCCGCCTGCCGGAGCCACGCACCGATGTTCTGGCCGTCGGGCTCGAGTTCGGTGTCGGACACCCCGAAGCGGCCGAGCGTGCCCGAAGGGTAGAGCGAGAGAAAGTTCTCGCTGGTGTTGCGGGACGGCCAGCGCCCGGTGAGCAGCGAGTAACGTGACGGGCCGCACACGGTCGAGGCCGCAAAGCCCGAGGTGAAGCGCAAACCGGTCGAGACCAGACCGTCCAACGTCGGGGTGAGGCAGTTGCGGCCCTCGAACCCGAAGTGCTGGCCGCCGGCTTGGTCATCCGTGTTGATGATGATGATGTTCGGACCGGTGGCGGCCGTCTGGGCCGCCACTTCGTAGTAGAGGTTGGTTGCGGTCTGCACCAGATCCAGCCGCCGGTTGCCGGGCAGATCGAAGTTGCGCGTGCGGATGCCGCCGGTGCCGCCGGTGAATGAGCCGAAGTTCGCCAGCACGAAGCGGTCGCCCACGTTGAAGGGGCCGGAGTAGTTCGCGCCGTCGAGGATCCACTGCGAGCCGGGGTCCAGGACCAGCTTGGCGTTGCCGAGGGCGAGCGGTTCGCAGCCGCCCGCGTCCGGCCTGGTTTCCACCGTGGCCGCCGTGCCCACGGCAAATTCGTTGGTGGCGGAGGAGCCGGAATAGCTGAAGGACACGGCTGAGCCATTGATCACCAAACGCACATCGTTCTCGATGTTCCGGCCGAGGGTCATGGATTGCATCGTCAGCGCCCCGGTGTTGGTCAGGGTGAGCGAGCCGTTGATGATCCTGAGTTCGGCCGGACCGGTCGCCACGGCGCTGTTCACGACCACATCGCCATTGCTGATCTCGGCGTCGGTCGGGGCGATGGGCACGCCGTTGGGATTCCAGTTGGAGGCGGTGGTCCAGAGATTGTTCCCGCCGCCGTTGTCGAAAGTGCTCGTGCCGGTGGGAGGCACCACGGCGACCAGGTCGAAGCTGAAGCCGCTGAGCACGAACCCCTTGGTGGCTGCGTTGATCGTGGAGGCGACGGTGAAGGTGCCGGTCACGCCCTGCGCGGCGACATTCACCGTGCCGTTGCTGCCGGAAAGCGAATAGGCCGTGCCCGAGACATTCATCCCGGCGCCGCCCACCGCTCCCACGTAGCCAAGGCTTTGCAGATTGAACTGCGTTCCGGCG
>JAFMIZ010000076.1 GCA_017853715.1 Pedosphaera sp.
GCATTGGCGCGCCCTTCGGCGACCCACTGTTTCAAAGTGTCCGCTGAAACGGGGCCGTATTCTTTGCCGTCACCACCACGAATCTTATACATGTTCACTCCTTCACGTTGTTGGTTCGGTTGGTCGGATTCCACCGCAATTGCTCCAGCCGCGCTGCCTGCACCTGCAGAACACTGCCGTCCGCCAGCCCAATGACAAACGTGTTGTTATGGCGGGGCTGCCTAATCATCAACTCTTTTCCGCCAGTCGCATTCCAACCGCTGTCGCTCTCGAAGAACATCACCGTGTCCGGGGCGATGTCCTGCTCGGTGAAGCCGGCGAGTGCGGAATTGAAAGCATAACCACAGCTCAAACGCGCGCCATCTCCGGGGCACTGGTATGTTTTGGGCGTGCCAGCGTAGGTGAGGAGTGTGTTGCACCAGTTCGTGCCGGCCGGATATATGTCGTCGTATTCATCCGCATACAGCCTGGCGGCAAGGCCGAGCTGTTTCAGATTGTTCACGCAATGGATCGCATGCGCTTTGCTGCGGGCACCTGCCAGAGAGGCATTGGCCGCTCGCACTGCCACTAAGTAACCAGCCGTCGCCACGGGCAGCGCAACAATTGAAAAGATGATTCCTGCCTTGGCCAGGCCGCGCCCCCCAAACGCCCGTTGCTCGTCTTGATTTTCCGCAGCGCAACTAATCCGAAAACGATGCCAAGCACGCCGGTGAGAATAGTGATAAAACCCAGAATGCCCATGATGAGCGAGGCCACAGCAAAGCCGCTCTGTGGAACGGGCCCAATCGGAACACCTCCTACCGCTGCATTCAAACCGGGCGGGGGCGGGGCAAAGAGCGGGGCGAACTCGGGCAGGCTGCCAAGTAGCTGCCATTGATCGCTGCCTTCGGGGCGGACTTGGGTCTTGCGATTGGCGCGAGCTTCGTTGACCCACTGTCGCAACGTTTCCGTTGTGACCGGTCCATACTCCTTTCCATCGCCACCGAGTATTCGATACATGGAGCTCCTTTGAATGAGGTTTGCTGCGTTTAGGCGAACCCACCCCGGGTGACAAGTCGCGAAGCAACGTCAGCCCGCCGACAATTGGAAGAACTCGATGGGCAGGTTGCGCAGAATCCCAAACACGGTGAGCACGGCAAAGGCAATCCATGCCCATACCGCCATCGTGCGCGCGGACACCGGCCGCCCCGGGCCACGCACCCAGCGCCGGACCAGCAGGAACAAAACGATTGGCAATGCGCCCACCACCAGCGGGTTGAAACGGAACGCGGTGAGGACGTTGCCGTGGAGCAATTGATGCGCCGCACGCAGGCCGCCGCAGCCTGGACATTGCAGGCCGGTCAGCTTGGAAAAAACGCAGAAAGGGTAGAATGAGTTTTGGGCGGGATTGAAAAGAAAAAGCACGACCATGAGGGGCAGTAGCAAGGCCGGGAGCAGCAACCAGGGCGTCCGTTTGCGGGGCGATGCTTCTAGGGAATTCATCACGGGCGGAGCGGCATCAGGGCTGGTGGGGTGCTCGCTCACGTTGGGTTGGAAGCAACGATTTCCGCCAGTTTGCGTTGCGCGGCTCCGCTGCTGATTACTTGTTCTGCAAGCTCCCAGCCTTCAATCAGGGAACGACTACGACCTGCCACGAACAGTGCAGCGGCGGTGTTCAAGAGCACGGCATCACGCTTGGGTCCGCGCTCCTCACCGCCGAGGATGCGGCGGGCCGTTTCGGCATTGGCCACTTTGTCGCCGCCCACGAGGTCGGCCAGCACAGCCGACTGCAAAGGAAAATTCTCGGGCGCCAGTTGTGAGACCGTAAAGCCGCGCTCCTGATAGAACTCGGCCACGGTCGTTGGCCCAAGCGTGGAGATTTCATCCAGGTACGCCAGGCCAGCTTCTGCCTTGGGAACCTCACCACAAACCACCATCGCGCGGCGCACGCCAAGCGATCGCAGGACATGCGCGATCGGCTCACACATGTCCGGTCGCGGCACCCCGAGCAACATGGCTGACGGGCGGACGGGATTGAGCAGGGGGCCGAGGAAGTTGAACAGCGTGCGTTGGCCGCGGGCCGCACAAAGCTTGCGGGCGGGGGCAATGTGTTTGAATGCGGGATGATAGTTGGGCGCAAAGAAGAAGGCAAAGCCGCGATCGCGCAACGCCGTGGCGGCTTGCGCGGGCGTCTGATTGAGTTGCACTCCCAGTGCCTCAAGCACATCGGCGCTGCCGGAGGGCGAGGTGGCGGCTCGGTTGCCGTGTTTGGCGACGGTCACGCCTGCGGCAGCCGCCAGCAAAGCCGATGTGGAGGAGATGTTGAAGGTGTTCAGCTTGTCGCCGCCGGTGCCCACAACGTCCAAGAGTTCACGGCGGCGGGTGGTCTCATCCAAGGGAACCGCAACCGACTTATCCCGCAGAATACTTGCGAATGCGGCGATTTCCTCAATGGTTTCGCCCTTTTGGGCTAGCGCTGTCAGGAGATCCGCCTTGGCTTCCGCCGGGATGTCTTCGCGCGTCAGTTCGGCCACCGCGGCCTGAACGTGAGTCCGAGAGAGGTTCTGTCCGTTGGCGACCTGCTGGGTCAATTCCGTCAAAGTCATGGCCCATGTTAGAAGCAGCTCCGGCGCATCGAAAGTTTGAAAACTCGTCCGCCGGATTGCTCATCGCGTAAAAATCCCGCAGCCTCTGGGCCGTGACGAATCGCCGTGAAACCCGTATCCTGCCCACGCACACGCCGCAGCTGTTTGAAGCGGCGGTGAAAGAGGGGGTGGAGTTACTGCGCGCGGGCGAGGTGGTGGCGATCCCGACTGAAACGGTCTATGGGTTGGCCGCCAACGCGCTGAATCCGAAAGCCGTGGCGCGGATTTATGAAATCAAGGGGCGCCCCGCCCACAACCCGATCATTTGTCATGTGGCGGATCGCGCGCTCGCGCATCGCTGCGTTACAGATTGGCCGAATGTAGCCGAGCGCCTGGCAAAGTCTTTCTGGCCGGGACCGCTCACGCTGGTGCTGCCACGCGCCTCAATCATTCCGGACATGGTGACCGCTGGCGGCAGCACGGTGGGCATTCGCTGGCCGAGTCATCCGTTCACACAAGCCGTCATCCGGGCGTGCGATTTTCCGCTGGCTGCGCCGAGCGCGAATTTGTCGAACCAGCTTTCGCCCACCTCGGCAGCGCATGTGCGGAAGCAGTTGGACGGACGCATCCCGTTGATCGTGGACGGCGGCGAGTGCAACGTGGGCATCGAGTCCACGGTGGTGGATATCAGCGTCCTGCCACCGCGCCTGCTGCGACCGGGGATGATCCACGAGGAATCCTTGCTCGCAGTGACCGGCGAGTTAAAGATCGGCAGTGCCGACGGAGAATTGCGCAGCCCAGGATTGTTGAAAAAGCATTACTCGCCGCAAGCACGCATGGCGGTGCGCGATTGGAAAAACGAAGCCGCGCTGAATGAACTGTCCGTCAGACTCGGTTTTGCCCAACGGCGGACTTGCGTGATAGCGCACGCAAGCGTGCCGGGCGCGGGGGAATGGTTGCGAGTTGCAGTGGTGCCACACGACGCGGAGGCTTACGCGCGGGCGCTCTACGCAGAACTGCACCAATGCGATGAACTGGGGGCCAACGGCATTATCGTGGAGCAACTACCGGATGCACCGGAGTGGCGGGCACTGGCAGATCGGCTCCAGCGGGCGTCCGCATGACGCCTACCCCTACCTTAGGGGCGACGGAGGATGAGCAATGAAGCCGGAAGGATCCCCCCAGCGCAGCACAAGACGGTTCCGGCACGGCCAATTGACCGCCGCCAGTGTAAGTTTGTGAAAATGCACCGAGGTCACTCCAGAGCAACCCTGATTTGATGCCTCCGGTGATGCCGTTGATGTCTTGATTCAACTTGTTGATCTATGTGCCAGTAAGAGCCGCATAATTGATGAAGCTCGATTTGTTGAAGCCCGGGACAAGCCCGACGGCCAAGGACACGAGGTCGGCAAATGGAATAGAGAACGACAGCATGTAGTCAGTGCTGCCGCCTCCATCCAAGTCGGTGGAAGTGGCCGTGGGATGGTTGGCCAGCGAAACCGCCATCCATGAAAAGTTCGCGGCTGTCTGGGTGTAGCTGAATGTCAGCGATGTACCAACGGCGGTTGACCGGGCGTGCTATTCGTGCCAGCTGCCGCCCACCAAAGTCCAACCACGGGCATTGAACCGCTACGGTTGACGCCGGCGAATAGATCGAGCGAGCCGTTCAGGGCCAGATTTATTCCAATCAGGGCCACGCCCTTGTAACCCGCCGGGGATTTATCGGCACCAAAACGAAACCGGAACCCCAGTTGACCATCGGTAAAAGTGTTGGTGGCTCCGCCATTGTGATGTGAAACATAGAACGACGGGTTGAGCAGGTTGCCCACGATGTCGCCTTCAGATAAGCCGGATTGCTGATCCGTGAACGCATCAGGCATCGAGTAGGGTGCGTAGAGGATTGGCGTCCACCACGCAGTGGAAGACGATGGAATTATTCGGGCTTCCAAGCGGCCGCCCAAGACCAGCAGCAAGCAAGCTATCAAGATGTCAGTCTCGTTTTCATGGTTGTTTCCCTCTGATTGGCAACTGATTGACCTAAACCAAGCAAATCAGAAGCCAGCCTTGGAGGCGTTTGACGTCAGGGCAGAATTGCAACATTCTCTGCGCCATGAGCTGCAGATTTGCCCCTTTCGCGGTCCTCCTTGGCGCTACCCTGTCAATCTTAGCGACACCCGCCACCAATTCACGCCCTGTTTCATTGCAGGAATGCTTCGTGATGGCGCTGGAGAAAAACCTCGAACTGCGCATCAGCCGCTACAATCCGCAATTTGCCCTTTTCAATCTCGCCGCGGCTCGCGCTGGCTATGAACCCACCCTTGGTCTGTCAGGCCAGCATGATCATGATGAGTCTGGTTCACGATTGTTGTCCGGCGGTTTTACCGTCCCGGGAGCGGAGTCGGATTCGGACAGCTTCCGGGGTGGCCTAAATGGCCTGACGCCTTGGGGTATGACTTACGGATTGAACGCCAATGCCCGCGAAACTTCCGGTGACAATTTCTATTTCGACACCAACTTAAATCGGAGTGTCGGTGTTCCCTTTCAGAACAGCGGCGGCTCGGTGTCCGTTGACGTCGTCCAGCCACTGCTCAAGAATTTCTGGATCGATAGCACCCGCCTGAATATCGAGGTGGCCAAAAATCGCGTGCAGTATTCCGAGCTGGGTCTCAAGGCCAGCATTATTGACATCGTGACGCGCGTTGAATTGGCCTACTACGATCTCGCCTTCGCCAATGAAAACGTGAAGGTGCAGCAAAAAGGGTTGGAGCTGGCCGAACGTTTGCTGGCGGAGAACAAGAAACGGGTCGAAGTGGGCGCGCTGGCTCCCCTGGACGAAAAACAATCCGAGGCTGCCGTGGCCGCGCGTCGGGCTGACCTCATTTCTGCGCAACGCAACTTGGATGTGCTGGAGAATGAATTGAAGCGCCTGCTCTCCGACGATTTTCGCCTCTGGCGCAATGATCGCCTCGTGCCGGACGAGGGATTGAATGCCGAGCGGGAATTGCTTGACGTGCAGCAAAGCTGGACGCGCGGCTTAACCACCCGTCCGGAACTGCTCCAGGCTGAATTGGACTTGGAACGTTCTGGGTTGGATGTGCGCTACGACCGCAATCAGCTTTATCCGCAGTTGGATGCGTTCGGCACTTTCGGTTACAACGGGTCGGGTGAAGTGTTCGACGACACATTCAATGAGGTGGGCGACCGTGACCGGCCGTTCTACACCGTGGGCGGACGCATCGTCTTCCCCCTTGGCAATGGCGCCGCCCGCAACCGTTACAAGTCTTCCCAGGCCAGCCAGGAGCAATCCGTCCTGATTGTGAAAAAACTCGAGCAGGACATCATGGTGCAGATAGACAACGCGATCAAACTCGCGCAGTCCAACTACGAACGGGTTGGCGCCACCCGCGAAGCCCGCGAATACGCCGAGGCCGCCCTCGCCGCTGAGGAAAAGAAACTGGAGAACGGCAAGAGCACGAGCTTCTTTGTGCTGCAATTGCAGCGCGACCTGACCGAGGCACAGTCCGCCGAGATTCAGGCGCTGGTTCAATACAAGCGCTCCCTCGCCCAACTCGCCCAAGCCGAAGGCTACACCCTTGATCGCCGCAAGATTGACCTGACGGTGAAGGAAGAGGAGAAGTGGTGAGGAGTTTTTTCAGGGTCGGATGCGGATTTGACAGCAGCCCAGCAGATGCGCTTTCCGGGTTACCCCACCGGGGCAAACGAACTCAGCCTGGGGTTGGAGCGTGGCGACTGCGCGGGGAATGAATCCAAAGGATCCGCGCACCCTGAAGGGTTGCGAGTGCTGGCGCCGGCGAACACATATTCATAAATTCGTTGGAGCAGGCAGTCCCCAATTCGCGCCCATCCGCAGAGTTCACACCTAAATCCGCCCCTGTTCCACGGGCTCCGGCCCCGTATCCCAACGGGATAAACCATAAACCCAATGATTTCTCAGGAATTAGCCAATTTTGCTTTCATTTTAGCCCTTGTCAGTTGGGTTTTCGTTGGTATCTTCGCGGCCCTTTTATGAAAGACGGTATTCATCCGAAATATGTGGAAGCAGAGATTCGTTGCGCGTGCGGCAACGTGATCAAGACCCGCTCCACCAAGCCGACCATCATCGTCGGTATCTGTAACGCCTGCCATCCCTTCTACACTGGTCAGCAGAAGTTCGTGGACACCGCCGGTCGCGTGGACAAGTTCCAGCAGCGCGCGGCCAAGACTCTGGCGGCCCAAGCCGCACTGGCGGCCAAGGCCACCAAGAAGAAGAAGTAGCGTTCCGCAATTTCTCCGCCCGCTCTTCCGTTTATCGGAATGGCGGGCGGTTTTCTTTTGTCCAGTGGACCTCCGCCCGCACATCCAAGACCTGAAACGCCGCTACGCCGAAACCGAGGCGCAGCTCGGCGACCCCAAGGTTTTCAACAATCCCCAGCGCGCGGCCGAACTCACCCGGGAATACTCCCGGCTCAAAGACATCGTCGCAAGTGGCGACGCATGGCTCAAAGCGATGATGGACCTCGAAGACAACCAGGCGATGCTCGCTGCTGAACCGCCCGGTTCCGAGTTGGCCGAAATGGCAAAGGAAGAGGTCACGCGGCTCGAGGGCGAGGTGGCACGACTGACTCGCGTAGTGCAGTTCGGTCTCGTCCCGCCAGAGCCCACCGACTCGCGTGATACCATCTTTGAAATCCGCGCCGGAGCGGGCGGACAAGAGTCTGCGTTGTTTGCTGCAGACCTGTTCCGCATGTATTCGCGTTACGCGGAAGAACGCGGCTGGCGCATCGAGACGATGGATTCCAGCCCGTCAGATCTGGGCGGCTTCAAGGAAATCATTTTTGAAGTCTTCGGGCAGGACGTTTACAAACGCCTCAAATACGAGAGCGGCGTGCATCGTGTGCAACGCGTTCCGGCCACTGAAGCGCAGGGGCGCATCCACACCAGCACCGTGACCGTCGCCGTGTTGCCCGAGGCCGAGGAAGTGGACGTGGAGATCAAGCCCGACGAAATCGAGATCAACGTCTGTCGCGCGTCCGGCAAAGGCGGGCAGGGCGTCAACACCACGGATTCCGCGGTGCAAATCATTCACAAACCCACGGGCATGATTGTGCGTTGTGCGGACCAGCGTTCGCAGCAGAAGAACAAGGCGCAGGCCATGACGGTGCTGCGCTCGCGCCTGTTGGAACGCAAGATTGCCGACGAGAAGGCGAAATACGACAGCCAACGTGCGCAGCAGGTGGGCACCGGCGAACGCAGCGAAAAGATTCGCACCTACAATTTCCCGCAGAATCGCGTCACCGATCATCGCATCGAACTGACGCTCTACAATCTCCCGGCAGTGATTGATGGCAACTTGGACCCGGTCATCAATCCTCTCATTGCCAATGACCTCAACGAAAAGTTGTCCGCGCTGAAGATTTGAGGTCCACGCCGACTGGCCGCCAGCTGGCGGCTCCGGTCCATCCTTGAATCAGGCTGGAAGAATTCCCCTGGGCGTTCCATCTTGAAAACACGATGAACCCCGCACGCTTCACTCTCTGCACGCTGGTCATGTTCTTCTGGGCAATTCTGGCGGGAGAGGCCGCTGCGGTGAAGCCCAACATCATTTATATCCTTGCCGATGATCTGGGCTATGGAGACGTGCAGTGTCTCAATCCAAACGGAAAAATCCCGACGCCGCATTTGGACCGGTTGGCGCGCGAGGGGATGATTTTCACGGACGCGCACTGCAATGCTTCCGTCTGCACGCCGACGCGGTATGGGGTGATGACCGGTCGTTACAGTTGGCGCTCAAGATTACAGAAGGGCGTGCTGAGCGGGACGAGTCCATATTTGATCGAAGCGGACCGAATGACCGTGGCCAGCATGCTCAAGCAGCAAGGCTATCACACAGCCTGTATTGGCAAATGGCATCTCGGCATGGATTTCGCCATGGCCGGCAAGGAAATCAACTGGCAGCAGCCCATCACCAACGGACCAACCAGCGTCGGGTTCGATTATTTCTATGGCATCAGCGCCTCCTTGGACATGCCGCCCTACGTTTACATCGAGAACAACCATTTCACCAAGGTGCCCACCCAAGTCGCGGCCGCCGCACCCAACCCGGCGTATCGCCGCGCGGGGCCCATCGCTGATGGTTTCTCCTTTGAAGAAGCGTTGTCACACCTGACCGATAAGGCCGTCGGCTACATTCGTGAACACGCCAAGTCAGGCCAACCGTTCTTCCTTTATCATCCGATCACGGGACCGCACACGCCCATTGTGCCAACCAAGGAATGTCGGGGTCGAACGGGTTTGGGCGATTACGCAGATTTTTGTGCGGAAGTCGACGCCATGGCGGGCCGCATTTTTGAGGCGGTGCGGGAGGCGGGCATCGCCAAGAACACGCTCATCGTCTTCACCTCCGACAACGGCTGCTCGCGGTCGGCAGACTTTCCGCATCTGGAATCTTTGGGACACCATCCGAGCGGCCAATTCCGCGGCATGAAGGCGGACATTTTCGACGGTGGTCATCGGGTGCCATTCTTGGTGAGTTGGCCGGGGCGAATCGCGGCTGGCCAAGCCAGTGACGAAATAATTTGCCTGACCGATTTCATGGCGACTTGCGCGGACTTGCTGGGGGTGAAGCTGCCCGACAATGCCGCCGAAGACAGCGTGAGCCTTTTGCCGGGGCTCTTAGCACAACCCTCCAATCCGCCACTACGCGAAGCCGTGGTGCATCATTCGATTGATGGTGATTTTGCCATTCGCCAAGGCCAGTGGAAACTGGAGTTGTGTCCGGGTTCAGGCGGTTGGAGCGGTCCCAAGCCGGGCAGTCCCGAGGAGGCGAAATTGCCGGCGATTCAGCTTTACGATTTGTCCCGGGACATCGGTGAGACGATCAACTTGCAGGCAGAGCATCCCGAGGTGGTGGCGCGTTTGATGCAGTTGCTCGAAAAATATGTAGCCGAAGGCCGCTCGACCCCCGGCAAACCACAGTCCAACTACGGTCCAGTTGATATTTTCAAGAACGCCAAAGTTAGAGCAGCGATTGGCGCGGCCCAATCGGGGAACAAGGGCAAGAAGGCGACGGCAGCGAAAGATCGCGCCATGGATGCGAAAGACGGCGATCGGATGTTTGTTTACAAGCGGGCAGGCGAGCAAGACTTGCGGCTGTGGGTGCGCATGCCAGCCAATGCCAAACCCTCTGAGCGTCATCCGGCAGTCGTGTTCTTCCACGGAGGCGGCTGGGTGGGGGGACCATTATTTCAGTTCGACCCGCAGGCCAGCCACCTCGCTTCTCGCGGCATGGTGGCGGTGCAGGTGGAATATCGCCTGGTGCCGGCCGGCGATAAAGGCGGGCCGCCGCTGGTGTGTATCCAAGATGCCAAATCAGCGATGCGTTGGGTGCGCTTTCACGCGGCGGAGTTGGGCATTGATCCCAACCGCATCGCAGCGGCGGGCGGCTCAGCGGGCGGACATCTCGCAGCGTTCGCGAGCATGGTGGAGGGATGTGATGACCCGCGGGATGACCTGAAAATATCGCCGCGCGGCAATGCTCAACTGCTGTTCAATCCCGTCTTTGACAATGGGCCCGGCAGCTATGGTCACAAGCGGATGGGCGAAAACTGGCGGGACTACTCACCCGCAGAGCACATCAGCGCAGACGACCCGCCAGCCATCGTGTTGTTGGGCACCAAGGATGATTTGATTCCAGTCAGCACGGTGGAAAAGTTTGCCGCCGGAATGACCCAAGCGGGCGTGCGATGTGAAACGCATTATTACGAAGGACGAGCCCATGGTTTTTTCAATAAGAGCCCGGACCAAGAGGATACGTTGGCTCGCTGCGACGCTTTCCTGGTGTCACTAGGTTGGCTGCCGCGCGCCGCCGACAAAGCCAAGGGCGCTCGCCCGCAAAGTTCTGACGGACAGGGGATCAAAGAGTGACTCCTCTTGGCCCTCGATTATCATCGAGCCGCCCAACTTGTGCATCAGCTGCATGGTTGTGCCACAAGCCGGGAATCTTCGCCCCGCACCGGGGACAGTTTCCTTCACCAGTAAGCCGATACGCCGGCAGGTTGTAGCCCTGTCGTTCGATGAGAGTAGCCCAACAGGCATGGCAACGTGTGTCTTCCCATTCACCCACCTGTCCGGGTGCGTTGCCAGCATGCACGTAACGCAGCCCTGACTCCGCCCCGATTTCCGCTGCGCGCACCAATTGTCGCGCCGCCGTGCGCGGCACGTCGGTCATTTTGTAATCAGGATGAAACGCGGTGACGTGCCACGGAATGTCCGGGCTGATGCCGACCAAGAACTGCGCCAGGTCGCGCAATTCGGCCTCGTGGTCGTTGAAGCCGGATATCAGCAGCGTGACAATCTCCAGCCAGATGCCCCGCTCATGCACCTTGCGAATGCTGCTGCACACGTTCGCCAAGGTTCCGCCCAACGTGCGATGCTGGCGGTCGTTGAAACTCTTGAGGTCAATTTTATAGGCACGCAGCCACGGCTTGAGAAAGTCGAGCGCTTCGGGGGTGGCATTCCCGTTTGACACGAAGGCACAAAGCAAATCCTCCGCTGACGCCGCCTGAAAACCGCCGCCCATTCAGACGTGATCAATCGCTCGTTGTAACTGGAGGCAACCAACCGCGCGCCCGCCTGCCTCGCTGCCTGCACGAGTTGTTCCGGCTTGGCTTCTCGAATGGGTGCGAGTGCCGCCTCATCACGGACCGCTTGGCTCGCCACCCAGTTTTGGTAGTAGCCGCAGCGGAAATCGCATCCAAGCATCCCGGACGTGAGCACATCCGCACCAGGCGGAACATGTTTGAATGGCTTTTTCTCAACTGGATCGCAAGCAAGGGCTCCCACGGAGCCAAAAGGCACTTTTAATCTTCCGACAGCGTTAAAGCGACGCAGCGCACCCCTATTTGCCTGCGTCGATGAGGCAAATGTGACCGCAACAAACGCAGCGGGTTTTCTCCCCCTCTAGACCGTACAGGCGACCAAATCTGGCGTTTGCAGCCTGAGTGGTTGCCAGTGAGGCCCAAGCTGTAGGGGCGAATTGCATTACAAGGTTGGTTCAATTCACAACATTTCCGGTAAAAGTTCCACTCGTCGGCAGAATCGTCAAAATACCCAAAGAATTCCTGAAAAATTGTTCGGCATTTTCACCAAGCTCCCCTAGATTCCGCGGCTGACCGGGCCCAGCGCGGTTCAACGCTGGACCCGGTTTTTGAACCCAAACCGAAATCGAAATACTGAAATTATGGCAGTGAAAGTTGCAATCAACGGGTTCGGCCGCATCGGACGCTTGGTCTTCCGCGCGCTGGTCGAACAAGGACTGGTCGGCAAGGACATCGAAGTTGTGGCCGTCGGCGACATCGTTCCCGCGGACAACCTCGCTTACCTCGTCAAGTACGACTCCATCCAGGGCCGCTTCAAGGGGGAAGTCGGCTCCAAGAAATCCGCTGCCGACAAGGCCGAGGACGATATCCTTGTCGTGAACGGCAAGGAGATCAAAGTTGTCAGCGCCAAGTCCCCGGCTGAATTGCCTTGGAAAGCGCTCGGCGTGGATCTCGTCATCGAATCCACTGGTCTCTTCACCGACGTGGAGAAGGCTCAGGGCCACATCACTGCCGGAGCCAAGAAGGTCGTCATCTCCGCTCCCGCGAAGGGCGACTGCCTCACGGTGGTCATGGGCGTGAACGACGACAAGTATGACGCCGCCAAGCACCACATCGTTTCCAATGCTTCCTGCACCACGAACTGCCTGGCGCCCGTCTGCCATGTGTTGCTCAAGGAGGGTTTCGGCATCGCCGAAGGTCTGATGACCACCATCCACGCCTACACCGCCACGCAGAAAACCGTGGATGGCCCGAGCAAGAAGGACTGGAAGGGCGGCCGCACCGCCGCGCAGAATATTATTCCTTCGAGCACCGGCGCGGCCAAGGCCGTGGGTCTGGTGCTGCCGGAAGTCA
>JAFMIZ010000077.1 GCA_017853715.1 Pedosphaera sp.
GAACCCGGCTCCTGACCGCCGAATTGGTTGCAGGGGAATCCCAAGATGACCAAACCTTGGTCCTTGTATTTCTGATATAGCGCCTCCAGTCCGGCGTATTGCTTGGTATACCCGCATTGGGAGGCCACATTGACCACCAGCAACACCTTGCCCTTGTAATCCGACAGTTGAACCCACTTACCATCAATATCCTTGAGTTTTAGGTCGTAAATGGGGGCAGGGTCAGCTTGAGCGATCATGGATGCGAGGAGCGTCAGGCCAGCAACCCGAGCAATGGTTTTCATTTGCGCCAACTTGGGCGTGAGACGGGGCAAAGTCAAACCGCCCGGGGCTAGAAACCCGGCAGAGACAGGGCGAAAACGGCGGTAAAATGGGCCATTTTTTTTGTGGCAATATGGATTTCCTTTGCTAAATTCGCTCCCCTTCGCGAGTCGGGAATTCCTTCAAGGGAAGTGGAATCTCCGTGAACGCGAAAGGATTAGTTTACAGTGACAGCGAAAAAGAAAAAACCCAAGAAGCCGAACGTCGCCCCCAAGGCGCCGGGGGCGGCGACTGCTGCAGCGATCCTCGGGCGTCCCGTCGCCAAAGGTCGCAAGAATGGCAGCGACCACGCGAAGGTGAAGCCAGAATGGCAGACCTTCTACGATTGCTTGCTCGAATTGCGCGACCAATTGCTGCGCCAGATGTCCGGTCTGGCTGAAGAGTCGGCCCAAGAAATGGCCAGCTACAGCCTGCACATGGCAGATTCCGGCACCGATAATTTTGACCGCGACTTCGCCCTCACCTTGCTCTCATCTGACAAGGATGCGGTGTTTGAAATTGAAGAAGCGTTAAAGCGTATTGAACGCAAGACCTATGGCGTCTGCGAATTGACGGGCAAGCAGATCCCGAAAGCGCGCCTCGAAGCGATTCCGTGGACTCGCTACACCGTTGAAGCCCAAGCCCAGCTCGAACGCGAAGGCGCCCTGCGCCAGCGTCGCCTCGGGCAGTTGGGTTCCATTGATACCTCTGCCGTGCCGGATGTCGAACACGACGACGAACCGGATGAAAAGCCGTCCAAGGAAAAGGAATAACCATGCCCCGCGAAATCGTTACCATCGAATGCACTGAAGCGCGCAAGGAAGGCAAGTCGCCCTCCCGCTATACCACCACGCGCAACAAGAAACTCAAACCCGAGAAGCTGGAGTTGAAAAAATACAACCCCGCGCTCCGCCGGCACACCGTTCACCGCGAAATCAAGTAATCGCCATGCCACGCAAGACAAATAAAGAAAAAGACCGTCGCGGCTCGCGCACGCGCTCCTCGTCGGAAACCCGCACGCCCCGCCCAAAGCCGAAGATCGACTTCACGGTGGACGCGATTGATTACAAGAACGTCACCCTGCTCCGCCAGTTCGTGACCGACCAAGGCCGCATCCTGCCCCGCAAATACACCGGGCTGCCCGCGCATTATCAACGCCGTGTGACGACCGCTATCAAGCGCGCTCGTCAGATGCTGCTGATGAAGTGATGCCCGGTCACACTTTCAAGACCCGCGTCTCCAGACGCGGGTTTTTTATTGGCAAGTCGGACGCTGAAACTGGATTCCCGCTCGCCTTTGTCGTCCAGTGCGACTATGAGTGACGCCATGCTATCAACCTCGGCCGTGCTCGTACTGTATTGCCTTTTAGTCGTGCTGGCGTCACTTGCGGGCGGATGGCTGCCGCTGGTGGTGCGGCTCACACACCTGCGCCTGCAACTGGCCACCAGTTTGGTCGCCGGACTGATGCTGGGGATCGCCCTACTCCATTTCCTGCCGCACGCCGCTGAGGAATCGGGATCACTCCATTCTACCGTCCTTTGGATGCTCGGCGGTTTCGTGGGAATGTTTTTTCTACAACGCTTCTTCCACTTTCATCATCATGATTTACCGGAAGGAGATCCCGACGACTGCGCGGGCCACCACCATGACCACGAACATCATCACGGACACGACCACGAACCTCACGGTCTAACCCTGGCCGCCAAGTCCGCCAAACAGTTATCCTGGATTGGCACGGCCGTCGGGTTGACGCTGCATTCACTGCTCGACGGACTAGCGCTGGCGGCGGCGGTTGAAACCGGCGCGCACAACATCGGCGGCGGTCTGGTGGGGTTTGGCGTGGCGCTGGCGGTGATCTTGCACAAACCATTCGACGCTCTCGCGGTCGGTACGTTGATGACGACCAGCGGCAAATCCCGAGGCTCACGGCACCTGCTTAACTTGCTGTTCGCGCTGGCCACGCCGCTCGGCGTGGTGCTGTTCCATGTGGGAGCAGCGCAGTTCGCGGAGTCGAATCACGCCTTCCTCGGTGCGGCACTGGCGGTGTGTGCAGGAACCTTCCTCTGCATCGCTTGCAGCGACCTTTTGCCCGAGCTGCAATTCCACTCGCACGACCCCTTCAAGCTATCCATTGCGTTCGTCCTGGGATTGGGATCAGCCGTTTTCATTGGAGGTCTGAAACATGATCATGGTGGGCACAGTCACGACCCCGCGCCCGCAGTCGATGCTTCCGGTGCACATGGTCATCATGATCACGATGGACACCACCATTGACCCGCACCGAGCGACTTGGAATGCAATAACCCGCAAGCAGCACCCCAAGAGCATCAACCGCCGGATAGGGTTTTGACCAAAGTTTGCTTGCATGGCATCAAGTCTGGAAGCGCCATCAAATTCACCAGCGGCTCAGCCAGGAACTATAGTACGGAAAGCCCTGATTCCAAGAGTCTATACACAGCGAGCCCCCTATTGGGCGTATCAATTCTGCTGCCAACCCTTGCCGGGGATAAATTCGCGGCTGCCGGAATGGGATTTGCACCCGATGGCTGCCGTAGCGAGCAAGACGGTCAAGAAGGCGAAGATGAGGAAATTTTTCATGGGCAAAGTCTAATCCAAGTTGCCCGGGCGGCAAGCTTGCGACAGATTAGCTTGGCGATGAATGCGAAGTCCAAGTTCCTCCGTGGCCAGCTCCTGCTCGATGCGGGGGAACTGGGCGGGTCGTTCTTTGCACGCACTGTGGTGTTAATCTGCCAGCACGATGCCGAGGGCGCTTTTGGGCTCGTGCTGAATCACGCCACAGAAAAGAAGTTCAGCGAGGTGGTGCAAGCTTCGCTACCGGAGCAGTTGAAGGATGCTCCGCTGTTTTTGGGCGGACCAGTCCAGCCCAGTGCGATGAGCTACCTGCACAGCGAGGCCTTCTTGCCCGACGCCAACGTTATGACCGGCCTGAGTTTAGGGCATTCACTAGATACGCTGATAGAATTGGGCGAAGGCTATTCACCCACACGCAAGCTCAAGACCTTCGCGGGATACAGCGGCTGGGCACCCGGCCAATTGGAGAGTGAAATGAAGCGCGATGCGTGGATTACGCATCCGGCCACGCTTGACCTTATCTTCGACCCGCAACCCGAGTCACTTTGGAAAAAAATCCTCCGCAGGAAAGGCTGGAAATACGAGATTCTAGCTGAATCGCCGGATGATCCTTCACTGAATTAACCAGTTAACCCCTTCTATCTTCGACTCGGTGCCTTCAGACTTTCCGGAGTGTGATCTGCGCTGATATCCACCCCCAAGACATACCAAGAATGAGGCCGCCCGCATGGGCGAAGTTTGCGACACTACCGATCAGGCCAAACAGGCAGAGGAAGAACCATACTATCGCCAGAATCACACTTTGCTTGTCCAAGTGAAGCCCAGAAGCGGGATCAAACTTTCCGCGAATCCACACATACCCGATCAATCCATAGTTCACGCCCGACATGCCACCAAAGGCGATACTGCTGCCAAACAAGTATTCCGCCAGGTTCGACCCAAGGGCGAAAACTAGCACCATGATGGCAAAGCGGTTTGAGCCGCGCACGGATTCAAGCATGCTCCCCAAGCTGAAAAGCCACATCATGTTGAAAATGATGTGCATCGGCCCATAGTGGATAAAAATCGGGGTGAGCACGCGCCAAAGCTCGCCGTGCATGACTTGAGGCAAGAAGCCTCTGGTGCCGGGCTGCTGAATCCATAGCAGTTCCAGAATTTCCCGATCCTGACCCAACTTGGAAAAAACCGCCACCACTGCGCACACCACGATCAACCCATAAGTGAGTAGCCCGGCCCCATAAGTTCGGGTTTCGGGAAAGACGCGTTGCCGATTGTGGACCCGCCGACGCCAATGCGCCTGAGCCTTTTCCTCCTCTACCCGCAACCGCTCTGCATCCGCCGCCTTCCTCGAGAACTCGTGCGCATGCGGATTCGCCCGGAACTGTTCCAACATCCCCTTGCCGGAATCCAATTGCTCATCATCCAGCACCCAGATAATCCACGAGCCGTCTGAATCACGTTCGACCTCATTACGCACGCCTTGCGTGAGCAGATAGTCGCCAAAAAGCCGGGCCTGTTTCTCTTCGGGAAGAATTCCAATCGGACGCACGCACCATATGTAGCGACACTTTCACCTGACTCCAAGTCCATTGGCGTAAGGGTAGACCTTTGGCGAGATACTGCTGAGGCCCCCTCTAGCGCTGCCGCATTGGCTCTGGTAACCGTTTACCCGCATGGCGCAGGAGTCCGGAGAGATACTCGCCAGAGTGTCTCAGGGTGCCGTCCGGAGGCACATACCAAAAGCCGCGCATCTCCTGGGCCGACTGCGGTCGGCGGTCTTCATTGGTACCATCGAACGGCTCATTGCAATACAGCTCCCAGTTGACAATCCAGGGCAGGGCCAAGGCAAAACCACGCCCATGGCTCGATCCCACCACTCGATGATCTTCTCTTTAAAGTCTTCGTTTTCAGGTCTGCTTATTTTCCGATGTAAACTGCGTTCTTGCCGAAGGTGGGGCTGGGGCGCATGCGCTAGCGAATCAACTCCACCCCCTGCCGGGCCGTCACCGCGCTGTTCATCCCGTCGTAACTTGACCATGAAACCAGATCGAGCGTGACGTGGGGCAACACATCGGTCGTGAGCGTGGCCAAACCCTTCGTGCCGTCCCAGACGCGATTGACTTCGGCGGCAAGACGGACTTGCGCCGGGTATCCTTCACCTCTTTCCGGGCGCTTGACGCCCCGCTGCCGGCCAGTGAAGAAGCGGATGACCACCAGCAGTTCAACGAGGGTGAAGCCCCGGATGCAGTTGCAAACCGGACCATAGGCACGGGGTGATGTCGCGGCCAAACAATGGGGTTTCAGGCAACCCAAAGTAGGGCACATCATATTTAAGATCATCCGTCAAGACTAACGGGGCGGCTCAATCTGCCCGCTCGCCGGATCCGAACATCAGAATACCACCGACATTCTTTACTTCCCTTCCGAGCCATTCGTGTGTTTCGTGGGGCATCGCATTATGAAAGTCACCCTTCATGGCGCCGCGGGCGATGTCACCGGCTCGGCTTACCTGGTTGAAACCGACCGCGCGCGCGTGCTGATCGACTTCGGCATGTTCCAGGGCGGGGCGCAGATGGACGCCAAAAACGTCCTGCCCTCAGGGCTGCTCGCCAAGAGACTTGATGCCGTGCTCGTGACGCACGGGCACTTGGACCACGTGGGTCGTCTGCCCTTGCTGGCCAAGAATGGCTGGTCCGGGCCCATCTATGCGACCAAGCCCACCCTTGAACTCGCGGCCATCATTCTTAAGGACTCGGCGTATCTGCAACTCAACGAGGCAGCGCGCGACAACCGCAAGCGCCAGCGTGCCGGCAAGGAGCCCGTTGAGCCGCTCTATCTGGACAAGGACGTGGAGGAAACTCTCCCGCTGTTCCAACCGGTTGAATTCCATCATCCCGTTGAAGTCGCGCCGGGCATTTCCGCGTTCTATGTTCAAGCGGGACACATGCTCGGTTCCGCCAGCATCGCGCTGACCATTCAAGAAGGCGGTAAAACCAAAACGGTGGTTTTCTCCGGCGACCTCGGTCCTTCCGGGCTCGCGATTCTTCAAGACGCCGAGCCGCTGCGTCACGCGAACCTCGTTTTCATGGAGTCCACCTACGGCGACCGCGACCATCGGCCTGTCAAGGAAACGCTGGCCGAGTTCGGCGAAATCATCCAGGACGCCGTTGCTCGCAAGGCGCGCATCCTCGTGCCTGCCTTCGCCACCGGCCGCAGCCAGCAGATCATCTACCACTGCGAGGAACTGTTCTGTGCCGGCACGGTCAAGCCGTTCCCCATCTACCTCGACAGCCCGATGGCCATCGAAGCCTCGCGCGTTTACCTCCGTTATCCGGACCTTTTCGACGAAGAGGCAAAGAAGCTCAACGGCTCGTGCAACCTTGTCCGCAACCACGAATGCGTCCACCCCACGCCGACCGCGCAGGATTCGATGAAACTCAATGACGTGCCCGGGCCGTGCCTCATCATGGCGGGCTCCGGCATGTGCAACGGCGGCCGCATCCTGCACCACCTCAAGCACGGCCTCTGGAAACCAGAGACCACCGTGATGATCGTCGGCTTCCAGGGCGAAGGCACCTTGGGCCGCATGTTGGTGGACGGCAAATCACCGGTGAAAATCTTCGGGGAAGAAATCGCGGTGAAGGCGCACATCCACACGCTCAACGGCTTCAGCGCCCACGCCGGTCAAAGCGAATTGCTGAAATGGTTCGGCCACCTTGCGCCGTCCAAGCCGCAAGTTGTCCTGACCCACGGTGAAGCCAAAGGCCGCGAGCCGCTGGCGGAACTCATCCAGAAACGCTACGGGTTGAAGCCCGTGCTCCCGATGCAGGGGGATAAAATCAGATTATAGGCGGGCGCGCGGACGGCTTGGCCCGCAAGTCCCTGCAACCGGAATACCACCTGCGAACTCGGTAGTCCGCGGCCCTATCGGGCGCCCTTGGCCTGGCTGGCTTTCTTGTATTGCACCGATTGCCCGGTGGCACTGGCAACTGGCTTCCCGCCATCCGTCACACGTTTCAACTCCCTGATCTGATCACGGAGCAGCGCGGCCTTCTCGAATTCGAGGTTGTTGGCGGCGGTGATCATTTCCTCCTCCAGTTCGCGAATCGTCTCCGTTAGGTCCACGTCCATCCGCGCATCCTTGAGCAGGCCCGCCGCCTCGCTGCGCTTCTCATTGCGAACCACGAGACTGTCCTCGACGGCGCGAACGACACTACGCGGAGTGATGTGGTGTTCCGCGTTGTACGCCAACTGCCGCTTCCGGCGATACTCCGAGACGGCGAGGAACTTCTGGATGCTCTGCGTCTTCACGTCGGCATAGAGAATCACTTCGCCGTGCAGATGCCGCGCTGCGCGGCCCGCGGTCTGAATCAAGCTGGTTGCACTGCGCAGATACCCTTCCTTGTCCGCATCGAGGATTGCTACCAACGAAACCTCCGGCAAATCCAGCCCCTCGCGCAGCAGATTGATGCCCACGAGCACATCGAACTCGCCTTTGCGCAGCGAGCGCAGAATCTCCACGCGCTCAATTGCACCAATCTCACTGTGCAGATAGCGCACGTTGATGCCGATGTCGCGCAGGTAGTCCGTAAGTTCCTCCGCCGTGCGTTTGGTGAGCGTGGTGACCAGCACGCGTTCCTGCCGATCCACCCGCTTGCGTGCCTCCTCGATGAGATCATCAATCTGCCCTGCCAGCGGCTTGAGCGTGATGGTTGGGTCAATCAGGCCCGTGGGACGCACGACGAGTTCGACGACGCCCTCCCTGTTTGTAGCTGCCGACGCGAGTCGGCTCTCACTATGCTCCCCAGTTGAATCGGATGGAGCGGACTCACGTCCGCTGCCACGGCCGTTTAGGAGTGCATCCGTCCGCGTCCACTCCAGTTCCCGCGGCCCCGGCGTGGCGCTGACGTAGATGGTTTGGTTCTGCATCGCCTGGAACTCCTCGAACTTCAGCGGGCGGTTATCCAGAGCACTGGGCAGGCGGAAGCCATAATCCACCAATGTGGTCTTGCGTGAACGGTCACCCTCATACATCGCGCCGATCTGCGGCACAGTGGCGTGCGACTCGTCAATCACCAACAAGTAGTCCTTGGGCAGGAAGTCCAGCAACGTCGTAGGCCGTGAACCTGCCGGGCGTCCGCCGATGTGGCGCGAATAGTTCTCGATGCCGGAGCAGAACCCCATTTCCTCCATCATCTCCAGATCATATTCCACGCGCTGCTTGATGCGCTGGGCTTCGATCAACTTGCCGTGCTTCTCAAACCACGCGATCCGCTCCCCCAACTCCTCGCGAATGGCCAGAATCGCCGGCTTCATCTTCTCCGCCGGTGTGACGAACTGTTTACCCGGAAACACGGTGATGTGCTGGAGTGATTCAATCTTTTCACCGGTCAACGGATCAAAGCGCGTGATGCGTTCGATCTCATCCCCAAAGAACTCGACGCGCACCGCATCCTCCGTATAAGCCGGACGCAGCTCGATGACATCACCGCGCACCCGGAACTGGGCGCGCTCGAACGCGATGTCATTCCGCGAGTATTGGATGTCCACGAGCTTGGCGAGAAACTGTTCGCGGGAGAAGTGTTGCCCCACCTGCACATGCACCAGCATCGCCTCGTAATCCTCCTTGCTGCCGATGCCGTAGATGCACGACACACTCGCCACCACCACCACGTCACGCCGCGCGAACAAGCTGCTCATCGCGGACAACCGCATCCGTTCGATATCATCATTCGTCGCGGAATCCTTTTCGATGAACGTGTCTGTGCGCGGAATGTAGGCCTCGGGCTGGTAGTAATCGAAGTAGCTGACAAAGTATTCCACCGCGTTGTTGGGAAAGAATCCCTTGAACTCGGCGTAAAGCTGCGCCGCCAGAGTCTTGTTGTGCGACAATACCAGCGTCGGCTTATTCACCTTCGCGATGACGTTGGCGATGGTGAACGTCTTACCTGAGCCCGTGACGCCCAGCAGCGTCTGGTGCTTCGCGCCCGCTTCCAGCCCCGCCGCCAGCTTGGCAATGGCCTGCGGCTGGTCCCCGGCGGGTTCGTAGGATGAAACGAGCTCAAACATTGAGCGCAGTTTCAGGTCACGGAAGGCAGGTGTCAACGTGCGCCCACTTTGTTCGTGCCTCATGGCGGCGGGTCGGGTAAGTCAAAGGTGTGAAGTCACACCGACAGATACGCAACCTCGCGCTCATTGGGTTCATGGGCGCGGGCAAGACTTCGGTCGGTCGCAGCGTGGCGGAACAGCTCGGATTCGAGTTTGTAGATACCGATGCGCTCATCGAATCGCGCACGGGCAAGACCATCTCCCAGATTTTCGCCTCGGAAGGCGAGGCGCACTTCCGTTCTTTGGAGCACAGCGTGGTCGAGCAACTGGCTGCACGCGACAAGGTGGTGATTTCCACCGGTGGCGGACTGCCCACCAATCAGGCAAACCTCGACAGCCTAAAGACGCATGCACTGGTCGTTTGTCTGTGGGCCAGCTCAGACCGCATCTGGGACCGGGTCAAAAACCAGTCGCACCGTCCCCTCCTCCAGACACCCGATCCGCAGGCGCGCATCAAGGAAATGCTCAAGACCCGCGCACCGTTCTACCGGCAGGCGGACGTGTTGTTGCACACGGACAACCGCTCGCAACGTCAGGTCTGCCAGCAGGTGCTGCAACAGTTCCGGCTGGCCCGGGCTAAATCCGAAAAATGAAGGAGCGCATCCGACAGCGCGCCCGCGAGCTGGGATTCGATGATTGCCGTATCGCCTCGGCTGGAGCCCCTGAGACGGGCGCTCGCCTGGAGCAATGGCTGACCCACGGTTCCCACGGTGAGATGGCCTGGCTTCAACGCAACGCCGCCAAGCGCCGCGATCCCCAACTCGTCCTGGCCGACGCGCGGAGTCTCATCACGTTGGCCGTGAGTTATCACAACTCGAAACCCGAAACGCAAAACCCGAAACAGGGAGTCATTGCCCGCTACGCCCGGCACGCGGACTACCACGATGTGCTGGCCACACCGCTCAAAGCCCTCTCCAGCTTTGTCGATGAAGTGGGGGGAGCAGGCACGCGCTCGTTGTGGTATGTGGACACGGGCCCGATCCTGGAACGCGAGTTCGCCCAGCGCAGCGGCATCGGGTTTGTCGGCAAGCACACCAACGTCATCAGCCGCCGTTTCGGCAACTGGATCCTGCTCGCGGAGATTCTGACCACACTGGAGCTGGAGCCGGACGCGCCCGAGAAGAATCGCTGCGGCTCCTGCACGCGCTGCATCACGGCGTGCCCAACCAACGCCATCACTGCGCCGTTCCAACTGGACGCCCGGCTGTGCATCTCCTATCTCACCATCGAACTCAAGGGCGCGATCCCCCTCGAACTACGTCCAGCCATCGGCAACCGCATCTTCGGCTGTGATGACTGTTTGGTTGCGTGTCCGTGGAACCGCTTTGCACAGGAAGGCGCGTTGATGCGGCAACACGCTCGGGCAGATCTGCGCGACCGGGATTTACTGGAATTGCTGAGGTTGGATGAAACAGGATTCAAGGAACGCTTCCAAGGCACGCCCATCCTCAGGTCCAAGCGACGCGGTTTGCTGCGCAACGTCTGCGTTGCAGTGGGAAACACCGGAGGAAAAGAAGCGCTACCTGAGTTAGAGAAAGCAGCGAAGGATTCTGAACCGCTAATTGCCGAGCACGCCCAATGGGCCTTGGACGAGGTCAAGCGGAGGAATCCGAACTGAAGCCGCAAAGGTTTGGTTACTTCAACGCTTCGAGTTCCGCCGCAGTCCAGGGCTGGGTGCGGCTGGCGGTGGCGGCGCGGACGGCGGCCACTTCTTCCGGCGTGATCAAGCTGGCTTTGTTGCCCCAAGCATTGCGCATGTAGCTCAACACTGCGGCCAGATCAGCGTCAGGCAGTGCAGCACCCATCGCGGGCATCGCCAGATTCCAGTCCACACCCTTGACCTTGATCGGACCATTCAACCCTTGCAGCGGAATACGAATCAGTCGGCCCGTGTTGTCGGTGATAACCCACTCCGAATCCACAAACGTAGGTGCTTGACCGGGCTTGCCATTACCGTCAGCACCATGGCACAGCGCACAAACCTGTTCGTAAACCACCTTGCCGCGAAGCAAGAACGCCCCTTCGCCAGAGACTGGTTGATACGCCATCAAATCATTCACGCTGCGATACGGCGCGTAAACCTGCGGACTGAACCAGCCGCCATAGGTGTCGAAATACAATCCGCCGCCGAACACGAGCACCATCACCGCTACCAGCATCCAAACGGGCATCGAAGCGGAACCAGCGCGCGGTTCGGCGTCGTTCACGGAGGCGGCAGGATTGGATTGGACGTTGTGGCTCATTTCGCGGTCATCGGGGCTTCAAACAAAGGCACATCAGCGCGCAGGCTGGCCAGATAGGCTGCCAATGCCTTCGCCTCAGCCGTCGGGACGATCTCATAACCTGCCTCAGGGGCAGCCTCACCGGTCAACTGCAACGCATCCGGCGAGGCATGGCGGTCAATCTTGCGCTTCTCAAACAGGAAGCGATACGGCGGCATGGTGGAGTCCGGCACCACGCTCTTGGGCGCATACAGGTGAACCAAGTGCCAGTTCACGTCGGGCTTGCGCACGCCCACGTTGGCCAAGTCCGGTCCCAAGCGCTGCGAGCCGGGCATCACCGGACTGTCCTGGAGGAAATCCGCGGCCACGGTCGCACGACGTCCCCAACCCCAGTCCATATCAGGTCCGACGGGACGGATTTGAACGGCCACCTTGGCGCCAGTGTCTTTGAAAGCAGCGTTCACCTCATCCGCCTGCAGCTTGTTCACGCCACGAACAACGTCTTGCGGCAACGAACTCAAAGAGGCACCAGTAAGTTTGGAGTCCAACTTGGCGAGCGCAGCGACCACCGCTGGCTGGTTCGTTCCCAGTTCAGTCATCACGACATCGAACACGGTGCCCGACTGTTGGACTTGCTGGCTGTGACAGGAGACGCAGCCATTGGCGCGATACACCTGCAACCCCTGCTCCGCCAAACCTGGGCGACGGGAGGGATAGGGATCGTTGCCGCCCTGAATCTTGGTGATGGGTTGACGGCCCAGTTGCAATTGGGGAGCCAGCACAAGGCCAAACCAGGAACTGGCGAGGCCGATGAAGCCAACGAGGAAAATCAGCGCGCCGTAATTCATGCTTTCACCCCCGCTTTCTCCAATTGTGAGGCGACGGTTGACGTGCCTTCAACCACCACCGGACGAATGATGCCACGCACCCATTGATAAGCGGTGCCGAACACGTTCAACGCGAGCAGCAAGCTGCCGAGCACCCAGAGCAATTCACCGAGGCTGGCCATGCGGATGTGCATCAGGACAACCTTGGAAACTTCCGCGAAGGAACCGCTGGGATGCAACAACTGTCCGCCCTGCTTCCAGCC
>JAFMIZ010000078.1 GCA_017853715.1 Pedosphaera sp.
CGTTGGTCAACCCGCCTCGCCTGCCCGCGGCGGACGCACCCGCCAGGTGCGATTGAATTTTTGGCAACGCCCGCGCGGCAGCCGGGCGACAATCTCGCAGCGGTATTGCATCACGTTAAGATGGCGCCAGCGCAACGGCTACGTGCGGTCGTACCTTTGGCTTTCGCGCCACATTTGAGGCCAGTGTTCCAGCTTCCAGACTTCGTCTGGTGTGTTCCATTTGCAGATCCGCCTGGCTGTGGTCTTTGTGAAACAGGCATTTGGTCACGCGCCACTTCAATCCCACCCCCAACAGTTCGGCAAATAACGTCTCCGGTGTCATACCCTCCAACGCCTGCCAGACCCTTACCCACTGAAAATAATCAAAAACCAAAAGAAAATACCCGCAGCTAATGCTGCGGGTATTTTTGTTGGGAGGATCATCAGATTGCCGCCGCAATCGCGTCGCCCATCTGCGTGGTGCCCACTTTGGTTGCGCCCGTCTCGCTCGCGCTGAAGATGTCGCCCGTCCGATTGCCGGCTTCGATGGCCTTGCCTACCGCCGCTTCAATCGCGGCCGCTGCATCGTTCAACTTCAAGCTGTGCCGCAACATGAGCGCCGTCGAAAGGATCTGCGCAATCGGATTGGCCAAATTCTTGCCTGCGATGTCCGGCGCGGTGCCGCCGGCCGGTTCATAGAATCCAAACGTGGTCTCACCGCTGGTGGAACCCAAACTTGCGCTCGGCAACATGCCCAATGAACCGGCGAGCGCTGCTGCTTCATCGCTCAGGATGTCACCGAACATATTTTCGCAGACCATCACGTCGAATTGCGTCGGGCGCAGCATGAGTTGCATCGCGCCGTTGTCCACGAACATGTGTTCCAGCGTCACGTCCGGGTAATTCTTCCCGACGCGGGTAACGACATCGCGCCAGAGCACGCCGTTCTCGAGCACATTCGCCTTGTCGATGCTCGTCACCTTCTTGCGGCGCAATTGCGCGGTGCGGAAAGCGACGTGTGCGATGCGCTCAATCTCCGGTGTGGTGTAAACCATCGTATCGACCGCGCGGTGGCCACCGTCGATCGACTCGGTCTTCTTCGGCTGACCAAAATACATGCCACCCGTCAATTCGCGCACCACCATGATGTCAATGCCCTCGCCCTGGCGTTCGGGGCGCAACGGACAGGCATGGGCCAGCGCCTTGGGCAAACGCACCGGGCGCAGGTTCGCGAACAACCCAAACTCCTTGCGGATGCGCAGCAGTGCCGCGCGTTCAGGACGATCTTCCTTGGGAATCGTCGGATCACGGTCCGGCAGGCCGACAGAGCCAAACAAAATGGAGTCCGACTTCTTGCACAGGTCGAGGGTCGCGTCAGGCAACGCCTTGCCGGCGGCATCAATCCCCGCCCAACCGACGGGGGCCTCGGTGATGTTCAGGGTGAAGCCAAATTTCTTTTGCGCGACGCGCAGAACCTTGATGGCTTCGCGCATGACTTCCGGCCCGATGCCGTCGCCGGCCAGTGCAGCAATCTTGAATGTCTTCATGAAATGGTTCCCCAACGGGGAAGGGGAGATTAGGTAACACCGCCCCGCTGGCAAAGGGTTTTTTGATGGCAGAACGGCCTTAAAACCGGGGGTTGAACTCGCCTCCCAAGCGGGCGAGGATGAGCGACATGAAAGCCCTGCTACCCTCACTTTTTGTCGCGTGTTGCGTGTCCGCCGCCGAATGGACGCACTGGCGGGGACCGGAGTTCAATGGCAGCTCGCCCGAGACCGGTTTACCCACTGAATTCTCACCCACCAATAACGTGAAGTGGACGGTAGACCTACTCGGCCCCTCGGCTGCCACTCCCATCGTATGCGGCAACCATATTTTCATCAGCTTGATGGACCAGAAAACCAAGATGCTGCAGGCGTTGGCGTTTGACCGAAAAACGGGCAAGGAACTCTGGCAGCGCGAAATCAGCCCGGGCATGCCGCGCGATGACAAATCCAACCTTGCCTCTCCCTCGCCGGTGACGGACGGCAAAACGGTTTTCTTTCTCTACGGCAACGGCGAGCTGGCGGTGTTTGACTTGGCCGGCGCACCCGTCTGGTCGATGAACCTGGAAAAGAAATACGGCCCGTTCACCTACCAGTGGACCTACGGCGCCAGCCCAACACTGATCGGCGGAAAACTCATCATCCAAGTCCTGCGACGCGACGTGCCCGTGCATGGACGCGGTCGCACAGACGGTCCCAATGAATCCTACCTGCTCGCGCTCGAATCCACATCGGGCAAAGAGCTTTGGCGGCATGTTCGTCCATGCGACGCGAAGGCGGAATCACAGGAAGCTTACAGCACACCGATACCCTGCGATGCCGGTGGATCTCCGCGGTTGCTGGTGGTTGGCGGCGACTGCATCACTGCGCACAAACTCCGCGACGGTGAGGAAGTCTGGCGCTGGGGCACTTGGAACCCGGACAAGATCGGTCACTGGCGCCTAGTCCCCTGTGCCGTCACCGACGGCAAAGTAGCTTTGGCCGTCGCCCCCAAAGGTGGACCCGTTTACGCGGTGAAGGTGGACGGCAAAGGAGCCTTAACTGACGACGCCCTCGCTTGGAGGAGTGAGGACCGGCTCGTCTCCAGCGATGTGAGCACGCCGGCCTATTATCAAGGCAAGTTCTATGTGTTGAACAGCGACAAGAAAACCATCGCCCGCGTGGATCCGGCCACGGGCAAGCCGGATTGGATCGGCGAACTCAACAGCCGTCCCAAGTTCGAAAGCTCGCCCACGGCGGCCGACGGCAAACTATATTTCCAGAATCATGCTGGCGAAGTGTTCGTAGTGGGCACTGGCGATGAATTCAAAGTCCTGCACCGTGTGGCCATGGGCGACTCCGGCGACCGTGACACCCGTGCCAGCATTGCCGTGAGCGGTGGGAATCTGTTCATCCGCACCGCCAGCAAATTGTATTGCGTGGGAAAGTAGTGGAATCGTCCTTACAAGCTTGCTCTCCAACTCGTTCTCGCCTCGGTGAGGCTGCCAACTGCAGCCGGCGACGTGAGGAGGCTGAAAGCAGGACCAGGCCGTGGTGGTCCGCCTTATTGCTGCTGCGGCTACGGCTTCGAACTCAAAACGTGATCCCCACGCCCACGCTCGCCTGGCCCTGCCAGAGCGTGGAGGCACTGAACGTCGCGACTGTAATACCGTTCACGTAAATGAAGCTCCCCTCCGCATCGGTGATGGTGCAAAAGCCCCGGATGTCACCGCGCAAATAAATGTTCTTGGTCACATACAGTTTAAGGCCGCCGCCGATGCCGAGGCTGAACCGCGTGTCATTACCGTAATCGTCCGTAGCGTAGTGCGTCGCCCCGATGTGCATAGAGACATACTGGCGAAATGACTCCGTCCCAAACTCCGCCACACCACCCACCTGCACGACATCCACGGTGAGATCCACCTTGCCAAGGCCGCTGTTGCCCTTGAAGTCGAGACTGCTGTCCTGGTGACTCCACAGCAGCTCATACCTGCCGAAATGATTCAACGGCGCATAATCCACGAACAACCCGTAGGCCTCAGAATCCTGGAAGCTATAGGTGGAGCCGGTGGTGGGATCCTCAACCTCACCACCGAAGCGATAGCCGTAGAAGGGCGAAATCCCGAACCGCGTCGTCTGGCTGATAGGTTCAGGAATCGGCGAATCGCCCTCAAAATCCTGCGCGCGCGCGGTCATAACTACGCAGGCCATCAAGGCGAGGGTGCTGCACTTCCTATAAAGTGATTGGGCGAAAGTTTGCATGAACGGTTCCTTAAATTGAGCAACCCGCACAGCTAACCGTGTCTCGCCCGTGTCGCCAAGGACGAACTGCCAGGCAGGTTCGGTAGGGATGCCGCAGCGCGATGTCCCGACCACGCAAGTCGGCGCCACGGCCCACCTCACGGAAACAGCACCGGGTTCCGATTGCCCGACGTGGTGGTGAGTCAGCGGTGTTTGTGGCCTGGCCGGGAGCGGCGGGTGCGGGATTTGAACACCGTCCCGGTCTTCTGCTTGTAGAGCCAGCACAGGAATTTCTGGAAGCGTTCATCGTCGCGAACCTTGTCCACGGTGTTGAACATGTCGCGGAGCTCGTTATGCGTCCAAGTTTTGTGGATGAAGTCCTCGCAACTTTGGCAGGTCGGCGCGATGTCGCGTCCGCTTTGCAACGCGGCACGACGTGGTGGCCACGGGTGGGTACATTCCGAAGACAAAAGACGCAGGTGTTTTCCACAGACCGGCTAAAGTTTTGGCAAATTTGAGCGGGAGCAACTTCAAATCAGGCGATTAGAACGGGTGTTGTTCCGCGTCCCGTACTCCCCAATCGCCTTCTGAATCGTCGCACGGACAAATACGGTCCGAGGTGTGAATATATTTTCAACTTTGTTTCTTGGCGGCGGATGGACGCGCATTAATTTGTTCGACGCCGCATGGGTCGCGCGAACCGCATCTTGCACGTGGATGGCGATAGTTTCTTCGCCAGTTGCGAGATCGCACTCAATCCCGGCCTCGAGGGGCGGCCCATCTGGGTGGGCGGCGGACGGCGCGGCGACGGCATTGTCATCGCGGCCAATCGCACGGCCAAACAGTTTGGCGTGATCACCGGCATGGCGTGCTTCGAGGCGCAACGACGCTGCCCGATGGGCGTGTTGTGCCGCCCGAAGTACGACGAGTATCGGCGGCTCTCGGCGGAGATGTTCCAGGTCCTGGAGTTCTACGCACCCACGCTTGTGCCGGTCTCGATCGACGAGGGGTTTCTCGACTTTACCACGATGGACAGTCACGTGTGGCGCAACACCACGCCCGACGCCTACATGCGGCAGATCGGGAAACATATCCGCGACGCGACGGGTTTGCCGGTGTCGGGCGGGCTGGGCAGTTCCGCCAAGCTGGCCAAACTCGCGACCGACGCCGCCAAGCCGGGTTTCATGGAAGTGCCCGCGGGCACAGAAAAGGAATTCCTCAAGGACCGTCCCGTGCGCGAACTCTCCGGCATCGCGAAGAACCGGCAACGCAGCCTCGCGAGCCTGGGTGCGTTCACGTTTGGGGACGTGGCCAGGCTGCCCGCGATGTTGCTGAAGCAGAAGTTCGGCATCTGGGGCCAGCAACTCTGGCTCTTCGCCAACGGTCGCTGGCAGGAACCGCTGTTGCTGGAGGTGAAGGATCGCACCACGATTTCCAGCAGCACCACCCTGCCCTGCGACGAACCGGATTACGAAGCGGCGCTGACCTTCACACTGAGCGAAGCCACGCGGCTCATCGGCCAGTTGCGGCGCGAACAATTGCAGGCGCGCGAACTGAGCCTGACGATCCGCTTCAACGACTTCACCGAGGCCGGCGGCAGCCATCGCTTTCAACATCCGCAGTTCCGCAATTCCATCATCAACACGACGGTGGAGGGTTTGTTCCGCGACCTGATGAGCTGCGCGTTCCGGCCGGTGCGACAAATCCGCCTCGCGTTCTGGAACCTGACGCGGCTCGACACCACGCCGACGTTATGGGGCACAACGGACGCCGAACGCTTGGGCGCACTGGACGAAGCCACGCACGCGATGAACCAGAAGTTCAGCCGGCCTGACAAGCCCGCGTTGATGACCGGCGCCCAACTCGCCTTGCGCAAACTCGACGACGCGCACAAGAACCCGAAGGCAAAATGCCCGTTCGTGCCGCAGCGTGAGATGGTGAAAAAGCTCTGGGGAACCGACGCCGATCCGCTGGTGCACAAGAGCGACTGGGAAAAGCGGCTCATGAAAGTCAGCCGCCAGAGCGGGTTTATGACCAAGTGAGTTACAGGGTGGCAGCGACCGACCGGGTTACGCTTCCACGCGTCGCTTCCAGATGTAGCGGAACATGAGCACGCGCAACGCTGCGGCGAGTGGAATCGCGAGAATGCCGCCCAGGATGCCACCGAGCAGCGTAGTTCCCACCATCAATGCGACGATGATCGTCACCGGATGGAGGCCGACGCGGTCGCCCATGATCTTGGGTTGAATGACGAAGCCCTCCAGCGACTGGACGATGGCGAACACCCCCAGCACCAAAGCAGGATGTTGCCAGTCGCCAAAGGCCACCACGGCAATCACCAACGCCGACACACACGTGGTGATGGCACCGAGAAAGGGGATAATTGTCAGGCATGTTGCCATCACCCCCAGCAATAGTGCATACGGCAGCCCGATGGCGATAAAACCAATCGTGTAGAGCACGCCATCACAAATCGCAACGAGCACCTGCCCCCGGAAGAAGGCGACGAGGTATTCCTGAATCGAGCGGATGACGAACACCGCCTCATCCTTCAGCTTGGAATCCTGCACCGGGAGATAATCGGTCCACTGCCGACTGATGCCCTGCTTTTCGAGCAGGAAATAGAACGCGTATATAGGCACGAGCGCGAGACCCGCGATGATGCCGAACACCGTGCCGAAGAAGCCCAGCACCTGACGCAACCACTCGCCGAAACGCGGCAACAGGCGCGTCACATAATTGGCAACTGAATCCATTGAGTCACTCTGTGTTTGGCCTGGTGTGACTAAAATAGGCTGATTGGGGTTCATCTCAACGGCTGGCAATGTGACGACGACATTGGTATCCGAATGCTTGCCGAGCGTACTCAGGGATTGAATCAGCTCCGCCCCCTTTTTCGGCAGCCAGCTGGGCGGATTCGCTGCCAGTTGAGCGGCACGGTCGGGAAGCTGGGTGGCAAACTCACTGGAACGCATGGCCAGTTCGCGCGATTGGACCACGAGTTGCGGCGCTACGGTGGAGGCCAAGGCCACCACAATCAAGACGGCCAGTGCAAATACCACCACGATGGCCCGGAGCCGGGGAACCTTGCGGCGCACGAGCAACTCCACCACGGGATCGAGCAAGCACGCCAGCACTCCCGCCACCGCCAACGGCCAGATGACCGGAGCCATCACATCCAGCACGCGCCCAAGACCCCAGAGCAATCCGACGATTAGAGCGACAATGATGGCCAGTGAGAGGCCAGTAACCGCCAGCCAAATGACACGCGCCTGCTTTTGGGTGGGAGGTGGAATGTTCATGGCGCGGGGATTGTCGGAGGAGCGGGCGCCGGCGGCAACGGGAAATTCCGGGGGGGGGTGTAACTCAACTCTGCCCGAGTTTCTTGGCCTTGTTGGTGGCTGCAAGGACCGCATTCATCACCGTGCCGCGCAACTTGCCCTTCTCCAGTTCGTGAATACCCTCAATCGTCGTGCCGCCGGGACTGGTCACGGCGTCTTTCAACGCGCCGGGATGCTCGCCGGTTTCCAACACCATGCGCGCGGCGCCAAGCACGGTTTGCGCCGCCAGCTTCGTCGCCAAGTCGCGCGCCAAGCCCGCCGCCACACCGCCATCGCTTAATGCCTCGATGAATTGATACACATACGCCGGACCGCTACCGCTCAGGCCGGTGACGGAATCCAGCAATGGTTCCTTGACCTCGACCGCCACGCCAACGGCAGACAACAACCGTTGCGCCAGCACCGCGTCCGACTTGGAGGCCGCCTTGCCCAAGGCAAAACCCGATGCGCCCGCGCCGACCAATGCCGGTGTGTTGGGCATGACCCGGATCACCCGCGCCTTGGCAGGCAAGGCGGATTCCAGCTTGACCAGCGTTACGCCAGCGGCGATGGAGATGAGCAAGTGCCGGGGTGTGAAGAGCGGGTTGATCTCCGCCAGCACCTCGGGGGCCTGCTGCGGCTTCACCGCGAGAATGACGGCTGAGGCGTTGCGCAACACGTCAGCGTTGGTCGCACAAATCTTGGCGCCCGTGGCCGCGCCGAACGCCTTGCGCGCGGCGGGTATGACATCGTTGGCAAAAATCTGTCCGGGCCGGACGATGCCCGCCTTCACGAAGCCCTTCGCCAGCGCGGTCGCCATGCGTCCCGCGCCCAGAAAACCAATGGTCAATTTCGCTGCCATGGCGGGTTTGTAGCACGCACCCCGTTGGGGCGGAAGGGAAAAGGAGGCTAAATAGTCGCCCCCAAGGAACGCCGCACCACCTTTCCTCCGCGTCCTCGTTTGGTGGTGCTTTCGATGCCGAGGATGAGAGCGAGGGCGACGACGATGCCTAAGCTCAAGCCAGTCGTTCAAATTTACAGAAGCAAACGAAGGCAACCAAGCACCAGCGCCACCGTTTCCTTGGTTTCCTTCTGTTCAAGGCAACCGCTGCTTCTGGTTGCTACCTCCCAAACGAATCTTCCGGCGGATAGGCGGGCCACTGGGTGGCGGACGGGAATTCGGAGAGACGCGCCAGCACCGCTTTGGCCTGCTTGGCCAGCTCTTCCCTCAACTCCTCTGGCGTCTGCGGGAACTTGCCCGACTGATGAACATGGAGAACCAGCAACGACTTCAGGGCGATCAGTTCGGACATCAATACATGGTTAGTGCGGGTTAAAATTCATGTTGATGCTACGGTCGGGCCAGCGTGTATGGATGCCGCATCGTATGTCAGAACCTCGGTCAGCCAGGGCTCTTGATGACTTTCCTAAACCACTCTCTCTGACGACCAATCGAAATCCAATAGCGATCGCCTTCAAAGTGTATGTGCCGAATCCGAAACTCTTTCAACTCTGAATCCCAAAGGGTAATGGCAACGGAGTCCGAATCAGTTGCAACTATTTCAAACTGCTGAGTTTCCTTGTGCCCTTGGTAATCGGAGTAAAGACGAGTTTGCGTGTAGCGAAGTGTGAGATGGCCAAAGATGCTGGCCAGCATCTTTCGCTTCCGTGCTGGCCAGCCATGCCGCCAAATCCAGTCTTTGAGGGTGCGTCTCCGGTCAGAGCGCCATGTGCCAAGCAATCGCTTGTCTAGTTTGGGTGCGCGTGCTGGCATTTCACTTGAGCGTTCGAGCTGGCCGACAGTGAGCCTGAGCGGCTGTTCTATCAACAATCTCGCAACATGAGCCCGCCGTAAATTGGGTGCGCGACCCTGTCCAGCGGGTTGTTCATCACTCCTTCAACCCGCCGAACAACCGGCTTTGACCGGGCTCAGGGCGCTTTGGGACAAGCACATCCGTAGCCGCAGCTGGTGCCGGGGCAATGCAGGGAGAGTATCCGCCAATATCCGTGAAGTCCTGAATCCACGGTGCGCTACCCTTCAATTGGCCTCGGCGAGTCAATGCATGAGCCGGGGATCAACGGAACTCAGATAATTGAGCCGCCAGCAGTGACCGTTGATGCGACCAGTGGGCGGCTCGACCGGCTTATGCGCATCCATTCAGCCAAACGCCCTGCCACACTCGCAGCGTGCCTCGCCCTAGCCTGCTGTTACGTCACCGCTCCGTCATTCGCGCAGGCGCCACACCTCAACTTTACCCAACCCGGCGGCATGCCGGGTCTGCCGGTGGTCACGGGCATCGCGGCAAATTCCAATAGCGTCACAGTCACGTGGGATGGGCCGGCGGGCTACTATCGGCTGATGCGGTCGTTGAGTCTGGCAGGCACGCAATGGACCCCGGTGGCCACCAACCACAATCGCAATGCGACATTGGCCCTGCAACTTGCGAGCAACGCCTTCTTCCGCGTGCAGGGTCCGGCACCGCAGTATGCCGGCGCTTTCGCCTGCGCTGAGTGTCACAAGGGCATTCATAACAGCGAAATGAACACGCGGCACGCGGGTGCACTGCAAACCCTCAAGGCGGCGGGTCAGGGTAACAACAAGAGCTGCCTGCCCTGCCACACGGTGGGTTACGGACTGCCCACCGGTTTCACCACGGAAGCCGCCACGCCTTACTTGGCGGGCGTGCAATGCGAGAATTGCCACGGACCGGCAGCGCTCCATGCCGCGAATCCCTACGATCTCGCGGTTCGCCCGCGTATCGAAATAGCGGGCCAGCTTTGCGGCGGCTGTCACACGGTTTCGAATCATCCCACCTACGACGAGTGGTCAGGCAGCAAGCATTACGCGGTGGTGGAGGACATGAATCTATCCGGGCGTATCAACAGTTGCGGACGTTGCCATTCCGGCTCGGCGCGACTGGCATTGATTGAGGGCGAAGATCCCGTGGTCACAGTGACCGGCGATGCGAACGTGGGCATCACCTGCGTGGTCTGTCACGATCCGCACGCCACCAACGCGAACCCGGCGCAACTGCGTTATCCCGTCGCTTCGACCAATGACTACTTCCTGACAACGTCGGACGTGTTCACCAACAAATACAACCCGAACATCAATATCTGTGCGCAGTGCCACAATCACCGCGGGGCATCGTGGACGGGCAACAGCCGTCCGCCGCATCATTCGCCGCAATACAACTTCCTGCTGGGCACGGTGGGCGAGGTGAACAATCCGGCTGAACGCTACACCGCGGGCCATGCCCGGCTGCAAAAGCAATGTGTCACCTGCCACATGCAGACGGAGGAATACGTGAGCGAAGCGCAGCCCGCCGTCACCGGTCACAGTTTCGAAGTGGAGTCGTTCGATGCCTGCGTGCAATGTCATCCGTTCCCGGAACTGTTGACGCAATTCACCATGGGTTCGATCGGCGCGCGGATTCAGGACGTGAAGAACACGTTGGACCTGTGGGCGACAACGAAAGCGCCGGAACCCTTGCGCACAAAATACGGCGCGCTCGCTTGGGAATACACGAACGTCGGTGGACTCTCGACCGGCAGCCCCGGCCCGAGCAGCACGGAGCAGGGCACGATTCCCGCGAACATCCGCAAAGCGCGTTACAATCTCTACCTCGTCTATCACGATGGCAGCTTTGGGGTGCACAACGGACCTTACGCCGTGACGTTGCTGGAAAACGCCAAGAGCTGGGTGGAGGAGGAACTGGCCAAATGAATTCGATGCCGCGCAAATGCAGAAAGCTTTTCTCCAGGTCGCAACGTTGGCTGGCCTTAGTCGGGAGTCTCGCGGCCCTGTCGCTGGTGGTCATCTCCTGCCGCAGCGTGAATCGCTCCGTGGTCCTGCTCCCGCATGTGCCTGGGGCCAACTACATCGGGTCCAAAGAATGTGAGACATGTCACGACGAAATCTATCGTGATTTCAAAACGTCCGACCATGCGCGGTTGATCGCCGAGGGCAGGAACGCGCTGGAAGCGGGTTGTGAATCCTGCCACGGACCGGGAAGCATCCACTCCGACTCCGGCGGTGAAACCAAGCCGCCTTACAGCTTCACGTCCGGTCGCCCCGATTTGGCCGGAGCGAGCACCAGGCCAGCCCGCGTAAACGCCCGCGCGGTGGAGAACGTCTGTTATAACTGCCACGCCGATGTGCGCGGCCAGTTCAATCTGCCTAGTCACCATCCCGTGCCTGAGGGCAAGATGACCTGCATCGAGTGCCATCCGCCGCACAAGGGAATCGCGCACAAGGGCGGCAGTGCGGCGTTGATGGCCAAGGAAGAGAACTGCCTGCAGTGCCATCCCGCGCAACGTGGTCCGTATGTCTTCGAACATGAAGCCTCACGCGAGGGCTGTTCCACCTGCCACACCGCGCACGGTTCCGTGAACGACAAGATGCTGACACAACGCGACTCGACGCTGTGCCTGAAGTGCCATTTCCAACAAGCCTCGGGCGGACAAATCATCATCGGCGGCTCGGTCCACACCACCCGCGTGCAACAAGGCACCTGCTGGACGGCGGGATGCCACGAAGCCGTGCATGGCTCGCGGGTGAACTCGTCCCTGAGGTATTAACCGGCAGCGCGAAGGCACACAAAAATGAAATCGCGATCGAAGAAGAACAGCATCCGGTGGAAACGGCGCGCATCGTTGCTGGGGCATTGCCTGATCGGTGCTGCGTTGGTCGCGGGGCTCGTGGGCGCGCGAGCGGCGGATGACAAAAAGGAGGCGAAGGGGGAAGCCCCGTCGCCAGAGGAAATGTTCGAGGGTGGCAGTGAAGCTTACGAGAACTGGGTGGAATTCTCGGCGGGCGGTTTGTTCACGTCCGGCAACAACGCACAGGCGGAGAGTCTTCAGGGCATGAGGGAAGGCGCGTTCGGCGGCATCGAGGATCTGCACTACCAAGGGAAGATCAATAAGGAGACAACGCTCTCGCTGGATGGCCGGGCGTTGTTCGACTTGGAAGACTACGCGCTCGGTTTGGAAGTGCGCCGCGAGAAGCTGGGTTATCTGCGCTTCGATTACGACCAGTTCCGCACGTGGTATAATGGCAACGGCGGTTACTATCGGCCTGGCGACATCTGGTATCCCCTCCCCGGCTCGGATGAAGCGCTGGGATTGGATCGCGGAACGATTTCCTTCGAGGCTGGGCTGACGCTGGAAAACGCCCCGGAAGTGACTTTCAAATACACCCGCCGGTTTCGCGACGG
>JAFMIZ010000198.1 GCA_017853715.1 Pedosphaera sp.
TTTCTTGCTCCGATACTCTTCCAAAGCCTCCATGACTTCCTGGATCCACTTCCAGAAGTTGTCGAAGCCGATCTCCTCGATCTGCGCAACGCTAAAGGTCATGTCGCGCTCGGTGTATTCCTTGCAATCGACAGTAATGGCTTGGTCAGCCGGCTTCGAAATCAGGATCGAGCCTGAGCGGAACAGCTTCTCTGTGAACTCAGCCGCATTGACGCCTGACAATTTCTCCAGGCGTTTCATGATGGCCACGTCCCTTGCCGTCGTGGTGGGTGATGTAAGGTTCAGCGTGTCCGAAGCCAGCCCGGCTAGCAGCAGACCTGCGATCTTCTGCGGCATCTCCACCTGATTGCGGAAGAAGCAATCCGCCACAATTGTGCTGGTTGAGCCGACCGGATCATTGAGGAAGTAAATGGGCTGGGCCGTGTTCAGCGTGCCGATACGGTGGTGGTCTATGACTTCGATGATCTCTACATCTTCCGCTCCGCTGACGGCCTGCGAGAGTTCATTGTGGTCCACCAGAATTAGTTTGCGATCCACCTTTTTAAGAAAGTCGGACTTTGACAATACGCCGACAACTTCATTTTGCTCGTTCACCACGGGGAACGCAGCGTGAGGCTTATCACGAACGGCCCGTCGAGCGGTTCGCAAAGGCTCATCCTCACGAAGCGTGATATAATCATTATCCAGCATGTGCTTTACCGGGATGGCTGCCCGGCTCAGCATGGCCGTAGTCGCCGTATCGTGCGGAGAGAGCAGCAAACTCACGCCGTGGCTGCCCGCCAACTCAATCAAATCCTGGTCCACCACCAGCCCGCCGGTAACCACGAGGCAGCGCACGCGGTGTTCGATGGCCAGTTGTTGAATTTCCCTCCGGTCACCGACTACCACCAGCAGTTTCTCCGGAGCGTAGGTCAGCAGCCGGTCGCGGAATGAATTTGACGCCATTCCGCCAATCATCAAATTCAACTCCTCCTCCTGCCGTGGGCGGAAGGCGTGAATGACCGTGGCACTGAGCGAACGTGTCAGCCCAACGATAGAGGCGAGTACGCGGCGTGACTCGAACAGCCTGTGCATGCCGGGCAGGTAGAACTGGCTGATTTTGAAAACGGACACCAGCCCTTGACAGCGTTTCTCCTCATCGAGAACGGGCAGCACGCGGATGTTGCTCTCATCCATGGTGGCGAGCGCCTCTACGATGGGCGTGTCCGGCAGGACGTTGATGAGGTTGCGTCCCATTACGTCGCGCACCTTGGGAGACACGTCCGCCACAAAGCGTGGCGGCTCCACGCCGAAAGTGTTTAGGACGAAATTGATGCGGTCGTTGGTGTCGCCACAGCGCGCGGCGACGGCTTCCGGGGTGCCGGTGCGGCGCTTGAACTCGGCGTAACCGATGGCGCTGCAAATGGCGTCCGTGTCGGGATTGCGATGACCAATGACCAGAATTTCGCTCACAACAAACTGCTCCTGATTTCAACTCCACCCGACCCTTTGCCGGAGGAAAGACTCCTCAGAGTGGGCGATGAACGCGGGTGGTGCAACCCCCTAGTGTGGCAAGTATGTGCTAATCAAACTTAATTTTTTGCCGGGCAGGGTCAGCCTGTTGCCGATAGAGCACCGCCACGTTCCCAACACGCATGACGAGGTGGCTGCCCGTAAGCTCGGCCAGTTTCGGGGAGAGCTCCTTCTTTTGGTCTTTGAAGTCGGAAAATTTCACCTTCACCAACTCATGGTCGTCCAGTGCCCGATTGAGGCTGGCAAGAAAAGCCTCGCTTAGCCCGGCGTGGCCTACGCGCACCACGGGCTCCAGCAACTGGCCTAGGCCCTTGAGTTTTGTAATCTGGCGGGTTTTCAGCTCGCTCATGTCAGTCGATTCTAACAAACAGAGGCTACGATGTCCCAGTTTTCCTTCGTGTTTCATTTTATCCCAAGCCAGGCCGGTTACAATTCTGCAATAATGGCTACATCTATATGCTTTGGACTTTTGCCGGGCTGCGAGAAGCTGAATCGCGGAAAAGGGTGCCGACATGGTAAAGAAAAAACTCAAGCGTTACCACATCGGTCCCGCATTCACGCTGATTGAGTTGCTCGTTGTGATTGCGATCATTGCCATCCTCGCGGCGATGCTGCTGCCGACCTTAGGCAAAGCGAAGCAGAAGGCGTATCAAGTCAATTGCACCAGTAATCTCCGCCAAATCGGTACGGTCTCTCCCTCTACACGATGGATTACAACGGCCAGCCGCCCGGGCCTTGCTCGACGTGAATGTTCTATACCTACAACGACAACGGCGCGGCCGGCAGTCCGACCCGTTTCAACGGTTCGCTTGCGGTCTACATCGCCACGTATCTCAGCTACCCGGTAGCGTCCTCCGTAGTCTGCGCGGCTACGGTGCCGCGCAGCCGGAGGTCTGTTTTCGGAACTCGATCAACCGCACGGTGTGCGGGGGCATGGACAGCTTGAGCTTGCCGGCTTCCAAGTGACATGACTCAGCTTTCCGGCCGTGTGCAGTGATGGTCTGAGCCGAAGAAAGGACCAGATATGAAAGGCAAGCGGTATACGACGGAAGACAAGATTAGGATATTGCGGGAAGCGGATCGGGGCGAGCGAAGCATCCAGGCGATCTGCCAGGAGGCGAACCTCTCTGAGGTGATGTTTCACCGGCGGAAGAAGCAATTCGGGCACATGGAGGTGAACGAGGCCCGGCGGCTGAAGGAGCTGGAACGGGAGAACACGGAGC
>JAFMIZ010000079.1 GCA_017853715.1 Pedosphaera sp.
CGACCCCAAGCGCTTCTACCGTGTCCGCGTGGATTACTGACGGGCGCGCTGCTTGAAGAACTGTTTCAGCCGCCCCAGTGCCTGGCCCCGATGGCTGATCTCATTCTTTATCGCCCGAGGCAGGATGGCGAATGACTTCTCGCTGCCCTGCGGATAGAACAACGGATCGTAACCGAATCCGTCCCGCCCCTGTAATTCAAAGCCAATCCGTCCCTCGCACGCTCCCTGAAAAATGTGTGTCTCCAGAGCGGACCCGCCCTTGGTGGCCTCACTCAACGCGATCACGCACCGAAACCGCGCCGAGCGTCGCGGTCCCGGCACGTCGGCCAGCACGCGCAGCAACTTGGCGTTGTTGTCCGCATCGGAAGAATTTCCCGGGGTGCCAGCATCCAGCGCGGCGTAGCGGGCGGAATTAACACCAGGCGCGCCATCCAGTGCGTCCACTTCAAGTCCGGAGTCATCGGCGAGAATGTATTGGACCTGCATGTTGCGCATCGCCTCCTCTGTTTGGCCCAGCCAACGGGCGATGTCCTCCGCCTTCTTGCGCGCGTTGCCCTCAAAAGTGTTCGCGTCTTCCACCACGTTTGGAGACCCAACAAAATCCGCGAGCGTCAAAAAATTGAAGCCGTCGCCAAGTATGGCGCGGATCTCGCCGACTTTGTGCGCGTTGCGCGTGGCAATCAGGATGGTCGTCATGTGCCGGCAGTGAAGCGAATCCGCGGCCTGACCTCAATGCTACTCTGTCATTCCTGCCGGACGCGGTAGAAGCGCCGGGGGCCAGCCGGTGGGTTTGTGTCCGAGTAAATGAACGCCGGCAGGGTTGGCACATTGGTCGCAATGGGACTCCAGTTGACGGGACCATCCAAGGCCGCAGTCCTCTCAACGACATTGGTCGTGTTTTGGCGGCACCAGATGGTGAATTGCATCGGGCCGGCTGAATTAGCCTGAAGCCGTCCCAGCCTGGGGGGATGGGCGGCGACCTTGACGATGCTGAACCAATCGGTAGGAATGCCGCTGGTGGGAAGGAAGATTGCGTCCAGCCGGTTCGAGGCAAAATCCAGAACCATGGAACCAAGCACGTTTTGTGACGAATACATGGCCGGGTGGTTGAGCGGGCCACCACCGATTGAACCGGAACTGCCCGCGACTGCGTAGATTGCCCCTCGGTTTCCCTCCGGCACCACGCCCATGCCGTCTGGCTTGAGATAAGCGCCTGCGCCGTTGGTTTCGCGACCGCTACCCGGTTGCGTGATCATGGTATTGGTGGCGAACGTCCAGGAGGGTCCGTAATGTCCGTCAATCAAGCAGGAGCGTTCGTAGGAGTGGCTGTGTCCGGCCAGAACGAGGTCAACTCCACCGGCTTCCAGAATGGGCAATATGTTTTGCCGCATCTCAACCAGGTTGAGTTCGTAATCCGAATCGTGCGACCCCTTGGTGTACGGCGGGTGGTGCCAGTATGCGACGGTCCAACGGTTGGTATTGATGGCAAGATCCAAGCGCAACCAGTCCGCCATGGCTCCATTCGATGCCCGGCTGGCCGTCATGGAATCCAAGCAGATGAAATGCGCCATGCCTATGTCGAATGCATAATAGTGTTCGGTGCCGCTGGGAACTCCCCCTGCCTGGCCCGCGGTTGGAAGATGGAAAATGCTGAAATAAGGATAGGCATCCACAAAGGCCGTGCCTTGGGCTGTGTCATGATTGCCCAGCGTCGGCCACGGGACACTGCGAGTCAGCAAACTCGAATACATGCTGAACACGGCTGTTTGATATTCAGAATCGGTTCCGTTGTTGTAGGCATTGTCTCCCAGCAACAGCCATGCGTTGACTGTGTTGGTGCCGTTGTAATTGTAAAAGGCGTCTCGCACTGCGGCTTGGCTTGCAGTGCCAGTTCCGGAATCTCCGACAACCCATACTCGGATGGGCTTTTCCAAGCCTGGCCAAGGGTGAGTGTGGAAGAAATGATTCGTCGTCGGACCGGCCAGAAAAGAGTTGGTGGTGCCCACTGCGTAATAATAGCGCGAGTCGGGCTGCAGTCCGGCCAGCGTCAGGAAATGGTCAATCTTGCGACTCGTATCGTCATTGGTCAGAAGTAGCGACGCCGGGTTGGTTCCGAAAATGACCCGGCTGCTTGCAGGGCGATCGGTTCGCCAGCAAATCGTGATATTCGTCGGGGTGCTGGATTGCAGGTAAGGCCCACGCTTGAGCGCAACGCCGAGTTCGCCGTAGTCAACCGCGATCGCTGCGCCGAACACGATATCGACATTATTGGTGTCACTCTGATGCACTTCTGCTGCGACGTGGTTTACGCCCTCGACCAGGTTGGTGAGCGCGTTGCCGCTCAGGTAAAAGATTTCAAACGCCTGCGCATCGCCACTCGGTGTTGTGCCCGTGGTCAGGCTGGCGTAGCTCGGTGGACCTGCGGCCATGCGGATCCGCTGCACTTCCTTTCCGTTGAGATAAAAAATCGCTCCATCATCAATCAGGTTGGAGAAGGTGACCAGGGTCACCCCGGCAAGGTTGGTGACAAGGAAGGTCGAGCGGAAATAATAGGTCGGTGCCGGGCTGCCGTTCAATCTTGCCGGCAGCGGAGTGCGGAGCGGGGCGGGAATGGTCGTGCTGTTCTCAATGAACAGCAGCGCCGTGCCCGGGCCATACCAGGCTGATTCGTCATAGGCCGGAGCCATCCAGTTGACGCCATCGAGATTGTTCGTGGTGTAACGCCATAACCCGGTGATCGGAGTGACCACGACGGATTGACCCGGGACGTCCAGGCTGCCGATAGCCATCAGAATCAGCGCGAGGACGACCGGATGGCAGGCGCGTCTGAACGCACTAGTTGCTATTCTTGACAGCGTTCTGACCATGAAGATTTCCCTCCAAACGTTGCAGGGCTTGACGCAGTTGTGTTCGCAGCGCCTCACTGTGGTGGGTGCCATTGCTTTGCTGTTCCTCGCTCGGGGGCAGTTCAGCCAGAGCCGTTTCATAGGCAATGCGCGCCTCTAGTGTGCGGCCCGCGTCCGCCAGCACTTCGCCCCGCAAGAGCATTGCCGATGTCCGGGGTAAATATCTTTTCACTGAATCCAAGCGAGCAAGCGCTGCGGAGAACATACCAGACTGACGTTCGTATTCTATCGCGGGCAGTGCCAGGGAGGGCGTGTTACCCAGCTTGCGGATGCCCTCGTCCAATCCCTTCACGGCCCCCGCGAAATCACCGCCTTCCGCCTGCCACGCTGCCCGTTCCAGATAGAGATCGGGCAAGGCCGTCGCGCTTCCAGTTAACACATGCGTCAGGTCAGCAATGCCGTCATTGGTGCGAGCGAACCTCACGAGGCAGCGGGCGCGGAGCACCCGGGCATCGGCATTATCCGGCTCCAAGCGCAAGGCGGCTTCGGCTGAAATCTGCGCATCGCTGAACAGATTCTGCGCGAACTGGATGCGCGCCAGCTGAAGCTGTGGGGCTGCCCAATCCGGTCGTAACCCGGCAGCTTGGTCCGCATCGGAGTGTGCGGCGGCATTTTCACCGTGTTGTCGTCGCACATCGGCGCGTTCCAGCCAAAGCGTGGCATTGGAGGGTTCTGCTGTCAGTTTATCTGTTAACTGAGCGATCCGAACGTCCAAATCCCCATGAGCCTGGACGGGACGAGCAGGAATGAAGGGCAGCACAGCAGTTAAACTCAAAATCAGGCTCGTGCGCAGGCTGACTGGCGGCGGGAAACTACGCATGGTTTATTGGGGTTAATTTTACTTCTGGCTGGCGGAACTGCAACGCTGTTCTGGCAACTCTGCGGTTGCCGGGCTGGCGCGGTTTCCACATCCTACCCGGCCTATGTCACGGCGACAGTATCCGTTCCACCTGATCGAACCCAAATGGCAGCAAGCCTGGGACGAACAGCAGACTTTTCGCGCCTTCAACCCGGGCGACTCCGTGCCCGGACATCACCCGTTCGGCCAGCGCCACCAGCTCGCGGGCAAAACGCCCACCGCCGCAGAGCTGCCGGCTAAGTACTACATCCTCGACATGTTCCCATACCCGTCCGGCGCGGGACTGCACGTCGGTCATCCGGAAGGCTACACCGCCACGGACATCCTGGCGCGTTACCGCCGGGCGGCAGGCTACAACGTCCTGCACCCGATGGGCTGGGATTCCTTCGGCCTGCCCGCGGAACAATACGCCGTGAAGACGGGGCAACACCCGCGCATCACCACCGAGCAGAACATCGCCAACTTCACCCGTCAGATTAAGTCGCTGGGTTTCAGCTACGACTGGTCCCGCGAAGTGGCCACCACGGACCCCGACTACTTCCGCTGGACGCAATGGATTTTTCTCCAGATTTACAACGCATGGTTCAATCCGGAGACCAGCAAGGCGGAATCCATCAACACGCTCCAGTATCCAGCGGACTGCGATACAGAGGAAAAGAAGCGCGCTTACCGAGACTCCAAGCGGCTTGCCTACGTCAGCGAGGCCCCGGTGAACTGGTGCCCCGAACTCGGCACCGTGCTCGCCAACGAAGAGGTCATTGACGGCAAAAGCGAAGTGGGCGGGTTTCCCGTCCTTCGCAAGCCCATGCGCCAATGGATGCTCCGCATCACGTCCTACGCCGAGAAGCTGCTCGCCGATTTGGACACGATCGACTGGAGCGATTCGCTCAAGGAAATGCAGCGCAACTGGATCGGCCGTAGCGAGGGAGCCGAGGTGGATTTTCAAGTCGCTGGCTCCTCCGAAAAGATCCGCGTGTTCACAACCCGCCCCGATACTCTCTTCGGCGCGACCTACATGGTGCTTTCGCCCGAGCACAAGTTGCTGAAGGTCATCACCACGGAAGAGCAGAGGGAAGCCGTTGGAGATTACCAAGCGTTTGCCGCAACCAAGAGCGACTTGGAGCGCACCGAACTTGCCAAGGAAAAGACCGGCGTGTGGACCGGTGCTTACGCCATCAATCCCGTCAACGGCGAGAAGATTCCCATCTGGATCGCTGACTACGTGCTCGCAAGCTACGGCACTGGCGCCATCATGGCCGTGCCCGCGCACGACACCCGTGACTTCGAGTTTGCCCAGAAGTTCAATCTCCCCGTCGTACAGGTGGTCCAGCCCAACGATCCAAAGACCGGCTGGCAGGGATTCACTGACGACGGTGTCAGCGTGAATTCCGGCTTCATCAACGGCCTGCCCACGCCCGAAGCCAAGAGGAAAATCACCGCATGGCTGGAGGAAAGGGGTGTTGGCAAGAAGACCATCAATTACAAGTTGCGCGACTGGCTGTTCAGCCGCCAACGCTATTGGGGCGAGCCATTCCCCATCGTCTGGAAGAACGGCCAGCACGCGGCGTTGCCGGAAAGCGCGCTCCCGGTGCTGCCGCCGACGCTGGAGGATTACAAACCCACGCCCGACGGTCAGCCGCCGCTCGCCCGGGCAACGGATTGGGTCAATCTGCCTGACGGCTCCAAGCGCGAGACCAACACCATGCCCCAATGGGCGGGCAGCTGCTGGTATTACCTCCGCTATCTCGACGCGAAGAACGGCAGCGGCTTTGTGGGGTCAGAGGCGGAAAGCTACTGGATGGGCTCTTCGAGTTCATCAACCATCACTTCTCAACCAACAACCAAATCAACCCCGGGCGTTGATTTGTATGTTGGCGGCACAGAGCACGCCGTGTTGCATCTCCTCTACGCGCGCTTCTGGCACAAGGTGCTTTTCGACCTGGGCCACGTCTCGACACCCGAGCCGTTCTTCAAGCTCGTCAATCAGGGGCTGATCTTGGGTGAGGACGGGCAGAAGATGTCCAAGTCGCGCGGCAACGTGGTGAATCCTGACGACGTGCTCAAGGAGTTCGGCGCGGATGCGTTCCGGCTCTATGAAATGTTCATGGGACCGTTGCAGGACACCAAGCCGTGGAACACGCGCGGCGTCGAGGGGGTGTATCGTTTCCTCGGTCGTGTGTGGCGTCTGTTTGTGGACGAAAAATCCGAGACGGAATTTGAACAGGCTGAAACGGTCGCTGCGGACGCGCAAAGTCAGCGCGAGTTGCTGGACCTTATCAAAGTCGATGCGCGCATCCAACACTCCGCTGCGACACCGGCGCAACTCAAGACCCTGCACACATGCATCAAGAAGGTGACCGAAGATCTCGAGGCCATGCGCTTTAACACGGCCATCTCCGCGATGATGGTCTTCGTGAATGAAGCCATGACGTGGGAGGCCAAGCCGCTTGCCGCGCTGAAGACTTTTCTCCAATTGCTGGCCCCCTTCGCGCCGCACGTAGCCGAGGAACTTTGGGACAGGCTGCACTCCGCGTTCCCGATTCCGCGCGCCGCCTTGGTTTACGCCCCTTGGCCCAAGTTTGATCCGGCACTGCTGGTGGAGTCCGAGATCGAGATTCCCGTGCAGGTGAACGGCAAGTTGCGCGACGTCATCAAAGTCGCCGCTGATGCCGACACCGCCGCCATTGAGGCCGCTGCCAAAGCCTCCGAAAAGGTGAAGGCGTTCCTCGATGGCAAGGCGATCAAGAAAGTCGTCGTCGTACCCAGGAAGATGGTGAACATCGTGGCGGGCTAGGGGGGAGCGCCGGCATCCCGGCCGGCAAGTTCGTGATTGCGGGAGGGCTGCCAGCAAGGAGTGGTGCCGCCCTCAACGCTTGCTGGCGGGGTTCAAACTTCGTTTGCAGCTCACCTATGCCTGAGCTAACTTGCGTTGAGAGCCACGATGGGCTAAGGGGCAGGTGGCTTGGAAGGCAGACATGAAACGAGCGCCGTCCATCTCACTGAACCGGACGATTTCCCTCCGTCTGACCGCTCGTGTGAGATGTCCGCTCCCCCGGCTAACCGCATCACGGGAGGCACCATGAACACCATCACACATTATGACCAATGCTGGTCGTTCCTCAATACGCAGATCAAACCCACGCAGCGGCGGCCCGCCAAGTCCGATACGCATTACCGCTCGGTTACCATTTCGCGCGAGGCGGGCAGCGGTGGCAACACCATTGCCGAGAAGCTGGTCGCCCAGCTGCAACGCACCAACCGCAAAGACGCCCGCCCTTGGACGATGTTCGACCGCAACCTCGTCGAGCGGGTACTGGAGGATCATCAAATGCCGGCACGGCTCGCGAAATTCTTCCCGGAGGACCGGCTTACGGAGTTGCAGGACATCATGGACGAAGTGTTCGGTTTGCGGCCGGGATCGTGGAAGATGGTGGAGCAGGCGAGCGAAACGATTCTTCGACTGGCCGCGTTGGGCGGAGCGGTGATTGTCGGGCGCGGGGCAAACATTGTGACTCGCAAGCTTCCGGACGTGTTGCATGTGCGGCTCGTGGGATCGCTTGAAGTGCGTGTGCGTCGGCTTGCGGAGACGCGCGGAATGACCCGCAAATCGGCGCTGGATTATATCCATCGCGAAGACATGGGCCGCCGCCGTTATGTGAAGAAATACTTTGCTGAGGACATTGAAGACCCGTTGCTCTATCACCTGGTGATCAACACCGACCTCGTGCCGACCGAGGAGGCCGCTGACACGCTGGTCCGGGTGGTGCAGAACGGATTCTAACCTGCAGCCATTGCGTTTCCGGCAATCCAGCCCGTGGTCCACGCGGCTTGGAAGTTGAAGCCACCGGTGATGCCGTCGATATCCAGCAGTTCCCCGGCAAAATAGAGCCCCGGGCAAAGCTTGCTCTCCATGGTCTTGAAATTCACCTCGCTCAAGCGCACGCCGCCGCAAGTCACGAACTCGTCCTTGTTCAGGCTCTTGCCCAAGACCGCAAACTCGGTGCGGGAGAGTTGTTGGATCAACTGCTGCGCTTGGGTGCGGCTCATCGAAGCCCAACGAACTTCCCGGCTCAAACCGGCTGCCTGCACCAGCGCTTCCCAGAGCCGTGCAGTCAGCGGCGCGATGGGAGCATTCACCACGAGCTTTGCGCCTTGCTTGTCGCGGCGTGACTGTATTTCGTGGGCCAGTTGGCCGGCGTTCAAATGAGGCAGCCAGTTGAGGTGCAGTGGGAATCGGTAATCAAGTGCGCTCAACTCTCTCGCACCCCAAGCCGAGAGGCGTAGCACTGCGGGTCCGCTCAAGCCCCAGTGTGTTACTAGGACAGGTCCGTGCTCCTTCAGGTTGGTCTGCGGTACGGAAACCTCCGCCGACTCCACGGACACTCCCGCCAGTGCCCGCAGCCAAGGTGCTTCAATTTGAACTGTGAACAACGAGGGCACAGGCGGCACCAAGGTGTGGCCCAAGGAGGCGGCCAGTTGCCCGAGCGCAACGGAACGACAGCCGCCGGTGGCGAGCAGGAGGCGGTCACACCGCAAGGGAGGGCCGGCTTCCGGCCCGGCAATCTCGGCGCTTCCCGCTTCACCAAGCTGCCGGTTCGGAGAGCGGCGCTCCAATCCTAACTCGAAGCCACGCTCCGCTTTTCGCACCGCCGTGACGCCACAGTTCAAGCGTAGTTCCACGCTCGCTTCACTCGCCGCCTGCATCAGGCAATGCACGATGGTTTGCGAGGAATCGGTAGTGGGGAACATGCGCCCGTCCGCCTCGACCTTGAGTTCAACGCCGCGAGCTTCGAACCACGCAACCGTGTCGCGGGCTTGGAAGCGATGGAATGGCCCAATGAGTTCCTTGCCGCCGCGCGGATAACGTTTGGTGAAATCCCGCGGCTCGAAGCAGCCGTGGGTGACGTTGCAACGGCCGCCGCCGGAGATGCGGACCTTGCTGAGAAATTGGGAGGTCTTTTCCAGCAGCGTGACATCGCTGCCGAGTTCAGCCGCCGTGATGGCTGCAAAAAAACCGGCGGCGCCACCACCGACGACAATGACTTTGGGTCCGCTCACACACCGAGGGTAGCGAATTCACCCCGCTGGGAGTAACTGCAATCTACCGGCCCTGACGCCGGCGAAAGCGGTCTTTGCCACCACCGCGATAACCGTCGAATTGAGGTCCACGCGGCCCTGGCTCATGGGGGGAATCGGAACTGGGTCGCCCACCGCGGCCTTGCACTTGACGCGGCCGGTCAGCCGGGGAATGCGCTGGGCCAGCGGCGTTGTAATCAAAACCCTCGGCGCGCTTGCGAACGATGCCGCGACCGATGAAGCGTTCGAGGGCGCGCAACTCGCCGTGATCCTCCGGCGTCACGAAGCTGATAGCGTCGCCAATGGCTTGAGCGCGGCCCGTCCGACCGATGCGATGGATATAATCCTCCACGTGCATCGGGAAATCGTAGTTCACCACATGCGAGATGCCGTCCACGTCGATGCCGCGGGCGGCGATGTCGGTGGCCACGAGCACACGCACGGCCCCGGATTTGAAATCTTTCAACGCCTTCAGCCGTTGATTCTGTGAACGGTTGGAATGCAACGTGGCGGTCGTGATTCCTTTGCTTTCCAACTGGCGGGCAATTCGGTCCGCGCCGTGTTTCATGCGCGAGAATACCAGCACCATGTTCATCTGCGGTTCACGCAGGAGATGCACGAGCAGAGCGGTCTTCAAATGCTTCGGCACTTCGTAGACCAGCTGGGTGACGGTCTCGGCAGGATTGGAGCGGCGACCGATTTGAATCGTGCGGGGCGAGCGTTGGAACGCATGCGTCAGCGATTCAATTTCCTTGGACAGGGTGGCGGAGAAGAGCAACGTTTGTCGCTTTTGCGGAAGCTGGTGGACGATTTTTCGAATGGAGGGGATAAACCCCATGTCCAGCATGCGGTCGGCTTCGTCGAGCACGAGATATTGCAGGCCCGAGAAGTCGCCGTTGCGGCGGCCCATCAAGTCAAGCAATCGCCCGGGGCAGGCGATGATGACTTCCGTCCCGGAGCGCAACGCCTTGATCTGAGGATTCTCACCAACGCCGCCAAAAATTGTAGCGACCGTAAGCGGGAGATGCTGGGCGTAGGCGCGGACATTTTCTTCGATCTGAACGGCCAATTCGCGGGTCGGCGCCAGCACGAGCACTCGCGTGCGGCGATGGCCCTGAGCGGGTGCGGCAGCCAGCTTTGTGAGAATGGGGAGCGTGAATGCAGCGGTCTTGCCGGTGCCGGTCTGGGCAATACCGATCAGATCGTGACCCGCCAGGACCAGCGGTATGGCGGCCGACTGAATGGGGGTGGGCTCGGAGTAGCCGGCAGACTGGACGGCGCGAAGGATACGGTCATCAAGACCAAGGGCGCGAAAGGGCATGGGGGATTGTGTTAAGTTTTCAATGCGGACGCCAAGTGATACGGCAGTTGCTGAGACATTGAGAAGTCGCTCGTTCATGCTGGCTTTGCAGCGGAGCTTTACCGAGGGACGGAGCTAACAATCTTATCTTGCCGCTGGTGATTAGAATGAAGTAGCTACCACCCTCGGAGAAAATTTGGCCCAGGGAGCACGGCCCGGTATCGAGGCAACGGGACAGTTCAGCGGCAGGTCAACGGACACGCCAAGTAATGCGGCCCTTGTTGAGGTCGTAGGGCGACATTTCCATTTTAACGCGGTCACCGACCATCAAGCGAATGAAGCGCTTGCGCATTTTGCCGCAGATGGTGGCCAGCACGAGATGCTTGTTGGGCAGTTCCACGCGGAACATGGTTCCCGGCAGCACGGTGTGGATGGCACCTTCGACTTCGATGTGTTCTTCTTTCATTAACTCCGTATGGGCTTCGGTCTGAACTGAAAATCCGGTGGTGAACCGGCATGGGTTGAAAAATGCAAGTGGCGAGGCCCGGCTTTAATCGGGCCTCGCCATTGATTGAAAACCAGATTAGTAACGGCTGCGTCCGCCGCCGCCTTCGCGACGACCGCCGCCGCCGTAACCGCGTCCGCCGCCACCGCCACCGCCTGCCGGACGATCTTCGCGCGGGCGGGCAACATTGACGGTCAAGGCCCGGCCACCGACTTCAGCGCCATTCAGGGCGTCGATTGCCTTCTGGGCTTCTTCGGGGGTGCTCATGGTGACGAAGCCGAAACCACGGGGACGGCCGCTCATGCGGTCCATCATCAGGTTGGCCTCGACGACAGTGCCGTGCGCCGCAAAGGCGTCCTGCAAGTCGTTTTCGGTGGTTTGGAAGGAAAGGTTTCCTACAAACAATTTAGTGCTCATGTGATGTTATACTGTCCGAGACTGACTCTGGCTATTTCCCGACTGTTCCCGATTATCGGATTTCAAATCATCACTGAACTACGTTCACCTGAAGATTTACCATGCCGTGGTAGCTTGAAGCTATCTAACAGACATCGTCAAGTTGGTCTATTCAGCACCAATAGCAAGGACCAATTCCCTTTATTTTCCCGACGCACGGGTTGTGGCCGGTTGGGCTGGGGCGGTGTATTCCCTGAGGAATCTTGCAATCTTTGCCGTGGACGTTCTTGCAAATTCATGTCCGCCTGGGTGAATGAAGGGCACAAATCGTGTCCCGCTGGTGGATGGATACATAGTGCAGTGCACGTCCCAGTTCGTGCCGGTCGTGGAGCATCCATTGGCCTGCCGCACGGCATTCATCATTCGTTGCTGCCACAGCTATTTGACTGGTGAATCCTTTTCGCCCGCCAGATGCATCGGGGGTTTCAGCTTTAGTTTGTCCAAATAGCGCGCCACGGCGGCCGAGGGAGCCGCGGCGGCAAACACACGCCGCGCTCCGCCCAGAGCAGGTGGGTGAAGCTGCCCCCATTGGAGTGACCCGTCGCGTAAACCCGCATCTCATCAACACGATAGTCCTGCTTCAACCGAGCCAACAAAGTGACCAGGCTCAACTGTCTGGACCACTGGTGTGTTAGTCCAGGCATTGGTTTGACGTTGTTGTTTTCTGTTCCTTTTGCCCATCCCCGGCGGAGGTCGGGCGGAGCCCGACCGGAACCGGGGATGCACAAACTTGCGCCGCAACCCTCGCCGGACTCTCATAGCCCAAGCGGCTGTGCGGCGTTATTTCGGTGCATCTCTGCCGGAAGTCAACACCACCCTCGCTTCCGTCAGGGTCCACAGCTGCTCCCGGTTCAAGCATTCGTCCCGGAACCGCCCGTGGAAGCTTTCCATAAAACCGTTCTGCCACGGGCTGCCCGGCTCAATGTAGATTGTCTTGATCCGGTTGGCCTGCAACCACCGCTGCACAATTTTCGCGATGAAATCCCAGGTCCACACTTGGTTGCGGTGCGTGGCTATCGCCGGCAAACCCGTCGAAACTCCACGCC
>JAFMIZ010000080.1 GCA_017853715.1 Pedosphaera sp.
GGCCGGCGAGGATGAAGACGCGCACCGGCTTCGGCGCCGCTTGCGCGGAGACGATGGCGGTCAAGGTGAGGAGCAGGCAGGTGGTGATGTGTCGCATGATGGGGTTAGCCTTCCGCTTCCTGCCGGGTGGCGATGGGGACATGACCGACTTCCAACCCCGGCGGCGGCGTGACGATCAAAGCCGGGTCGAGCTCCGCGAGTTTGCCGACAGCGGGTGGCGGCAGGTAGTCGCGATCCTTCCTCCAGCTCCGATGGAGCTTCTCCACACGCTTCTGCAATGCCTCGCGCTCCTGCTCCGTCAGGTCAGCGTTCAGCAAGGCTGGCTGGTCGGCGAAGCGATACCAATAGTAGGTCACCACGCTGCCGTCGCCGAGGCGCGCCTTGAACGGACCCGCCTTGGGGCCGGGCTTCTTCCAGCAACTGGCCGGATCATCAGGCGTGACGTAGGCCTTGGGCTTCCGCTGCGGCCGGTCAAAGCGCGCGTGGGTCAACCCCGTTTCCGCCGGGACATCTTCCGTGCGCACCGGCACCCATTGGGACCTCTTGCCGTTCGGCACCAGCCGAAAATATTCGGGAAGTTCCACGAGGGAGCCATGCTGGGAATCGGTCTGCTTGACGACATTGAGATCCCAGCGATAACCGAAAGTGTGTGCGTCTGCCGCCATCGGTGTCGCAAAGGAATTCCACGCCACAGGGTCCTTCTCTTCCTTGGCCGTGCCGTCCGGATAAATTCTCCAAGTGGCTCCGCCCTTGCCGGTGAACACATGCAGAATGGCAGCGTCAGACCGGATCACACCGCTGGCCTCGGCCCCGCCGTCGAACCAGGCCTTCACCGGATCCCAGAGGGCCTGCCGGTTGTAGGAGGCGAGGTGATGCACGAGCCGCGATTCGCCGTTGGTCCCGCCGGGAAAGCAGGTCGGCGCGACGCGGGCGTAAGTTTCACCCTTGGCGTCATTGGCCTGGATACTGGGAATGTGCTGCGTCTCCATCTGAAGGGCGCGGTTCGGATTGGCGGGGCGGCTGTCGAGCAACATTCCCTGGAATTGCGGTTCAGCGACCACGCTGCCGGACCAGAAATAGGGAGTGAAGAATGCCACAGGGCCTTTGAAATTCCCGGTGTTCAAGAAGAGTGTCCAGGATTGATCGCCGGTCGGAATATCCGTGCCCGCCGTGTTGGTCTTGGCTGGCGTGAGCGGAAGCGGCAGGTAGCCGTAGCCGAACAGTTCGCCGCAGGTGCCTTGCTTGAGATTCAAACCATCGGGCGGCCACAGCAGCCAGGGAGTGAGCTGGGCGACGCCGTATTTGCCGTTTGGCTTGTCCCAGTCCCTGCCCTTGCCGGCACCGGGGCCGTTGGCCCACTCGCGGAAATTCGGCGCCACGCCGCCCATGATGAACTTCGGCGTCTCGGTGGCAAATTCCGTGTCCCGCCACCAACCCAAGCCGCCCTCGACATCGGAATACAGTTTGATCGAAGACGGAACTTCCTTCTGCGCGAACATCCAGGTGCCAAACAGGCCGGTTTGAAATCGCTGCCCCGGATACCGGTCCAACAACGGCCAGGCGGCAACATACATGGAGAAACCAGCGTTGAAGGTGACGGGCACTCGTTCGTTGGGCACGAGGAGGTAGCCGGCCATCTCGCCTTTCTGGATCTGTCCGGGGGCGGGTGCCAGCAAGCTGTCATTGGCGGCGACGATTCCCATCGTCAGTGATGTGAGCGCAAAAACTGGTAACGGTCGAAACATTGAGAGACTCATGAGGTGGCAGCCCTCAAGGTGGACTGGGGGAAAAGGGCTTCTGCCACGGCGTCACGCCACCGCGCTGGATCTGCCGACGGAGGGCGGCGGAAAGCTCCCCCAACATCCTCCTGTTCGTGTCAGCGAGATTGGTGCGCTCCAGCGGATCGGTCTTGAGGTTGTAAAGTTCCAGCGGGCTGAAGGGGTCGTTCTGCAGGAGTTTCCAGCCGTCGCGAATGATCGCCTCGTAGGTCTTGCCGCCATAGAGGGCGCCGCCTTCGCGCCGGACAAAATAGAGGTCGCGCGGCGTGGCGATGGTGCCGCCTTCGAGCACAGGCACGAGGCTGACGGCATCGAGCCCGGCGGCGGGCTTCGCGCCGGCCAGTTCCAGGAAGGTGGGGTAGAGGTCGAAGTTCAGCCCGGCGTAATCGCTGCGCGATCCAGGCTTGATCTGCGCCGGCCAGCGCACCATGAACGGGACGCGCAGGCCGCCGTCGTAGTGGTCCTGTTTGCCGCCGCGCCACGGGTCGTTGTTCTGCGTGTGCGGCAACGAGCCGCCGTTGTCGCTGGTGACAACAACGACGGTGTTTTCCTCCAGCCCGTTCTCTTTCAACGCAGCGAGCACGCGTCCGATGCGGTCATCGAGATGCTCGACCAGGGCGACGTTCTTGGCGCGCTTTTCGTCCAACCGTGGCGCACGTTGCCTCACTTTTTCCAGCCATTCAGCCGGCGGCTCGATGGGAAAATGCGGCGCGTTGTAGGCGAGGTAGAGGAGGAAAGGCCGGCCCTTCACCTTTGCCTGCGCGCCCAGATACTCGACGGCCCAATCGGAGAAAATGTCCGTCGCGTGGCCCTTTGGCTCGATGACCTCGGCGTTCCGGCGCAGATAGTTGATCCCGTGGCGCAAGTGAGTGGTGTAGCTGTCCATCATGTCGCCGAGAAATCCGTGGAAGAACTCAAAACCGCGCTCGTTCGGCAGGTTCGGCGATTCGAGGCCGAGATGCCATTTGCCGATGATGGCCGTGCGATAGCCAGTTCTCTTCAGTTCATCGGCCAGCGTCGGAACGTTCGGATCAAAATAACCCCACGAATCCTCCGGCTGCGTGCGGATGACCCCGGGAACGCCGACGCGGTCCGCGTAGCGCCCGGTCAGCAGCGCCGCGCGCGACGGAGAACACACCGTGCAGTTCGCCCGCATCGCGGTGAACAACATTCCCTGCGCACCGATGCGGTCAATGTTCGGCGTGCGCACATCGGAAGCGTGATAAGCCGAGACATCGCCGTAACCCAGGTCATCGGCGAGGATGATGAGGAAGTTGGGCCGCCGGACCGGTCCTGCCGCCTGCGCACAGTCAGCAGGTCCATCCGGGAACAGCAGGAGGAGAAAAAGCGCCAGTCTGGCCAGTCGTTTCGTCAAAACATGCCTCTCGGATTCCATGGGGTTGCACTGTTGGTCAATGGTGTTTCAAGCGATGGGATACTGCCCCGTTTGCGGTCGGATACTCAACGTAATTTGAAAGGCGGGCGACTCGCGGTTCACAGCCGTTCACCTCGCGTCCTCCAAGGATGCAGACCCCGCGATCGCCCCACTCCCTTCGGCGCAATGACCTTCCACGGGCGAGGTCAGCGGCCCACCCGCCCCGTCGGCGGCGACCGGCGCGGCTGCGAGAATGAAGCCGAATCCGTTTTCGCGCAGGGCCCGGCTGGCCCGCTGGGCTGAATCGGGGCGGATCATGGTTTGGCCTGAGCGGTCATTTGGGACTGTCAGGAACGCCATCGAGTGCAGACACGGGCCAAAGCGAAGATGCGACATGCTGCGCCTCGAGAATCTTTTCCAGCCGGCTGAGAATTCCCGGATTCTTGTCGGCGACATCTGTCGTCTCGAACGGATCGTCCTTGAGGTTGTAAAGCTCGGTTTTGACCACCGGCTTTTCCCTGGATCGCGGCCCCGGATTCAGCTTCTGGCGGATGGCTTTCCAGTCGCCCACGCGCACACACTGCTGGCCGGCGTAACCCGGCGACTCGCGATAGAGGAAGGGGCGCTCCTTCTGCCTCTTCCCCAGCAGCGTCGGGGCGAAGCTGAGGCCATCGAGGTCCCCGGGCGTGGCAGCTTTCGCGCCGACCAGTTCCAGCAGCGTGGGCAGCCAGTCCTCAAAGCCTGTCACGCGGCCGCTCCTGCTGCCGGGAGCGATCCTGCCTTTCCACTGGACGAGGAGCGGCACGCGGAAACCGCCTTCGTAGTAGCTGCCTTTGCGCCCCCGGAAACCTGAGGCGCTGTTGAAAAAGCCGGTGTCCGCGCCGCCAACCCGGTCGTAGAGCGGGCCGTTGTCGCTGGTGAATATGAACAGGGTATTCTCCTCCAGCCCCAGTTCGCGGATGAGACTGATGACCCGGCCGACTTCGCGATCCAGGCGTGTGACCATGGCGGCGTAGGCGGCGCGGGGGGTGCGATGCGGCAGATATCCGCGGTCCCCGACGTAAGGCTCCTCGGGATATTTGCCCACAAATTCCTCGAGTGAATCCTCCGGCACCTGCAATGCCAGGTGCGGCACCGTGGTGGGATAATAGAGGAAGAACGGACGATCGCGGTTGTCGCGAATGAACTTCAGCGCCTGCTCACCGATGAGGTCGGGGGCAAAGTCCACGCCGGTGAATGCGGCGTAAGACGCAGCGGTCGCGGGATCTGCATCGGCGGACAATTTCTGATGCGCGGAGAATTTCGGGTTGTTCAGCCCGACGCGAGTGTCATTGTCCCAAAGATGCGTGGGGTAGTAGTTGTGCGCAACGGCCTGACAGTTGTAACCATAGAAGCGGTCAAAGCCCTGCTTGAGCGGATCACCCGAGGTGCCGATGCCGCCCAAGCCCCACTTGCCGAACGCGCCAAGGGTGTAGCCCAGTTGCTTGAGCGTGAGGGGCAGCTTGAGTTCGCCGGCAGGCACGGGTTCCTGGCCTTCGCCGTCCGGCCCGAGACCGCCGCGATTGTCGCGGATGTAGGCGTGGCCGGGGTGCTTTCCGGACATGAGGACGCAGCGGGCGGGAGCGCACACATTGTGGCCAGAGTAATGCGCGGTGAACAGCATGCCGCCCGCGGCCAGGCCGTCTATATTGGGCGTCTTGAACTTTTGCTGGCCGTAGCAGCTCAAGTCTCCGTAGCCCAGGTCGTCGGCGAGAATGAAGACGATGTTGGGTTGGCGAGCGGCCTGCGCCGCGAACGCTTCCGTGCAGGACAGCGCGAGCAATCCGAACAGTGCTGCAAAGAGGGAGTTCACTTCTTTGAAGCCGCCTCGCCCGATGTTTGAGAACGGCCCCGGTGTTCCTTGATCAAACGTTCCACTTCCTCGATTTGTTTGATCGCGTTGGCTTTTTCCAGCGCCATGTATTCGGCGATCAACTCCTTGTCGAAGGGATCGGCCATCAGCCTGGCGGCGGGATGTTTGGTTTCCTGCATCCATGTGAGCAGGAGCTGCCGCATGGCCTTGACGCGCTCCGCATTTTCCGGCGCTGCCACCACGTTCACATAAGCATACGGGTCCTGGCGCACATCGTAGAGCTCCTCCATGACCCGGTATTTATGAAAGTCCACCCGCGCGCGAACCGACGGCACGGTTTCCGCCGCCTTCCACATCGCGAGCAGCGTCGGGCTGCCGGTGTAATCGGAATTGTGGACTTCTATTTTGCCGTCCACCCACGGGTTGTAAATGTAAACCCAGTCGCGCATCTGGATCGTGAACTCGGGATACATCTTCGTCTGGCGGAGGTTGTTATAATAATAGCCCACGACGAAGTCCCGGTTGGTTTGCGCCTGTCCGTGAAGCAGCGGCACGAAGGAACGTCCCGCCATGTGGCCCGGCACCGGCATCCCGGCCAGTTCCAACAGGGTCGGCGCCAGGTCTATCGTGCCCACCATGTTCAACGGGTCATGGACATTCGCGGGGATCTTCCCGGGCCAGCGCAGGATGAACGGCACCCGCAAGCTCGCTTGATAGCAATTCATTTTGGCGAACGGCATGGAGATGCCGTTGTCGGACACGAACACAACGATCGTACGGGCGGCTTGACCGGATGCCTCCAGAACAGAGAGCAAGGCGCCCACGGTGTCGTCGCACCGCCGGACGGAGGAATAGTATTCCGCCAATTCACCGCGCACCTCGGGCAGGTCCGGGAGGAAGCCCGGCACGACCACCTCCTCGGGACGGTACTCCCGGCTCGCGCGACTCAAGCGGCCCTGATCGCGAAACGCCCTGATCTTTGGCGAGTCCGATTCCGCAGCGGAATCATAGAAGGGCCGATGCGGATCGTTGCTGTTGGCCATGATGAACCAAGGCTGATCATTGCGCTTCGCGGTTGCGATGATTTCGCCCACGGCTTTCTTGAAAAACGGGACGTCGCGTCCGAAGGCCGATTGGTCCTCGGTGATTGCGGTGTCCCACCCATAGTAATCCTGCTGCTTGTTCAGGTTCGCGAGATAGTAACCCTGCGCTTTCAGAAGATCCGGCAGCGCCGGCCCCACCCGCTCCAGTTCGGTGAACTCGCGCGTCTGGGTTTGATGACTGTGGTTGCCGGACAGCATCACCTGCCGGGACGGCGTGCAGAGCGAAATGGGAACATAGGCGTAGTTGAACCGGAATCCCTCGGCCGCCAGCCGGTCAATGTTCGGCGTCGTGCCCGCCACCGGACAGCCGTAGGCGCCCACGGAATCCCAGTGCAGATCGTCAGCGGTGATCAGCAGGATGTTCGGCGGCCGCAAATCCGCCGCCCCGGCGTTCAGCAGCACTGCGGCCATATACACGACCGCAGCGGTCATTTTTACCAAGCACGTTTGGAGGTGTCGTATTGTGTTCATGGCTCTCACTCCATTTTCGGCCCGCTGCCCAGTCGGCATTGAATGGCTTCCAGGGAAACCCCCTTGGTCTCGGGCACAAAAAGTTTAACCCAGATCAATTGCAACACCATCATGCCGCAGAAGAACAGGAACACGTGACCGGGGGCGAACGCGGTGACCATCTTTGGAAAGAAGGTGGTGAGCAGCGCGGCAAACACCCAGTGCGTGAACGAGCCCAGCGCCTGCCCCCCGGCGCGGTGGCGATTGGGGAAAACCTCGGCGATGAACACCCAGATCACTGCGCCCTGCCCCACGGCATGCGCAGCGATGAACGCAAAGATGCAGGCGGGCACGATGGCATAGTGGCCGGTGTAAAACGCCCACGCGGTCAGCCCCAGCGACGCGATGTACCCGAACGACCCGATGAACAGCAAGGTGCGCCGCCCCAGCCGGTCAATCAGCCACAGCCCGGCCAAGGTGAAGATCAGGTTGGTCGCCCCGATGCCGACTGATTGCAGCAGGGCCGCCTGTTGTGCGAGGCCGGTCATTTCAAAAATGCGCGGGGCGAAGTAAAGGACCGCGTTGATGCCGGAGAGCTGGTTGAAGAACGCGATGAGCAGCGCCAGCATGATGGGCACGCGCAACTGCCGCGTCCAGAATCGCACCGTTCCGGATTGCTCCGACGCTGCCGCCGCGATTTCGTCCGCCTTGGCCTCGAGTTCCGCCGGCGTTGAGCGCGGGTGGGTCTCGCGCAGGATGCGAAGGCCGCCCGCACGGTCGCCCTGGCGAGCGATCAACCAACGCGGGCTCTCGGGAACCGCGAAACAGCACACAGTATAAATCAGCGCAGGAACAGCCTCCACCCCGAGCATCCAGCGCCAGGCATGGTCACCAACATCTGCGAGCAACGCGTTGGAGAGGAACGCCACCAAAATGCCGAAGACGATGTTGAACTGGAACATGCCCGCGAGCCGTCCACGATATTCAGCGGGCGCAATCTCGCTGATATACATCGGCGCAGCCACGGTTGAAATCCCCACGCCCAGCCCGCCAATGAAACGCGCGATGATGAACGAATGGACGTCGCCCGCGAGCCCCGACCACACCGCAGACACGAAATAGAGGATCCCAATCCACCGGAGCGTGGCGCGCCGGCCGAACCGATCCGAGGGCCAGCCACCCATCAGCGCGCCGAGCACGGTGCCGTAGAGCGCTGCCGCCATCGCCACCCCGTGCATTCCCGCGCTGAGATTCCAGAGCGATTGAATCGTCTGTTCCGCGCCCGAAATGACGACGGTGTCAAAGCCGAACAGGAAGCCGGCCAGGGCCGAGGTCAGCGACCAGAAGATGACGCGTGATTTCACAACGCCCGGTTATACCAACAGGCTGGCATCGATTTGCGGGGGCGACGGCCTTCACTGCAGCCCCTTCCGGAACACGGCCGGCCGGCCGGCCATTTTGAACCTCTGCCCAATGCCCGCCCGATGCGGCCGTGGCGGATGACTGAGGGGTGCTGGATCATCGTCGCAGTGCTGTGTTCATCCTGAGTCTCGGCGGGACCTCACACCTTCCACGGCCCGCGATAATCGCGGGTGAGCCACTTCGGATCCCCGCTGCCCTTGGCGAAGTCAAGCCGCTCCGGATTCCACCCGATCTTCTGCTGGTGCGCGTAAGCCAGGTTCATCAGATGACAGCAGATCGCCGAACGCCCGCCGACCTGCTCATTCGTGATCGGCGCCTGACGGGATTGCACGCTGTTCAGGAAGTCGACGACGTGGTTTTTACTGAGGTAAAGCTTGACGTTCGCATCCGACAAATACTCCTCGCGCGCGATCTGCACCTGCTGCGTCAGGCTTGAGTCCTCATCCTCCCCGCCCTGGTAAGAGGAGATGGCTTTTCCGCCGCGCTCAAAGATGAACTTGCCGCGGCTGACCCGCACCCGGCCCTCCGTACCGACAAAATCGACCCCAAATCCGTCGGCGTGCGTCACCGTGATGCCATTGGCATAGACCAAGGTCGCGCCCCGCTTCTGACCCGGCTTCGCGGGCGGCAGGACCTGCACCGGCCCGCTCGCGTCCATGCCCAACCCCCACTGCGCAATGTCGAGATGGTGTGCGCCCCAGTCCGTCACCATGCCACCGCCAAATTCAGAGTAGAGGCGCCAGCGCGGGAAGTGCTTGTGAACGCCCCGCGGGCTGAGAATCGAGTTGTACGGACGTACCGGCGCCGGGCCCAGCCAGAGATCCCAATCCAACCCTGGCTCAAGATTCTCCTCCGGCAAATCGCACGGAATCGGCGGATCACCGAAACTGCACTCCACACTCTGGATCTTGCCAATGACCCCGTTCCGCACGAGTTCACAGGCCACCCGGAATTCACTCATCGAGCGCTGCATCGAGCCGGTTTGCAACACACGCCCGTTCTCCCTGACCGCCTTCATGACTTCGATGGCCTCGTGGATGTTGTGCGTGAGCGGCTTCTCGCAATACACATCCTTGCCCGCCCGCAACGCGGCCAGCGTGATGATCGCGTGCCAGTGATCCGGCGTGGCGATGCAGACCGCATCGATGTCCTTTCGCGCGATCAGCTCACGAAAATCGTCATAAGCTGCACAGCCCTTCGGCTTCGCGCCTGCACCCGGCCCCTGCGCGTAATAAGCGTCCACGCGCTGCTTTGCAGCCTCCCGCCGCGTGGTGTCCACATCACACACGGCAACGATCTGCGTGTTCGTCTGGCCCAGAAACGGCCCAAGCAATACCTCCGCCTGCCTGCCCATGCCGACGAAGCCCATCGTGATCCGCGAGTTGGGACCGGGGGCAGCCGCCCAGATCGGGGATGGCATCAGGTTCGGCAGGGCCACCGCCCCCACCCCGCCCAGCAAGGTTGATTTGATGAAACCGCGTCGGGTTTGGTTCTTCATGACAGCAAGCTTGGCCTGTTGTTTACCCACTCATTCCGGTGCCTCAAGGGGCGGGCGTTGCTATTTCCAAAAAACCGTTTTCTGATCCCCCATCGTAAACACCAGCTTGCCGCCCGCCATGATGTCCGCGTAGGTGATGAAAGGAGCGGTCAAGGCCTTGCCGTTGAGCGTGACGCGTTGCACATAGGGATGCTTGGGGTCGCCGTTTTTCATCCGCACCACAAACTTTTTCCCGTCGGGCAGGTTTACGCGGGCCTCGGGGAACAGCGGCCGGCCGATGGAGAAGCGCACATCGCCGGGGGCGACCTGGTAGATGCCCATGGAACTCAGAAGATACCAAGCCGACATCTGGCCGGCATCTTCGTTGCCGATGAGTCCGGCGGGAGCGGCCTGGTAGAACTCGGTCAGGATCCGGTGGAGCAGCTCCTGCGTCCGCCACGGTTGTTCCACCCAGTTGAACAGGTAGACGATGTGATGGCTCGGCTCGTTGCCGTGCGCGTATTGGCCGATCAGGCCGGTGATGTCGCTCGAGACTTTTTCCCCGGTCAAGGTTGAGTCGGTGGTGAACAGCAGGTTGAGCTTCTCCGCGAAGGGGTCGCGCCCGCCGAACAAATCGATCAGTCCGGGCACATCATGCGGCGCAAACCAGGTCCATTGCCACGCGTTGCCCTCAACATACTCGCCTTTGCGGTGGTTGGCATTGTAGGGATCGAAAGGCTCGACCCAGGCGCCACCTTTCGTCCGCCCGCGCATGAACCCGCTCTTCGGGTCGAAGTAAGTGCGGTAACGCTGTCCGCGTTCGAAATACTCCCGGGCGATCTCCTCCCGCCCCATGTCCTTCGCCATGGTGGCGATGAGCCAGTCGTTGTAGGCGAACTCCAGAGCTTTGGACACCGACTCGTTCTCGAGATCAGCGGGGATGAAACCCAGGGTGGCGTTGTAAAGTTTCGCCTTGGGCATCAGATCCCTTTTGACCTCCTCCTTGTTATAGGGAATCGGCTTCTTGTCATCATACACGGACGAGAACACGGACGCCTCCATGGCCTTATTCAGGTCGTAATCGCGCAGGCCCTTGGCATACGCATCGACAATCACCGAAACCGAGTGATAACCGATCATGCAGCCGGTGTAATTCGCCGCGAGCTCCCACATCGGCAGGATGCCGCCCTCGTCGTATTTGCGGAGCAGCGAACGAATCCACGCCTGGTCGAGGTCCGGGTTGATGATGGTGTAAAGCGGGTTCTGGGCGCGGAACGTGTCCCAGAGCGAGAACACCGTGTAGTTGGTGTAGCTGGAATCCTGATGGATCTTCTGGTCCATGCCGCGATAACGCCCATCCACATCGCTGGACAGGTTCGGGCAAATCGCCGTGTGATAGAGCGCGGTGTAAAAGATCTTCTGCTGCGCCTCGGTGCCGCCGGCGATCTCAAGACTGCTCAACTGCTTCGCCCACAGCTTCTCCGCCGCCCGGACCACGCCATCGAAATCCCAGGCGGGCATTTCCGTCGTCAGATTCCGCCTCGCACCGGCCAGGTCCACCGGACTGATGCCCACTTTCACGAGCACTTGTTCCTTCGCTGTTGTGGCGAACTTGAGCCTGGCCTTGACGTTCTTGCCGGTCACCACATCGCCTTTGCGTAAAGTGTCATTCGCATACAACTCGGCCGTGAAGGGTTTGGAAAACTCCGCGTGAAAGTAGATCCACCGGTTGGGCGCCCAGCCCCGCATATGCCGCCAGCCGGCAATTTCGCGGTCATTGATGACCTTGATCTCCGCCTCGAGGGTCTGGCGGTTTTGCAGGCTGTGTTTCAAGTCAATGACAAAGCCAGCGGTCTCGGCTTTGGGAAAGGTGTAGCGATGCGCCCCGACCCTCGGAGTGGCGGACAATTCGGCCGTCACTTGAAAACGATCCAGCAGGACTTTGTAGTAGCCCGGCGTGGCGGTTTGACTCTCCTTTTTGAAGGCGGAGCGATAGCCATAGTCGGGCTTGTCAGGCGTTCCTGAGCTGATGCTTACGTCGCCCGTGAACGGCATGAGGAGCACATCGCCGTAATCCCCAATCCCCGTGCCGCTGAGGTGCGTATGGCTGAACCCCCAGATTTCCGTGTCGTCGTGGTAATACCCGCCGCAGGCGTCCCAGCCGGAGGTACGCGTGTCCGGACTGAGCTGCACCATGCCGAAGGGCGTTGTCGCTCCGGGAAAAGTATGACCGTGAAAGCCCGTGCCGATGAACGGGTCCACATGCTTCAAAGCATCGCGAGGTTCACCGGCACCGAGGTTGAGTGCGAGCGCCACCAGCGCCGCACCGAGCGAATTAATTTTTATTTGTTTCATAGTCTTCACCGTCCCCACAGGTTTCTGCAGCATGCGGCTGCCCAAGCGCCACCCCTGCGGTGCAAAAGCCTCATGCGCAGGCGGCGGCTGAAAGATTGATAGACTGCCGGAAAATTTAGCCACCGCAAGCGGCCGTGCCTACTCCCCGGAAGCGGGGAGTCCCGTTCCCCGGGCTTGCATGCCTGGAAAACGCCGATAGTTGGAGAACCCGATGTTTATTGGACACAGAGTGGTGTTTGAGTGCGTTGAACAGACAACCAGCACCTGCCGTCGGCCTTCCCAGTCGATCCCCAGCGCCACCAATATCGCCCG
>JAFMIZ010000199.1 GCA_017853715.1 Pedosphaera sp.
TACGATTGCTGCTCCCGTCGGCTTTAATCAGACGCTGGTCATTGATCAGGCGTCTGCACGCACGCTGACGCTTGGGGGCGCTTTGACCGGAGTCGGTTCGCTGGTCAAGGCCGGAACCGGAGCCACAATTCTGGCCGCGACGAACACCTGGTCCGGGCCCACCACATTGAACGCCGGCGTGCTGCGGTTGGACGACACCAACGCACTTCCCGGGAGTAATTTGATTTTTGACGGCACGAACTCGATTGGTTCCTGCACGCTCGGGGTGGCTTCCGGTGATTTCACCCGCCCGCTTGGCACTGGTCCCGGGCAGATGCAGTGGAGGGGAGCAGGTGGTTTTGCGGCTTACGGCGCGGACCGGACGGTGGGCTTTGGCGGCACGGTCAACTGGAATGCCGGCGGTTTCGTGCCCGCGGGCAAGAACTTGATCCTGGGCGCGTCCGACGCGGATGCCACCGTCATCATCCAGAACAACATCAGCTTTGCCGGTGCCAACCGCGGGATTCAGGTCAACAACGGCAGCGCGGATGTGGATGCGGTGCTCGCTGGGGTGCTCAGCAGTGGCGGCGGTTTGACCAAGTATGGGGCGGGCACTTTGGCGTTGGCTGCCGGCAACACCTACACCGGCGACACGGCCATCAACGTGGGCACATTGCAGATCATCGGCACTGGCCGGCTGGGCTCGGGGAATTACGCTGGCGCAATCACTAACAATGCGGCGCTGCAATATTCCTCCAGCTCGGACCAGACGTTTTCCGGAATCATCAGCGGGACAGGCACACTGACCAAGGACGCTTCCGACACCAGCACGCTGACGTTGACCGGGCAAAACACCTTCACTGCTCTGGTCACCGTCAATAACGGAGCAATGAAGCTGCAGGGCGGCGCGTTCACGAACACTTCGCGGGATTATCAAATTGCCACCGGTGCGGTTCTTAATCTGGATGGCGGCGCGCAAATTCCGCCGGGAACGAACACGATTTCCGGCGGCGGCATATTGCGCCTGACCGGCGGTGGCTTCTCGGCGTCCGCCAACGGTCGCAAAACCGAACTCGCATTGAGTCCCGGGGCATTGATTGACGTGCAATCCGGCGCGACCATTTACAACGGCGGCTGGCAGGCCATCGTTTGGACTGACAATCAAGCCAGCCTTAACTTGAATGGCACGCTCAACCTCATTGACGGCAATGACGCAGTCGTGGATGCGTTGACGGGCGCCGGCACATTCACCGAGTCGGGGGCCTACAACAGAACTCTTACGGTGGGCGTGGCGGACGGATCGGGCACGTTCGGCGGCGTCATCCAGAATCCGGCCGGCACCGTCAGTGTGACCAAGACCGGCTTGGGCACGCAGATGTTCACGGGTGCCAATACCTATAGCGGCCCGACGACCATCAATGGCGGAACTCTGCAGGTCAACAACACCACCGGCAGTGGCACCGGCTCGGGAACGGTGACGGTCAACGACAGTGGTGTGCTGGGAGGCACCGGCACCATTGCCGGGGCCGTAACGGTCACTAGTGGCGGCGGCCTGTCACCCGGCGCGTCCATCGGAGTATTAAGCATCAACGGCAGCCTGACCCTGAATGCCGGCTGCACGAACCACTTTGAAGTGAACGGCAGCGCCGCGACGAACGACCGGATTCAACTGGGTGCTGGAGTTGCCTACGGTGGAGTGTTGCACATCATACCGACCGGAACATTCACCAACGGCCAGGCGTTTACGTTGTTCAGTGGCGCCGGTGCCGTGAACCCGGGTAACTTTGGCAGCATCGTGGGCAACCCCGGCAGCGGACTGGCCTTCAGCTTCACCAACGGTGTCTTGAGCGTGGTTGCCGACCCGGGCCCAAGCAGCCCGCCCACCCTGACCCATCTCGTCAGCGGCGGGGCACTTCATCTCTCCTGGCCGGATGAAGGCTGGATTCTGCAAAGCCAGACCAGCGGATTGGACGTGGGGTTGAGCACCAACTGGGTGCCGCTGACGGATGGCTCTGTGAGCAGCACGAACATCCCGATGGACAGCGCAACGCCAAGCGTGTTCTACCGCCTGGCATATCCCTGAGCAAACCTTGATTGGGAGCAGCGGCGACGGGGCTGGCCGGGAGCAAATGCGTGTCGTTCAATGACGGCTGGCAGGTTGAATTTTTCTTTCATCACGGTGAAGGCGGCGGACGAGAACGGCCTGCCCGGGCAGCGCTTGACGAATTTCGTCCATTTCCAGGTCGAAAGGCCATGCCAGAATCCATCTTCATCTTTGCAAGGTGTTTGATGGTGTCAGCGTTCATGCTGGCCGCTGAAACGCAAATGCTAGCTGTCGTTAAGCTGACCGCAGATATGCAGGTATCCGATGTCAACACCCCAACTTAAATCGGCTGGGCGCCGATTCAATGAATGCTTGCAGCGCAGCGCCTGCGCTGCCTTGCCTTGTCAGGCATGGCCGAAGTTTCGTTGCGCTCGCGCTGGCGGGACTTGAGCCAATCTCACGAAACCGCCGGAACAAGCGCGCTTGCTTCGGCCTTTTGCGGGTATCACAATGACCGCATGAACCATCGAGCAAGAAAAGGTGCGGCGGGTCTGGTTCTGGTTTCGCTTTGGATTGTTCTAATGCTTTCCCCCAATGCGATGGCCAGCGCTCCCTTGTGG
>JAFMIZ010000200.1 GCA_017853715.1 Pedosphaera sp.
TCGCTGCGGGTGCAGCTGCCCGATGGCGTGGAATTTTCCGTGGGCACCGGCCTCAGCGACGCGGAGCGCGAAAACCCTCCGGCCGCCGGCAGCGTGATCACCTTCCGCTATCAGGAGCTTTCCGATGGCGGCGTGCCGCGATTCCCGAGCTACGTGCGCGTTCGTCAAGCCGCCCGCGACTCTGTCGCAAAAGCCGGATCGGCCAGGCAGGAGCTCAAGAAAAAGCCGGCCGCAAAGCCGCCGAAAGCCAAAGTCACTGCGAAAGCGCCAGCCAATCCTCAGCGGGCCGCCAAGTCCGTGCGGCGCTTTGAGTATGTGGATGGCGGCTCTTCCAAGTTCTGGGAGAGTGAGGTGCGCGGGGCGGAGCTGGTGGTTCGCTTCGGCCGCCTCGGCAGCACCGGCCAGGAAAAGACCAAATCCTTTGCAGACGCCGCCGCCGCCGCCAAGGAACAGACCAAGCTCATCAAGGAAAAACTCGGCAAGGGTTATCAGGAGATTTAACCAATGAACCAACCAGCCCCTCGATACCTTACCAAGTCACGGTTCAAGCTGGGCATGGAATGCCCCGCCAAGCTGTTCTACACGGGGAAGGAGTCGGTGTATGCCAACGAGAATCTGGAGGATTCGTTTCTGGCGGCTCTGGCCGAGGGCGGTTTTCAGGTCGGAGAACTGGCCAAGGCGTATTTCCGAGACGGAAAGATGATCGACACCTTGGATTACGACGAGGCACTGGCCCAGACCAACGAGTTACTGCAACAGAAGAACGCGGTCGTTTTCGAGGCCGCCATCCGCCACGAAGGCTTGTTCATCCGCGTGGACATTCTGGTCAAGAAAGGCGACCGACTCGACCTGATCGAGGTAAAGGCGAAGTCCTATGATGCGAAGGCGGATGGCGATTTCATCGGGCAGAAAGGCGGGATTGTTTCACGCTGGAAACCGTATCTGCTGGACGTGGCGTTTCAGCGCTGGGTCACTACGCGGGCGTTTCCCAAACTCAAGGTGTTTGCCTCGCTGATGTTGGCGGACAAGGCATCTGCGTGCCCGACGGACGGGTTGCACCAGAAATTCCGGGTGGTGAGCGAGAAAGCCAAGCCGGGGCGGAAGCCCCGCAAGCACGCGGTGATGACAGCGCCGCTTACGCCGGACGAGCAGAGGCATCGGATGCTCTGCCAGATCAGTGTGGATGACGTCTGCCGGGTCATCGAAGAGGAGACTTTCAAGGTGACGTCCGGGCCGGCCACGTTCGCGGAACGCATTGAATGGTTTGCGGGCCATTACAAGCGGGATGAGAGGATCGTTTACCGGCCGTCCACGGCGTGCGCCGGCTGCGAGTTCAAGACCACGCCCGAGGAAAAGGCCCGCGGACTGAAGAGTGGGTTCGAGGAGTGCTGGAAACAGGCGTTCCGGTGGAAGGACAAAGATTTTGAAGTTCCCAATATCCTGAACATCTGGAATTTCAGGGGCAAGGCGGCTTTGATCGACGAAAACCGCGTGGCCATGGCGGATGTGGTGGAAGCGGATATCCAACCCGAATCGGACGGGGAGCCGGGGCTTTCGCGGAGCGAGCGCCAGTGGTTGCAGGTGAAGATGGCCCGGAAGCCCGACAAAAAACTTTGGGTGGATAAATCGGCGCTCAAGCGCGAAATGCAGCAATGGAAGTTTCCGCTCCACTTTATCGACTTTGAAACAACGCGGGTGGCCATTCCGTTCAACCGCGGACGCCATCCTTACGAGTTGGTGGCGTTTCAATACTCGCACCATGTGGTGGAAAAAGACGGACAGGTAACACATCGGGGCGAGTATCTCAACACGGAGCGCGGGGTGTTTCCCAATTATGAATTTGTGCGCCGCCTGAAGGAAGAGTTGGAAGGAGACGAAGGCTCGGTTTTCCGCTACGCCACGCACGAAAACTCCACGCTGGCAGCCATTAACCGGCAGCTGGCGGGAGAGGTTAACCCGCCCAAGGACCGGGTGGCCTTGCAGCAATTCATCCGCTCCATCACCACCTCAACCAAGGACAGCGTGGAACAGTGGAATGGCAAGCGCACGATGATTGATCTGTGCGAAATGGTGAAGCGTTACTACTACGCGCCTTCCACGAACGGTTCGAACTCCATCAAAGCGGTGCTGCCGGCGGTTTTGAATCAGTCCGGGTATTTGAAGAAGAAATATTCCCAGCCAATCTACGGTGGCAAGGGCACGATTCGCAGCCTTAACTTTGAAGACAAGATCTGGATCCGAATGCAAGGCGACCAGGTGCTCGATCCCTACAAGCAGTTGCCGAAGATGTTTGCGGATGTGTCGGATCATGATTTTGAGCGCTTGAACGCAGACGATGAACTGAAAGACGGCGGCGCGGCGATGACCGCGTATGCGCGGATGCAGTTCGAGGAGATGGATGGGAAAGAGCGTGAGCAAATCCGCGCGGCGCTGCTGCGCTACTGCGAACTGGACACCCTGGCGATGGTGATGATTTACGAGGCGTGGGCGGAGTTGGTGAATTGATTCAGGCAGACACGTTATGAAATGTCTGAAGAAACACGAATGGAACCTGGTGCTGCTGGCGGCCGCGCTGGCATTTGGTTGCGGGGTGGTGGGCACCCACCAACAGCTGCAAGCCATAGGCAAA
>JAFMIZ010000081.1 GCA_017853715.1 Pedosphaera sp.
CCAATAAGGGAATCAAGGTGCTGACGGAAGCCGCCGCGCGATTGGTGGGAGAGTTTCCTGACCTTCGGCTGTCCGCCATCGGGCGTGGCTCGCCAGAAATGTTGTCGGAGCTGAAGAAGAGTGCGGCAGCTCATGGGGCAAACCAGTTGTTGGATCTGGTGGGATTCCTGCCACGGGAGGAATTGCCCGAACGTTTGTCGCGCGCACACATTTTTGCCGGCCCCTCGCAATACGAGCCTGGTCCTGGTCTGGTTTATCTGGAAGCCATGGCGTGTGGCTTGCCGGTCGTAGCGTGCTCGGGATCAGGCGGAGCCGAGGTGGTGACACCCGGGCAGACAGGTTGCCTGGTGCCGCCGGAGAATCCAGACGCGCTCGCCGCTGCGTTGCGGCAGCTGCTGGCCAACCCGACGGAACGCGCCAAGCTGGGAGAAGGCGCGCGGGCTTATGCGGCGAGCGAGGCGGACAGCGAGAAATGCATCGAGCGAATTGAGCAGTTTTATGCCGACGTCATCGCGCGTGCCCAAACGCAGCGGCGAATCTCGAACTAACAACGTAGCGCGAGGCGATCGAACTCATGATCCACCATATCTTCGCCAACAAATCAAACGTGGGCGACTGGCTTTCGGCCTTGGGGATCCAGCAGTTGATCACACCCGCCCGTTGCGTCGAACATTACTGCGATGTGCCGATGGTTCCTGAAACCATGCAGGCGCTGGCCGGCGTCGGCCCGCAGGACCGCATCATCATCGGCGGCGGCGGGCTGTTCATGGATTACTTTTTGCCATTCTGGGAGGCGTTTGAACCCCTTTCCCGGCGTGTTCCGTTTGGCATCTGGGGCGTGGGTTGTTGCGATTTGAAACGCGAGCCTTCGCGTATGCCGCTGGACGTGTTGGCCCCCATCATTCAACGCAGCGCTTTCTGCTTTGTGCGCGATGAATTAACGCGAGGCTTCTTGTCTGCGTGTGCGCTTCCGGCCCCGGTTCCCTGCCCGGCCATCAATTACCTGCCCACTCGCCCGCCCGGCTTCGGACTGCTGCACGTGGACTCGTGGAATGACGTGGGCGAGGCCAACTACGAACTGATGCAGGCAGCGGGACGCGAGTTCGCGACGCAGACAGGGCGTGGCTTCCGCAATTTCAACAACCGGATTCCCAAGCACAGCGAAACCGCGTTGCACGAGGTGTTGGAAGGTTACGTGCAGGCGGATCTGATCCTGACCGGACGGCTGCACGGTTGTATCATAGGGCTCGCCATGGGGCGCAAGGTGCTGGCGGTTTCCGGCGATCTGAAAGTGGAATCCTTCATGGAAGCAGCGGGCCTGAGCGACTGGGTCATTGACGTGAATGACGTGCCAGCCAGCCTGAAAACGAAGCTGGCACAATTGCCGCAGCAACCCGCCTCTGATGGATTCACCCAGCGCGTCCGGGTTGCCAATCAGCAGATTGCCGCCCGCGCGCAATTGTTCCTGGAGGGCGCCGCGTGAAGGTCGTGGTCAGCGGCATGATCGCAAGTTTTCCCGTGGGCGGCGTGCTGTGGGATTACGGTCACTACGCCCTAGGACTGGAGCGAATGGGGTTTGAAGTGTATTACCTCGAAGACACTTCTGTTCCTGCCTATGATCCCAACCGGCAGATGTATCACGACGACTGCTCCTACGGCGTGCGTTTTCTAGAATCTGAGCTGTCCCGACTCTCCCCGACGCTCGGACGCCGGTGGCACTATCGCAACATCACCGGCGACTGCTATGGCCTCACCCAGTCCGAGATGGCGGACGTCATGGCGGAGGCAGTTTTGTTCCTGAATGTGTCCGGCGGAACCCTCTTGCGCGATGAATACATGAAATGTCTCCGCAAGGTGTTGATCGATACCGACCCGGGCTGGAATCAATTCCGCAACTACCCGCAATGGGACACGCATCCGAACTGGGGCGGCACCCACGGGTATCGGGCGCATGATTTTTTCTTCACCTACGCCCAACGCATTGGCCAGCCAGATTGTGTCATTCCCAGCCTCGGTTTGCCCTGGCAACCCACGCGCCCTCTGGTGGTCATGGATTGCTGGCAGCCGGAACCGCCTGCTGAAAAGTGGACCACCGTCATGGCCGTGAAATCCTGGAGCGGATTGGCGGACACGGTCGAGTATCAGGGGGTCAAGTATGGCGCGAAGGAGATCGAGTTCGCGCGGGTTCAGGACTTGCCGCGGCACTGCCGCGCCGCGTTGGAAGTGGCTGCCGGGGGCAAAGCGCCCCGCGAAGAATGGCAAGAACTCGGTTGGTCCGTGGTCGAAGCACAGGCGAAGTCGGCGACGGCGGACGCCTACCGCCATTACATTCAAAGCTCACGCGCTGAATTCAGCGTGGCCAAAAATGTGTATGTGGCCACCGGCTCAGGCTGGTTCAGTTGCCGCTCCATTTGCTACCTGGCTGCGGGTCGTCCAGTGGTGGTGCAGGATACAGGATTCTCCAAATTGCTGCCCGTCGGCCAAGGAGTACTCACGTTCGCCAACCGCGAGCAGGCGGCGGTTGCCATCAATACCGTTGAGGAGAATTACGCCGCACATGCTCGGGCCGCACGCGAAGTCGCCGCGCGCCATTTCGCTGCGCCCGTGGTGTTGGGTGAAATATTGGAACGCGTGGGGTTGTGATTGTCTCCAGTGCTCACTGTTCAAGTTAAACCGGCGGCTTGGCTTCGTCGGGAGTGAGCTTGCGGATCACGCGTGCGGGATTTCCGACCGCGACACTGAATGGTGGAATGTCCTCCGTTACCACTGAGCGGGCCCCGACCACAGAACCCTCGCCAATCGATACACCCGGCAGCACGCAGGACTCGAAGCCGATCCAAACGTTGTTCCCGATCCGAATTGGCCGGGCTTCGGCGGGCGCATTCAACTGGCGCGGCGAACTTTCACCGACGGCTTCAAGTTGTCGCCGCCGCGCTGCCGGACTTTGGGGAACGCGATAGGAATCCATGAGCACAACACTCCAGGAAATCAGGCAGTAGTCGCCAACCTCAATGTCTGATTCGCAGATGATTCGCCCGCCATTCATCAAGCTGAACTCCCCGATGCGCACCTGAGCCTTTTTACCGAGGTCAAACATCACTCCTTGGTAAATGGAGCTTCCGCGCCCGATGCGTATCGCTTCCGGTGTCTGGCTGCGAAACAATTCGAAGCTGTAGGACGATTCCAGATACGCGTCAGGATGCACCGTCACGTTTTCCGGCACATTTCCGGGGTACCAGTCGTCCGGAATGGAGCGGTCGGGATTCATTCCACCTGCCCCACCACTTGCGCGGGATTACCCAAGACATGAGCCCGAGGCGGCATATCACGCGTCACCAGCGAGCCGGCTTCGATGAATGCGCCCTGGCCGATGCGCACACCCTTTAAGATGGTCACGTTCGGCCCGATCCAAACGTCATCCTCGATAACCACCGGACGGCACGCAATCGCCGGACGCTTGCGCCCGTTGGCGAGGGGCGAGCACGCGATCGCGTCCGCAATCCGTTCCGCGGGCGCCAGTGGATGAAAGTCGGTGTCCGCAATGGTCGAGTTCCACCCGATCATCACGTAGTTGCCGATCAACACTTCAAGTTCGCACAGCAACACGACGTTGGTGAAATAGCAAAAGTCACCAATCTTCACGCGCCCTTCCGGGCCGACGGCAAAATGCACACCGTCCATCGTGCACTTGGTCCCGAGCGCCAGCGCGGCGGGTTGCTTGCTGTGGAACCGTTTGAATGGCTGGTCGCCGAGGATGACCGTGTCGGCACCGACTTGCGCATTCGACGGCAACGGGCCGCGGCTCCAAAGACCATGCGCGGGTTCAGGATTGGGTGTGGGAGTGCTCATGGCGTTGACCGAAATCTATTCAAGCTCCCGCGGATGACGAGTCCTTTTGCAGGCCGTCGGGGGTGGCGAATTGCAGGCGATGGAACCGTGCGTAACTGCCATCGGCGGCGAGCAATTCCTCGTGCGTGCCGCTTTCGAGGATGCGGCCCTGCTCGACGAACACGATGCGGTTGGCCTGGCGAATTGTCGAGAGACGGTGAGCGATGATGAACGTGGTGCGCCCATGTGTCAGCGGGCCCAACGCGGCCACCAATGCCCGTTCCGTCTCTGCGTCCAGCGCGCTGGTGGGTTCGTCGAAGATCAGGATCGGCGCGTCCTTGAGCAATGCTCGCGCGATGGAGAGCCGTTGCCGCTGACCCACGGACAATGTCGTGCCCCGCTCGCCAATGCGGGTGTGATAACCCTCTGGCAGGCGCGTGATGAATTCGTGCGCGCTGGCGGCCTTCGCGGCAGCTTCAATCTCCGCCAAGCTCGCGTGCGGTCGGCCATAGGCGATGTTCTCTGCCACGGTCAGCGGAAAGAGAAACGGTTCCTGCAACACGATGCTCAACGACGAACGCAGCGAATCCAGCTTCACGTCGCGCAAGTCGCGTCCGTCCAATTTCACCGCGCCACTGGTCGGATCGAAGAACCGGGGGATCAAGCCCACGAGCGTTGATTTGCCTGCACCGGTCGGGCCGACAAACGCGATGGTTTCACCCGGAGCGACTTTGAGGGTTACGTCGCGCAAGACCGGTCGCGCCGGATCATAACCGAAGGTCACGTTCTCGATTTCAAACGCGCCCTGCACCTTGCCCAAAGTCACCGCGCCGGCCCGGTTGTCCACGTCGCGTTGCGTGTGCAATACCTCCAACACGCGCTGGGCGCTGCCCGTCGCGCTTTGCAAGGCCGAACTCATATACATCAGCGCTTCAATCGGCGAATAGAGCGAGCTGAGATAGGAGAGGAACAGGATGATGCTGCCGACCGAGAATTGCCCTGCAAGGCCGAGCTTGCCGCCGTGCCAGAGAATGGCGGCGGTGCCGATCGCAGTGGCGAGGCCGACCACGATCTTGAAATGCATTTGCACGCGGGTGAGTTGCAACGCCACCGCGAGTGATTCCTGTGACGTCTGGGAGAATTCTTTTTCGGTGTCGGCCTCGCGATTGTAGCCTTGAATGATCGGCATCGCTGTCAGGGTGCGTTCGGTCACTTTGAACACCGCCGTGTCCATTTCCGACTGGCGGTAACTCAAATCCATCATCGGAGCCGAGTAACGACGGAAAGCGAGCATCATGATGGGCACCACGGCCAAGGAAAGCAGGGTGAGTGTGAGGTTGATTTGCACCATGATCGCACACATCAAGCCGATGCTCACCAGCGAGGTCAGCGCGGGCAGTAGTGCACCGCGGAAGATCGCGGAGACGCAGGTGGAATCCCCGGTGATGCGACGGATGCTGTCAGCCACCGACCGGCTGGTGTGATAACGCAGCGACATTTGTTGCAGCCGCGTGAAGAGTTCGGCCGCCACTTCATTCACCATGCGTTGGCCCAGCAAGATTCCGTAATAGGCTTCGGCCAATCCCGCCGCCCAGCCCAACAGAAAGACGATGGCGGTGCCGCCCACGGCCCAGCCAATCAGTCCGGTCTGGGTTGGTTCGCCCGGCAGGAGGTTGAGGAAATTCTGTGCCCATTGAGGCAGCGGGCGATTCTGCAAAATGTGGTCCACCAGCAGCACCATTGGCCAGGGCTTGACTACGTTGAGCGCCACCTTGAACAGCATGGCGGACAACACCACCAGCAACACGTGCCAGCGGTGAACGGCGTGACTCGCCACCCAGCGGGCGAGATACCACATCGAATAACGTCGGGTGGTTTGCGGCGCGCTCATTTCGTGGCCTCCGTTTTACCGGTCTGCCCGATTTGGAGCTGCGCGTAGATGCCGTTGCGCTGCATCAACTCCTCGTGCTGCCCGCGCTCGGCGATTTGTCCGCCCTTCAACACGAGAATGCAGTCCGCTTGCCGCACGGTGCTGAGGCGGTGCGCGATGATGAAGGTCGTGCGTTGTGCTTTGAGGCGGTCGAGCGCCTCAAATAACGAATGCTCCGTGCTCGCATCAAGCGCGCTGGTGGGTTCGTCCAAAATCAGAATGGGTGCATTCCGCAACACGGCGCGGGCGATGGAAAGGCGCTGACGTTCGCCGCCGGACAGCGTGTTGCCGCGTTCGCCGATCACCGTGTCGTAACCATCGGGCAGGCGGCGGATGTATTCATCGGCATTGGCGATGCGCGCGGCCTCCTCGATCTCTGCCCGCGCAGCGCCGGGTTTGGCGAGCGCGATGTTGTCCGCGACGGAAATCGGAAACAGAAACGGTTCCTGTAAGACCAGCGAGATTTGCCGTCGCACTGACTCCACCTCTACGTTGCGCAGGTCGTGCCCGTCGATGCACACGCAGCCGCCCGTCGGATCGAAGAAGCGTGGAATCAAATGAACCAAGGTGCTCTTGCCCGCGCCTGTCGAGCCGACGAGCGCAATGGTTTGGCCGGGTTTGGCTTCGAGCGAAATGTCTTTCAGGACGGGCTGGTCGGGCAGGTAACTGAAACTCACGTTTTCCATGACCACGTGGCCCTGGGTTTCTCCGAGCTTGGGGGCGTTGGCCGGGGCGGTGATTTCCAGCGGTGCGTCCAACATTTCACATACTCGATCGGCGTTGGCGCCGGAGGTGCGAAAGTTACTGTAGGCCTCGGCGATGGCGCGGGTTTGCGCCTGCAGTGCCGTCAGGTAAACCAGAAATACCAACAAGCTGCCGATGCTCAGCGAACCGGCCAACACCTGATGCGAGCCGAACCAGAGCACCACGCCGGCACCGATCGTGGTAACGAGTCCGGAGCCCAGCGTGTTGAGATTGGTGAGCAGCGCGGTCTTTTGCTGGGCGCGAATCATTTCCTCCGCGTTCTGCCGGAGCCGCATCAATTCGCGCGCCTCCTGGCCGAATGCCTGCACCACGCTGATACCGGTGATGGCCTGTTGCAAGTGGGCTTGAATGCTGCTTTCGATTTCCCGGCGCTTCCGGGCAGCCACGTGCAGGGGTTTGCCGACCAAAAAGGAAACGGATACGGTCAACGGCGCGGTGATCAAGGCAATAAACGCCAGCTTGGGGTTGAGTTGTAACATCAGCCACAGCATCATCGTGATAACGCAGGCGGCCTGCAGCAGCGCGAAACCAAGCGAATCCACCATGCGGTAAACGCACCATGTGTCGCTCGCGATGCGATTCATCAAGTCGCCCACGGGAGTGCGGCTGTGGAATATGACTGATCGTCGTATGACCCGGGCCAGCACCGCTTGCCCCAGTTGATTCACCATCGTTCGGCCTGTGTCGGTCCAGCGCATGAGGCTCGCTGATTCAATCGCCTTTGTGAGGCCAAACAGAATCAGGCTGCCTGCCGCCCCGATCAGTAGCAGCGCGCTGGAGGAAGTGCCCATGCCGGTATGGTTGAGGAGTTTTTCCCAAGCGCCTGCCAAGGGGGAGGCGCCCAGCGCATTGTCCACCACCAGTTTCATGGGCCACGGCTGGAGCGCGGCCACAATGGCTGAGAGGAGCGTCAAAGCCGCGAGTTGCCCCAAGCGCGCCCGGTGAGGCGCGGCGAAGCGAAGCAGGCGCAGCGATGGTCTTAGTGACACGGCGTGGCCAAGTTATGAAGCCCCCTCGCGGACAGCAACAAGGTTGAGTGGTTAGCCCCCCGCATTTCAATAAATCGCTGGGAATCATTTTTTTGGGGGTTCCCGGGTCCTCGGCTGCGCCGTAGCGCGTGTATTGCCGGGTTAGTCTTGCGTCGCGCCCCAAACCCCCCAAAATCCCGCGCATGACATTTATGCGGCGGTTTCGCATCTGGCTCGCGTTCGGGGTCTTGTTGGTCTTTTGCTCGGTGATGGTGGTCCGTCAATTTGAGGAAAATCAATCGCGTCACGTGGAACTGCGTGAAGCGTTCATCCTGCTTGAAGCCAAGGGCTATCGTCCGCAGGCTCAAAAACTTTTCCAACAACTCGTTCGCGAACTGGAGTCCTTGCCTGACACCGCATTGCTGGACGATTTCGATCGCACGCTTGCATTGATTGACCCGGCGGGACCGGAACAGGACAATCTCATCTGGCGATACCATTGGACGGTCAGCAACGAAATGGATCAACGCTCACAAGGAGCTCTGGGCCGGGCCCTTAAAATGGCGGAAGACCTGTGAGCATGAACTACTCGGAATCAGCGGGTCAACGGGTGCGCGTAGACGGAAAATTTTTCCGTCTGGGGCGGAAAAAATTTCATCTCAAGGGCGTCACTTACGGTCCCTTCGCTCCGGATGCGGAGGGCTGCACCTTCGCCAGCCGCGAGCAAACCGCACGCGATTTTCAACAAATCCGTCAACTGGGCGCCAACCTTGTGCGCACTTACTACGTGCCGCCTCGCTGGTTTTTGGATCTCGCGGAGGACCATGGCATCAAGGTTTTCGTGGACGTCCCGTGGCCCAAGCATTTGTGCTTCCTAGATGATGCCCTGCGGCGTGACGATGCCCGGCGCACCGTGGATGAAGCGGTCGCCCGTTGCGGCAAGCATCCTGCGGTTTTTGCCTTCAGCGTCGTAAACGAAATCCCGCCGGACATTGTCCGGTGGAGCGGCGTGGCGGCAGTGGAAAAGTTCATTGATGAATTGGTGGATGTGGCCAAGAAGCGCGACCCTGATTGCCTCTGCACGTTCGCCTGCTTCCCGCCCACGGAGTTTTTGCGACCGCGCAACACGGACTTCGTCTGCTTCAATGTTTATCTCCATCACGGACCGACGTTCGACGCCTACCTCGCACGGTTGCAGTCCATCGCGGGCAGTCGCCCGCTTGTGCTCGGTGAATTTGGCATGGACTCCATCCGCCATGCTGAGGCGGAGAAGTCTGATTTTCTTACGCAACAGATTGAACTCGCTTGCCGCAACGGTGCCGCGGGTTCAGTCGTGTTCAGTTACACCGACGATTGGTATCGCGGCGGTATGCAGATCGAGGACTGGGCGTTTGGTTTGACCACGCATGATCGCCAGCCCAAGGCCTCGTTCTTTGCGGTGCAGAAAGCTTACGCGCAGGCTCCTCATTTTCCGCTCGTAGCCACCCCCAAGGTCAGCGTCGTGGTGGCAAGCTACAACGGCGGCAAGACCTTGCCCGCCTGCCTCGAATCGTTGCGGCACCTGAATTATCCCGATTACGAGGTGATTCTGGTGGACGATGGATCCAAGGACAACACGCCTGAAATTGCCAAACGTTACCCGGAAGTGCGCACCATCCAGCAGGACAACATGGGTCTCTCCGTGGCGCGCAACGTCGGCATCGCGGCGGCTCAGGGTGAGATTGTGGCGTTCACCGACTCCGACTGCCGTGCCGACGAAGATTGGTTGCACTATCTGGTCGGTGATATGTTGCGGTACAATTTCATGGCGATGGGCGGCCACAATTTCCTGCCGCCAGAGGATTCACCGGTTGCCGCTGTCGTCATGGCCTCGCCCGGGGGTCCTGCGCATGTGTTGCTGTCCGATCGCGATGCTGAACACGTCCCCGGTTGCAACATGGCCTTCTACAAGAAGGTGCTTGATGACATTGGCGGCTTCGACCCCATCTTTCGCAAGGCCGGTGATGACGTTGATGTTTGCTGGCGCCTTATGGAATCCGGTTGCCGCATTGGTTTCAGTCACAGCGGATTCGTCTGGCACTATCGGCGTTCGACGGTCAAAGCTTATTTGAAACAACAGGCAGGTTACGGCGAGGCCGAAGCGATGCTCGCGCGCAAGCACCCGGAATACTTCAGCCCGCTAGGTGGCAGCATCTGGCGCGGTCGTATCTACTCGGAATATCAATCCGGCTTCTCGCTCGGTCGCTCGGTTATATACCACGGGATCTTTGCCAGTGGATTCTTCCAGAAGCTCTATCAGCCCCAGCCCTCGCTCGGGCCAGCGCTGTGTTCCTCGCTGGAGTATCACATCTGCCTGACGTTGCCCGTGACGGTGCTGGCGTTTCTGTTTCCCGCACTCTGGCCGGCGGCGACGTTGCTGTTCTTGGTGTCCATTGGCGCCAGTGTGGTGGCTGGCCTGAAGGCCGAATTGCCTCCCCGCAAACAACGTTGGTGGTCGCGCCCGCTCATCATCCTGCTGCACTCCCTGCAACCCATCGAGCGCGGACTGGCGCGGTTCAAGAACCGTTTTCAAGGCGTGCGTCGCCCCATCATCCAGCCGATTATCGACCTGCAAACAAAGGGCAAAGGGAGGCAAATCCCGCGGGAAATCACCTTGTGGTCGCGTGGTCCTGTGGAGCGCTATCACTTGCTGGAAACGATGCAACGCCGCCTGTTGAAAGACGGTTGGCTTTGCTCCGAGGACTCAGGCTGGTCAGATTTTGATCTGGAAATCTCCGGGGGTCGTCTGGCCAAGGCGCAGATCGTCACGGTGCATGAAGATTTGGAAATGGGCCGTCGCAACATTCGTTGCCGCATTCACACCATGTGGCGATTGGGCACCGGCATCCTGTTCTGGGCCCTCGCGGTCACCATGGTCTTGATCATCAGCCTCGTTGCCCATTCCCTTCCGTGGAGCTGGATGTTACTCCTCGTCCTGCCCGTGCTGATGTTGTTCATCGAGCACGATGAGCAGATGCTCGCTGCGGCCATGCGCGCCTATCTGCGTGAACTGGCGCGGGAACTGGACTTGATCATCGTCGAGCCTGAACCGAAGAAGCCTACGGAGCCGACCGCCAAGGAAGCCGCGGCGCTGTCTGCCACAGGTCAGAACCAAGGTTGAGCTTTCGCCGCATCGCGCATTCGCAAAGATGATCGGAACCCAGCGGTTCGAATCCTGCATGTGGGGTGAACTTGGAAACGTTTGAAACCACTGGCGGAGAGGGGGGGATTCGAACCCCCGATACGGCTTTTGACCGTATAACGGTTTAGCAAACCATCGCCTTCAGCCACTCGGCCACCTCTCCGTCGCGGACGATTCAGAGCCAATTTTGCGTCGGCCCGATGGGAATCGTCGGCTTTATGAGTCTGGCAACAACGCCCTCAGAGTCAAGATTGGAGGCGGGCAAATTCACTCGCCGCCTGGCCCAACTTGCGATTGTGCGCCCTCCCCATTTGGCCTAGTTTGCGCCGATGTTCGATACGCTCGGCAGCAAGTTACAAAACGCCTTCCGCAACCTGCGTGGCCTCGGGAAAATCTCCGAGGCCAACGTGGGCGACGCCCTTCGCGAAGTGCGCATGGCCCTGCTCGAGGCTGACGTAAACTTCAAGGTCTCCCGCGATTTTGTCGAGCGGGTCAAAACCAAGTCGCTCGGCGCTGAAGTGGTCCAAAGCGTCCAGCCCGGCCAGCAAATCGTGAAGTTCATCCACGACGAACTCGTGGATTTGCTCGGCTCCACCAATGCCGGAATCAACCTCGCCGGAAACCCTGCCTGCATCATGATGGTTGGCTTGCATGGCGCGGGTAAAACCACCTCCAGCGGCAAGCTCGCCAAACTGTTGCTTAAGCAGGGACGCACCCCGTTGCTCGTGGCGGCCGACGTGTATCGCCCGGCGGCCATGGATCAAATCGCCACGCTCGGTCAACAAATCGGCATTCCGACGTTCGTAAAGAAGGGCGAGACCGACGTGCTCAAGATCGCCCGCGAAGCGCTCGCTCACGCGAAGGATGCGAACCGCAACACGCTTATCTTCGACACCGCCGGTCGTCTGCAGATTGACGAACCGCTCGTGCAGGAACTCGTCCGCTTGCGCGATCTGGTCAAGCCGCAGGAAATTCTCCTCGTGCTCGACGCCGCCACGGGCCAGGAAGCCGTCAA
>JAFMIZ010000082.1 GCA_017853715.1 Pedosphaera sp.
CAAGGTTCCGGCGTAAGGAGGGCGTAGCCCGACTGGAGCCGGAACCTTCTCGCGCCTGACTCTGCGCAAATTGCAATGGCGTTTGCAAGCCCAGCGACCGATGCGGTCGCTCTTCATTGTAATGCTGCCGCCAGTCCTCAAACACCACTCGGCTTTCTCTCAGCGTGTAGAGCACTTCACGGATCAGGCATTCCCGCCGGAACCGCCCGTTAAAACTCTCCGCATAGCCGTTCTGCCACGGGCAGCCAGGCTCGATGTAAATTGTCTTGATCTGATTCTCTTTCAGCCACCGCTGCACCGCACTGGCGATGAACTCCGCCCCGTTGTCGCTCCGCAGATATGCCGGCGCGCCGTGTTGCTCAACGGCCTTTTGTAGGCAGTGCAGCAGATCCGCCGCCTTCAACGCCCGTTCGGTCCACTGCACATGGCACTCCCGCGTGTATTCATCAATCAGGTTGAATGTCCGCAGCCGCCCAGCCCGTTTGCGCCGGATGCACTTGATGTTCCCGGGCAATCTCCGCCACCGTCATGGCTCCCGCCAACACTTCCATCCCCACCTCGGCCTTGAAGGCCAATTGATGTCTTTGTCGTTCCGCCTTCATTTGGTTCTCGGTTTCTCTGCCGCCCTCATTGGCGGAAGTCCAACAGACACCAAAAGTCTTCCTTGGCCTGCGGGCCGAATTTCGGGGGCAAGCTCAGTGGTTTGATCGAAACAACGAAGGCCACTTTTTCAAGGGGTGGCCTTTTATTGACTGCATTGATAACAAGGCTAGAGTCTTTGCATGAAAGCATTCTTGATTCTTTGTTTAGCCTGCTTTGTTTTATCTGTGTTCGCCCAAAGCTGTCCGCCATCACTGCCTAACCGGACGAATTTGACGCAGGCTGAACGCGATCTAATCAGGGCTAGGCGAACTCTGGATGATCATATTCAGCTCAAGAGCAAAGAAACCAAAAGCAACATAATCAATGTGAACTTGAACTCGGATAGGCAGGCGGTTCGGGAAGCTGAAAACCGGGTCATGTATCAGCAGAAGTATTACGACCAGGCGATGGAAAAATACAATCGCGATATGCAGGCTTATTTGCGGGAACAGACAAAGAAGCAGCAACAGTCGAAAAAATAGTGGAGCTGCGCCACCATCCGCTTCCCGCAGGGGCGGACCTTGTCTTCCGGCGCATGCCGCTGGCCTTTCATGTCTGGTCCTTTCCTCGGCCCAGACTGACACTTCACACGGCCCGAAAAAACTGAGTTACGTCAGCGAGCGGCGAGGTGAACCGCCACGAGCAGGTTTGCGTCACCGGCTTCCCGATTTCTGTTGCTTCCGCAACTCCCGCTCCCGGAGCCACGCGAAGATGACGGGTGTGACGATCAGGATATGGATCAAGCTGCTGACCATGCCGCCAATAACCGGTGTGGCCAGGGGCTTCATCACCTCCGCGCCCTGCCGGTGGCTCCACATGATCGGCAGCAAACTCGCCACGATGGTGGCCACGGTCATCACTTTCGGACGCAGGCGCAGCCGCGCGCCGTCCTTCACCGCCTGAATCAAATCTGCCCTGGTAAAATTCGCGCCTAATTCCTCCATCCGCTTCTTCAGCGTCTCTTCCAGATAGACCACCATGACCACGCCCGTTTGCACCGCCGTGCCGAAGAGCGCGATGTACCCCACCCACACCGCGCCGTTGAAATTGTAGCCCAGGAGCTTTTGCAGAAACACGCCGCCGCTCAACGCGAACGGCACGGCCAGCAGCACGTGGGCCGCCTCCGCCGCGCTGTGATAGACCAGGTAGAGCATGATGAAGATAATGAGCATCACCGCCGGGAACACGAGCTGCATGGTCTGGGTGAACCGGCGTTGGTTCTCGTATTCGCCGGTCATCTTGCAGGTCATGCTGCCCCAATTCACCTGCTTGAGCGCGGCCTCCACGTCATTCACAAAACCGCCCAGATCGCGGTCCTGGACGTTGGCCTGCACATACGCCCGCAACCGCCCGTTCTCACTGGCGATCTCATTCGCGCCGATTTCGCGCGTGATCGCCGCCACCATCGCGAGGGGGATGTAAGCCGTTTCGGGGTCAACCGGAGCACTTGCAGCGCTGGATTTCGCTCCTCCCCCCGCGCTCATTCCTGCCCCCATGCCACCCCCGGCGGCTGCGCCACTGGAAGCGGTTGTCGCCCCGCTGCCCATGCCGGACTTGGTGGCGATCAAGATGCGGCCGATCTTCTCGATGTCATCCCGCTCCCCGCGATCCAGCCGCACCTGGATCGGATACCGCTCGCGGCCCTCGATGGTCACGCTCACGTTCTTGCCGCCGATGGCGACCTCGACCGCGTCCAGCACGTCACGCGCACTCAAGCCGTAGCGCGCCATCGCCCGCCGATCCACCTTCACATTGAGATACGGCTTGCCCTGCACGCGCGACGGCGAAACACCTGCCGCGCCAGGAATCATCTTCACCAGCGCCTCGACCTCGAACGCCTTCTGCTGAATCGCATCGAGATCGTCCCCGTAAATCTTCACGCCGACCTGGGCGCGAATACCGGTGTAAAGCATCAGGATGCGATTCTCGATCGGCTGCAGGAACGCCGGCACGTAACCCGGCACGACTTTCATCTTCTCGGTCAGCTCGGCTTTCAGTTTCCCGACCGTCATGCCTTCACGCCACGCGGGATTGCGCACCACGCGCGGCAGCTTGATAAAGCCGAGCACGGTGCGATTCGTGGAAATCCATTCCGGCCTCAGCGTGATGGTCGTCTCCAGCATCTCCGTCGGCGCGGGATCGGTCGGGGTCTCGAAGCGGCCCAGCTTGCCCGCGACGGTCTCGATCTCCGGCACGCCGGCCATCACCTGGTCCTGCCAGGCCATCACGCGCTGGATTTCGGTCAGGCTCGTCTTCGGCAACAGGACGGGCATGTAAAGCAAACTGCCTTCATTCAACGGCGGCATGAACTCCTTGCCGAAGCCCTGAACCAAATTCGCGGTGCGTACCCAACCCGCGTTGCGGAGGGTTGCGGTCCACTCACGCGGCAAACCAAACGCCATCAACAATGCCGACGCGAGGAGCAACGCCGCGGCGCCAATGACCGTCTTGCGATGCTGCAACGCCCAGTTCAGCACCGGGTCGTAAATCTTCAGGAGCGCGCGCATGATGATATTCTTGTCCTCGGCATGGAACGGCCCGCGAACCAGGAGGCTGCACAGCACGGGCACGAGCGTGACGGCCAGCAGCGTTGAGCCGACCATGGCGAACGTCTTGGTCCACGCGAGCGGGTGGAACAGCTTGCCCTCCTGCCCCGTCAGCGCGAAGACCGGCACGAACGCGAGAATGATGATCGCCATGGCGAAGAAGATCGGGCGGCCGACCTGCTGGCAGGCTTCGAGGGTGACCTGCCAGGTTTCCGACGACGTCAGCGGCCGCTTTTTCTCCTGTTCGGCGCGCTCGCAATGTCGGATGACATTCTCCGTCACGACGATGGCCGCGTCCACCAGCACGCCGATGGCGATGGCGATGCCGGTGAGCGACATGATGTTGCTGGTGATGCCGAACTCCTTCATCAGCAGGAACGAGATGAGGATCGAGATCGGGAGCGGCAGCGTGACGATGAGGATGCTGCGGAAGTGCCAGAGGAAGATGATGTGCGCCAGGGTCACGAGGATGATTTCCTCCACGAGCGCGTGCTTGAGCGTGTCGATCGTGCGATCAATCAGCGTGCTGCGGTCGTAGAAGGGCCGGATGGAAATGCCCGATGGCAAACCCGGCCCGATCTCGGCGATGCGTGCCTTCACACGTTCGATGACCGCCTTGGCGTTCTCGCCCGTGCGCATCACCACCGTGCCGCCGACGGCTTCCGCGCCATTCACGTCAAGCGTGCCGCGCCGGAAATCGCCGCCGACCTGCACCGTCGCGATGTCTTTGAGATAAATCGGCGTCCCCTCCACGGCTTTCACCGCGATGAGTTCCAAGTCTTCCGGTTGCGCGACCAACCCGATGCCGCGCAACACAAACTCCGCGCCATTCTCCTCGATGACCTTGCCGCCGACGTTGAGGTTGGCGTTCTGGACCGCGCCCATGACTTCGCCGAGCGACACATTGGCCGCGCGCATTTTCGTGGAGCTGAGTTCGATCTGATATTGCTTCACGAAGCCGCCGATGCTCGCGACTTCGGCCACGCCTTGCACGCTGGCGAGCTGATAACGCACATGCCAGTCCTGCACGGCGCGCAGTTTGCCGAGGTCATAACCGCCGCCGGGCGCCTTGGCGGGATCAACCGCGAGATAGTATTGATACACCCAGCCGAGACCTGTTGCATCCGGGCCGAGTTGCGGCTTCACGCCTTCGGGCATCGAGGCTTGGAGGAAGTTCAGCCGCTCCAGCACGCGCGTCCGGGCGAAGTAAGTGTCGACTTCATCCTCGAAGATGATCGTGAGGAGGGAGAAGCCGAACATGGAAGTGGCGCGCACGTCCTTCACGCCGGCGAGCCCTTGCAGGCCGGTCGTGAGCGGGAAGGTGACCTGATCCTCGACCTCCTGCGGACTGCGGCCCATCCAATCGGCATAGACCAGCACCTGGTTCTCCGTGAGGTCGGGGATGGCGTCCACCGGCGTCTTGAACACCGCGCGCACGCCCAGGGCGATGAGCATCAACGCGCCGCACAGCACGAGGAAGCGGTTTCTGAGACTCCATTCAATGATGCGCTGGATCATAAGCCACGAGAAAGGTTAAGCCACAAAGAGGCACAAAAAGGCACAAAGAACGGGGATGACATTTTTTCACGCATCCCCGAATCCAACTCCCGCCCAACAGCTGACCTCCAGTTTGACTGTGTTTTCATTTTGTACCTCTTGTGCCTTTTCCCGGCTGGTTGGAATCCGTGACGCGGAAGGCGTCGTTTAGAATGCATTTGCGAACTTCGAGTCGGGGCGAACCGAAGTTGATGAGCAACGCGTGTTCGACTCCTGACGCACGCATGCAGCCCAGAATCTGGGCGACATGTTCATCGTTCAACTCTTTCACAGCCTTGAGTTCAACGAGCAAGCGACCATCCACCAGCAAGTCTGCCGCAAAGTCACCGAGCATCGTGCCGTCTTCGTCACGAACCTGTAGCGCCACCTCAATCTCGGCACGAAAGCCCTGCTTCCGCAGCCGATGCACCAGGCCGTTCTGACAAACCTTCTCCGCATGGCCATGACGCAAGTAGCGGTGCAGTGAAAGGGACGTCTCGCGCACCACATCGCACAGTTGAAAGATGCTCAACTCCCCACCTTTGAACTGAGCTTGGTTTTGCATTTGATTACTTGGTTGTTCGTTTTCCCTTTTGCGCCTTATGCGCCTCTTTGTAGCAAATCTACTGCGGCTTCACCTCCGAGCCGCAATCGAGCATCTCGGCGCCGAACCAAGGGTTGCGCACTTCGGGCTGCAATTGGATCCAATCCGCCCTGCTGGGCGCGCCCGGGAAGGCATCCTTCGTCATCGGACAGCGAAAGACCTTCACCGCCCCCAGCGAAGCGTGACTTCGCCGGGCCGCTTGCGTGAAGGTCACGGTAGCTGTGCTGAGCAAGTAAAACTCCCGGCGTGCCGCCTTCAAGTCCGCCGCCGGCACCAGGTGAGACGCCCCCTCCACATCTTTCGCCAGCGCCTGCCACGCATCGTTGGCGGCAAATGCACCATAAAGTTCGGTGGCCGCCTCGTGCGACCGGCCCGCGAGCAGATTGAACTTTTCGAGATCATCCGCGGCCAAGGCCGATGAAACGGAATCAACAAAAGCGAGAAAGCCATTCACCGCCCCGCGCTGCGGCTCCGTCAAGGGCGGGAGGTCCGTGATCGCGTTGGTGGCGGGTGCCGGCATGGATGACGCCATCGCATAGGTGCGGTTCATTTCGGCCTGACCGTCGATGAGCAGGTTGCCGTTGACCACCACGGGGTCGCCCACTGAAAGCCCATCAAGCACTTCGATCAACGCATCACCGCGCCGGCCGAGCTTGAGCACGCGCCGGGCATAGCCGCCGCCCCCCTCGTCAACAAAGGCGACGGCCTCGGGCCCGGTTTGGATCACCGCGGTGCGCGGCACGGCGAGAACCTCCGGCGCCTCGAGATGCACCACCCCATCGGCATAGAGGCGATGTGAGAACAGGCGGCGTCCATCCACGATCGGGTTCTCAAGTTCCACGCGGACCTTTGTGGCGCGCGTGGCTTCGTCCAGATTGGGGTCGATGAACTTGATGGTGCCGGGCACCACCTTGCCGGGGAGGGAGGGCGTGGAAACATCCACCTTTTGTCCCATGCGAATCCACGGGAAGTCCTGTTCATACGCACGAAACTGGAACCACATCGTCGAGAAGTCCGCGAGCTCGAAGAGCGTTTCACCCTCTTGCACATATTGGCCGGCGTAAACTTTCTTCTCAGTCACCGTGCCCGACATGGGCGCAAGCAAAGGAATGGTGATGTCGGTGTCCTTGAACGTGCGCGGCAGATGATGGATCTGGTCGTCGCTCAAGCCGAGCTGCTTGAGGCGGATGGCGGCGGCCTCCAAAAGAGACGCCTCGCCCCCCGCACGATGGACCACGAGATAATCACGCACGGCAGTGAGCAGCATCGGACTGTAAAAGTCCGCCAGCGGCTCGCCCGCCTTGACCTCGGCGCCCACGAAGTTGACATGCAATTTCTCAATGCGACCACCGACGTAAGCCGCCAGGATGCGATGCCTGGAGTCGTCGTCATCGATCGTGCCCGCCACATTGAGCGTCTTCTTGAGAGGCTGAATCCTGGCTTCGGCAGTTTGCACGTTCAACACACGGACCGTGTTGGACGAAAGGGTGATGACATCGCCCCCCACATCCAGACCGGATTCACCCTCGTAAATGGGCGTCAACTCCATGCCACATACGGTGCAGCGCCCGGGCTTGTCGGATTTGATCCACGGGTGCATGGCGCTCTGGTAATAGAGCACCTTGCGCTCATCCGAAGCGGTGGAGTTGGATTTGCCGCAACTGGCGAGCAATAATGCAAGCGGAACGAGCAGGCCCAACAACAGCAGGATGTTGAGAGACTTCTTCATGGTTTGGCTCCTTGTACATTGTTGTTCAACATTTCCAGCGCCTCGAGATCAGCGAGGCCGCAGCAGAGGACGAGTTCGGAAAGCATCTGCCATTGTTCGGTCACGGCGCGGGCCGACATGAGTCTGGACTCGATCAGCATGCGGCGCGCCTCGAGCACGTCGAGGAACATGCCGGTGCCGCTTTGCCAGGCGGATTGGGCGGAGGCCAGCGCCTGTTCCGAGCGCGGGATGATTTCATCGCGATACAGAAGCGCCTCGCGGCGGGCGGCATCGATCTTGACCGTGAGACCGTGCACTTCCTCGCGCACGGCGAGTTCCATGTCAGCGACCTCAAATTCAGCAGCCTTGCGCTTGGCATCCTCGCGCGCGATGTCGGCGCGATAGCGGCCGCGGTTGAAGATGGGCAGGCTGAAACTGAGCATGACTTCCGTCTGCCGCCATTCGCCGTTGCTGGAATCGTTGCGCGTATCCACCCCGATGCCCACCTCGGGATAGCGCTCACGCCGGGCCTTGTCCACGGAGGCCTCGGCCATGAGAACTTCCTCCCGCATCTGGCGGAGACGCGGTTCATAGCGGGAGGCAAATCCAGTGAGTGACCCGCTGTAAACAACGGGCTCGGCGACGGGCGGCAATATCAACTCCGGCCACGGCGAGGTGGCGGGACGGTTCATCAAGCGATTGAGGGAGACATGTTGCTGCCGGAGCAGTTCCCGAGCAGTGGTCTGCTGGTCCTTTCGACGGGCGAGTTCGTTCTGCAAACGGAGCACTTCGGTCAAGGAGCCGGCACCGCTGCGGTACCTTGCGTCGGCTGCTGCCAACGTCCTCTTCAACCACACCAAGTCCTCTTCGCCGATTACAACGGTTTCCCCGGCCAGCGCGGCGCGGAAAAGCGCGAGTGCGAGATCCTTCCGGAGGGTTTGAAATTTAAGGTCACTCCCAGCCACCTCGACTTCGAACTCGGCGCGGGCCATGCGCCGCATGGCGGCGGGCCTACCCCAGAGCGGCAGTCGCTGTTCGACGCCATAAAACATGTCACCCTCGTCCATCCGCATCATGTCCTGATTTTCGGCGAACATGTAACCGCCCCGGAGCATGGGGTCCTCCCAGGTACGCACGCCAGCGACCGCCAACGCGGCGGCGTTGGTGCGTGCGTAAGCGGCGGCAAGGGCCGGGCTGTTGGTGCGTAACTCCTCGGAAAGCTGGTTGATCAGCACAGGCGTCAGCGGCACCGACGCATTTGTGTCAGGCGATCGGGCCGCGCTCACGGCAGGCAACGGAATGGTTGCCCAACCAAACGATGGGCTGAAGGCAACTGCCGCTCCAAAAACCAAACTGTGTAAGACTGTTTTCATGACTGAGATTCCGGTTGAACGAACGAACTGGTGACCACACGCATCGGCCGCGGGCACACGTCGGGTGGAGGAACCAAAACCTCAGAGGAGCAGCGTGCGATGGCGGAGGAAGAGAGGAACTGACCCCGGGGATTGGGCCGATGAGAAACCGGCCGGCGAAATGACCAAAAGATCCGGAGCGAGGACGGCAACCCGTGCGGCGGGCAAGAGGACAAAGCCTTGCGGGCTGAATCCCGGCCAAGCTAATTCTGCGGGCACGGAAGCGGGCGCGTCCGATGGTGCGACGCAACAGTGACAATCACATCCACCACCGCAGCAGGCCGGCCTAGCGGGAGGGGCATCGCTGCCCACCGTGGCGCGACCCGCGAAGGTCTGGGCCACGATGAGCAGCAGGCTGAAAACGATGGCGACGAACCGCTTCACAACGGGACTTATTTTTTGGCCGCAGCGTCCGCGAGCTTCTTGAGATACTTCGCCGGGTCCTTATCAAACTTCTTCTTGCAGCTCTTGCAGCACAGTTTGATCTCCTGCCCCTCGTGGACAAACGTATAGCTCTTCATGTCGGGGTCGGCATCGAGCTTCTCGTCGGTGACAATGCAGGTATCGAGGGGATAAGGCCTGGCCGCCGCGTCGGCCTTGGGGGCATCCGCCAGCAACTTGGCAGCGGGGCAGCAACCGTCGGCCAGAGTTACGAGCGGCGTGGCAACAAAGGCTGCCCCGAGCAGCCCGAAACAGGCGATTTTGGAGATGTTTTTCATATCAAGATTTGAATTGTCGTTAGTCGAACCAGATCGGGCAACATCGCCCTGTCCCCTAACTTACACCGTTGTTGGAATAATCCCGCAAAAATCCCAAATACTTTGTGAGCTGCGTGTCGTGAGTGCGCAGCCATCCTGTATTCCCCCCACTGAGCCGCATCCTCATGAGCACAGCCAAGCCACAGGGCTGCCTTCGCTCAGCGGGGGCAAATAATTTTGCGGGATTGAGCGCCCGCCGGTGTAGGCAGGAGTGGGTTGTGGTCGCTGGCAGTGTGCGACCTGCTGCAAACATGAACCGCTTGAATCAGAATACTAACGATGACGGGCTGGCTACGCTCCTACGGGCAGCACGCCCGCAAACTGAGCTCCCCCCGCGCTTCCGCGAGAACGTCCGGCGGCGGATCGACCATGGCGAAGCTCACACCGCAAGCATCATCTGGCTCGAAGCCCTCGCGGGCTGGCTGCTCAAACCACGCTTCGCCATCCCCTCCATTGCCGTGCTGCTGTTGATGGGCACCTTGATCGGATCACTGAATGGCCAGGCGCAGGCGCGACTCATCGCCCAAGAGCGTTACGTGGCCATGGTAGTGATGCCCGCCCACTGAAATGCGCAAACCAGTCCTCATCGTCCTGATCGCCCTAGCAGTCGGAGCGGCGCTATTCGGCGGGGCGTTCTACTGCGCGCGTTATTTCTGCGTGCAACCTGTCGCAACATCCACCGACGACCTCGACTGGTTGCGCATGGAGTTCAACCTGACGGAGGCCCATCTCGCCAAGATTCGCGTGCTGCATGAGGGTTATCTGCCCATCTGCGAAGCGAACTGCCGAAACATTGCGCTCAAGAAACGCGAGTTGAAACAGGCGGAGGCCGCGGGCACGAACGCGACCGAAACTTTAAGGCAGCTTCAGGCCGAGGTGACGGCGCTCCGCACCAAATGCCAGACCGAAATGCTGGCACATTTCGAGGAAGTCAGTCTTGCCATGCCCCCCGAACAAGGCCAACGCTATCTGGCAGAGATGAAGCGTTTGACCCTGGGTTCCCACGAACAGGTCGAAGAATCCATGTCGGGAGCGAGCGAGCATGGCCGCGAGCACCACTGAATCCGACGCGCTCGACCGCGCCGACATGCAGCGTTTGCAGCGCGGCGAAGACGTCGCGCTGGACGATCTCATGGACCGCCACGCCACGGGCGTGTTCCATCTGCTCTGCCGGATGGTGATCAACGAGGATGACGCCAACGACCTCGCCCAGGAAACCTTCGTCCGCGTGTTCCGCTCCAAGGACAGCTTCAAACTCGACCAGCGCTTCACCACGTGGCTGTTCACCATCGCCGCCAACCTGGCCCGCAACCATATCCGCTGGCGCACGCGGCATCCCAATGTTCCGCTTGATGCCGAACCGGAGCCGAATCAACATGCGCTCGCCGACACGCTGGCCAGCGACCAGCCGAACGCCCGTGACGAAGCCCTAGCCGCCGAACGACACGCTGCCGTTCGGAAGGCGGTGAGCGATCTTTCTGAAGATATGCGGGAAGCCATCGTCCTTTGTGAGTGGGAGGAACTGAGTGTGGTGGAAGCCGCCACCGTGGCCGGAACCACACCCAAGGCGCTGGAGTCACGGCTCTACCGTGCGCGGCAGATCTTGCGGGCTGAGTTGAAGCCGTGGTTGTAATCGGCTGGAAGGATTGTGCCTGCGCCTGATGAGAATGCGGCAAGCTTCGATTCGAGCAGCCACTGCGAACATCACTTTTGTGCCGCCCACCCCAAGACTTGATGCCGGCCGATATGACAACTATTTGCGATGGCGTTGGTGATGAAGTTTTTTGCCGCTGAAACGGAATCCACCAGTGAACGCCCGAGTGCCAGGTTGGCCGTGATGGCGGCGGAGTAGGTGCAACCCGTGCCATGCGTGCTGACGCCTTTCACAAAGGGAGCTGACAGCATCCATTCACCCTGCCCGTCGTTGAACACATCCACCGCTTCGGCGAGTCCTCGCAAATGGCCGCCCTTGACCAGCGCCGCGCAGCCGAAGCGTTCGTGAATCTCCCGCGCCGCCGAGCGCAGGGCTTCGACATCGCGCAACTTGCGTCCGACCAGGATCTCCGCTTCGTCGAGATTGGGAGTGACCAGCGTCGCGAGCGGCAGCAGTTCCTTCTTGATGACCGCGATGGCCGACGGCTTCAAAAGTCGCGCGCCACTCGTGGCGACCATCACCGGGTCCACGACCAGCGGAGGCATGCCCTGCTGCTGGAATCGTTCGATGACCACGCGGATGAGCGGCGTGGCGAACAACATGCCGGTTTTGACCGCAGCGGGTTTGAGCTCAACGAACACCGCGTCCATTTGGTGGCGCAGGAGTTTGGGTGAACAGGCCTGAATACCGCGCACGCCGCGCGGATTCTGTGCCGTGAGGCAAGTGATGGCGCTGGTGCCATGCACGCCAAGCGCAGCGAACGTGTGCAGGTCAGCTTGTATGCCCGCGCCGCCGCCAGAGTCGGAGCCAGCGATGGTGAGGG
>JAFMIZ010000201.1 GCA_017853715.1 Pedosphaera sp.
ACCAAACGTTCCGCCGGCGTTGCCCTTCTGATCGCTGGCCTGTCTCCTCGCCCGCGCTGGTGTCACCGTCGGCCCCCGGCTCTGCATCCTGCGTTTCCGTGCTCCTTGCGTGCGTTTCGCGTACAGCGTCCCCTCCGCGTCTTGCATCCGATGCATTCAGTTGAACGCCGACAGTCAGCGCTTGCTAAGATTTCTACTTTCCCCCTTTCAGCGTGTCAGCGTGTCAGCGTGTCAGCTTTTTCCCCCGAGCCCTTCCCGGCTTCAGGCTGGCTTACGCCCACCTGTGTTGTTATGGTTCGCCCCTGTTTTTAGGCGACCATGGAATACAAAGACACATTGAATCTGCCGCGCACGGACTTCCCCATGAAGGCCGACCTCGTCACGCGCGAACCGGAACGCCTCCAGCAATGGCAATCCGCCAAGCTCTACGAGCGCATCCAGCAGTCCCGCGCCACTGCGCCCAAGTTTGTTCTCCATGACGGTCCGCCGTTCGCCAATGGCGACGTTCACGTCGGCACCGCCCTCAATAAGATTCTCAAGGATTTCATCCTCAAATATCAGACCCTCCGCGGCTTCAGCGCGCCCTATATCCCGGGCTGGGATTGCCATGGGTTGCCCATTGAATTCAAGGTCTCACAGGAGCTGCGCAAGGCCGGCAACACCGATGCCGACCCCGCCACCATCCGCAAGGCCTGCGAGGCCTATGCCCGCAAATACATCGATATCCAGCGCGAACAGTTCAAACGCCTCGGCGTGCTCGGCGATTGGGATAATCCCTACCTCACGCTGAACAAGGAATACGAGGCCGATGAGCTGCGTCTGTTCGCGGACATCGTGGAGCAGGGCTTCGTGTATCGCGGCAAGAAGCCGGTGTATTGGAGCATCCCGTGCCGCACGGCGCTCGCCGAGGCCGAAGTGGAATACGCCGATCACGTCAGCCAGAGCTGTTTTGTGAAGTTCCCCGTCGTGGGCCGGCCCGATACTTTCATCGTCATCTGGACCACCACCCCCTGGACGTTGCCCGCGAACCTCGCCGTCGCTTACAACGCCAACTTCCAATACGTGCAGGCCACTGTGGGTGCGGAGCATTACCTCGTCTTCAAGGATCTCCTGCCCCAGCTCGCCGAGAAATGCGGCTGGACGGATGTGCCGCAGCAACCCTTCGCCACCGGGGAGCTCGCCACGCTCCAATACCAGCATCCGTTCTGTGACCGCACCGGCAGGCTGTATCCCGCGGAATTCGTCACCGCCGACACCGGCACCGGCTTCGTCCACATCGCACCCGGTCACGGTCTTGAGGATTACGCCCTTGGCCGTCAGGTCGGGTTGCCCGTCTATTCGCCCGTCAACGACGACGGCGCGCTCGCGCACACGAATGATCTTCCGGCGGAACAACAGATGCCCGCCGGGCTGGTCGGCAAATCCATCCTCGAAAAGCACGGCAAGAGCGATGCGAACGAGGCGGTGCTGCACGAGCTGCGCGTGCGCAAGGCGCTGTTGCATCAGGAGAATTATCACCACAGCTACCCGCACTGCTGGCGCAGCAAGACGCCCGTCATCTTCCGCGCGATGGACCAATGGTTCATCAAGATCGATCATGTAGCAGCGGACGTGAGTCCGCTCACTTCAAACGCCGGGAAAAGTGAGAGCCGACTCTCGTCGGCTGCTACCTTCCGCGCGCGCGCCCTCGCCGAGATTGACCGCGTCCACTGGATCCCCGACTGGGGTGTCAACCGCATCAAGGGCGCCGTGCAGACCCGGCCCGACTGGTGCATCAGCCGCCAGCGCACTTGGGGTGTTCCCATCCCGGCGTTTTACGACGCGCAGGGCGAACCCATCCTCGACGCCCGCGTGGTGCGCAACGTCGCCCAGCTCATCGAACAGCACGGCAGCAATGTGTGGTTCGAGCAGGGCGCCGCGGAATTATGGTCGCAAGTGAAACCCTCTGACTGGACGGGCGCCGAAGCCGTGGCCAAGTCCTCGGACACCCTGGATGTCTGGATTGATTCCGGCTCCTCCTCACGCGCCGTCATCGCCCGACGCTCGGAGCTGCATCCCAGACCCGAGAGCCCAGACGCCAGACCCCAATTCCAGGCCGACATGTATCTTGAAGGCTCGGACCAGCATCGCGGCTGGTTCCAAAGCTCGCTGTTGCTGTCGCTCGCGGGCAATGGCGCGGCGCCGTATCGCACCGTGCTCACGCACGGCTTCATGGTGGACGCCGATCGCGAGAAGATCTCCAAGAGCAAGCAGGGTGGTTACGAGAAGCCGCAGACTGCCGAGGCCTACGTGAAGAAATGGGGCGCGGATGTGGTGCGGTTGTGGGTCGCCTCGCAGGACTTCCGCAACGACATCGTCGTGAGCGAGGAACGCATCAATAAAGTGGGCGAGACGTATCGCGGCATCCGCAATGCGCTGCGTTACCAGCTCTCGAACCTTTACGACTTCGACCCCGCGCAGCACACCGTGGCCGACGAACAGCTCACCGGCCTTGACCGCTGGATTCTGGCGGAGTTCAGCCGGGTGGAGGCCGACGTGTTGAAGGCCTACGACGCGCAGGAGTTCCACGTCGTTTACCAGAAGCTCAGCCAGTTCATCGCGGT
>JAFMIZ010000013.1 GCA_017853715.1 Pedosphaera sp.
CATCATGGGCATGGTCACGCTGGCCGCGTGCAAGATCGCCAACATCCTCTTCGGCCTGCCGCCGTGGCAGACCATCCTCCTATGCGGTGTGCTCAATGTCGCCTTCGCCTCGCATTCCGGGCTGTGGGGTGTGCTGGTCATAGACATGATTCAATTCTTCATCAAGATGACCGCGGTGGTGGCAGCGGCCTATTTCTCCCTCAAACAAGTCGGCGGACTGGAGGTGTTGATCGCCAAGCTCTCCCATCTACAGGTCGTGACTCCGGATGGCGGGCAGCCCGTGATTTCGGCCGCGGATGGCTCGGGACAGGCGATCCTAGACATCCTGCCCAACTTCTCGATGTGGCAACTGGCGTTGATGATCTTCATCATGCCCATCGCCATCGGCTGGTGGGCGAACTGGTATCCGGGCGCTGAACCGGGCGGCGGAAGTTACATAGCGCAACGAATGCTGGCCTCCAAGTCGGAGAAGGATTCACTGGGTGGCACCCTCTTCTTCAACCTTGCGCATTACGTGTTGCGCCCGTGGCCCTGGATCATCACCGCGCTATGCTCGATCATTGTCTATCCCGACCTTGCTTCGATCCAGGCCGCCTTCCCGAATGCGGACCCAAGACTCATCGGCCACGACAGTGCCTTTCCGGCGATGTTGAAGTTTCTTCCGGCAGGCTTTGTCGGCCTGATGGTGGGCGGACTGATCGCAGCCAATTCTTCCACGATACTCACGCATCTCAACTGGGGTGCGTCTTACTTGGTGCATGATTTTTACCGCCGTTTCCTGCGGCCTGACGCGAGCGAGCGGCATTATGTGAACACCGGCCGGCTGTGCACGGTGCTGTTGTACGTTCTGGCGGGTCTGCTCAGCCTGACGATGAGCTCAGCGCAGCAGGCGTTTCAGATACTGCTCTCAATCGGTGCGGGCACGGGATTGCTTTACATCGTTCGCTGGTTTTGGTGGCGGGTTTCCGCCTGGTGCGAAGTGTCGGCCATGGTGGCTTCGCTGGTCAGCGCAGTCGGGTTTCCGTATCTTCAAACCACAGGCGTTCTGCCCCAGCTGGGTTTCGCCCAAACGACCATTTTCCAGGTGGGATTCACGACGCTGTGCTGGCTGGCCGCAGCGTTTTTGGCCCCGCAAACCGACGCCGCCAAGCTGCTGGAGTTCTACCGCAAGGTGCACCCCGCCGGACCCGGCTGGGCCAAAGTGCGGCGGATGGCGGAGGCAAGCGGCGCAAAAGCGCCCTTTCGTGGCGACCACATGGGCATGGCGACGGCTGGCTGGTTGTCTGGCTGCCTGGTCATCTGGTCCTCGTTATTCTGCATCGGCAACTTCCTTTATGGGAGGACGATGCCCGCGCTGGCCTTGTTGGCGGTGTTTGTTTTTAGCGCCAGCGCGTTGCTCTACGTGATCAATCATCTGTGGGACCGAAAACCGGACGGACCATCCTAAATCCGTGCACAGCTCGATCGGGTCCAACACGCCAGGGTAACAGACATGCATACAACGCACGACATCCGGAGCATTGCGGAACATTTTCCAAGTTGTGGAGAGTTCCAGGGCACTGTTCCGTGGGGCAAGGGGCACATCAACGATACCTACTGCGCGGAGTTCAATCGCCTGGGGGCGTCCGTCCGTTTCATTTTTCAACGAGTCAACCGTAACGTCTTTCGAAATCCGGTTGCCCTGATGGAAAATGTCGAGCGCGTGACGGCTCACCTTGCGAGCAAGCTCAACGGCCATCCCGACGCCGGCCGCCGTGCCTTGAGGCTGGTTCGCACGGGTTCAGGATGCGCCTGGCACGTTGATGATGCGGGCAACCATTGGCGTGTCTATCCGTTCATCACGGCTGCCAGCACTTACGACAGCGTGCGCACTCCGGAGCAGGCTTTTCAGGCGGCCAAAGCCTTCGGGCATTTTCAGAAGATGCTCGCCGACCTGCCATCGCCACGGCTGCACGACACCATTCCCGACTTCCACCACACGCCGAAACGCCTGGCAGCACTGGAGAATGCGATTGAGGCCGACGCCGTCAATCGTGCCCACTTGTGTCGCGAGGAGATCCAGTTCGCCTTCGCGCGCAAATCCATCGTCGGGCGGTTGCTGGAGGCGCAACTGCCCGAGCGCGTGACGCACAACGACACCAAGCTCAACAACGTCATGCTCGACGACGTCACGGGCGAGGGCATATGTGTCCTCGACCTCGACACCGTCATGCCCGGGGTGGCGCTCTACGATTTCGGCGACATGGTGCGCACGGCGACCAGTCCCGCGGCTGAAGACGAGCGGGATCTGTCCAAAGTCACGATGCGTTTTCCGATGTTTGAAGCGCTTGTGCGGGGCTATCTTGGGGCGGCGGGTGATTTTTTGACGCCGGATGAGGCGCGCTGGCTGGCGTTCTCGGGAAAGCTCATCACGTTCGAAACCGGCCTTCGCTTCCTGACTGATTTCCTTGCGGGCGATGGGTATTTCAAGACGCACCGGGAATTCCACAACCTCGATCGCTGCCGCACCCAATTCCGGCTGGTCGAGTCCATTGAACTGCAGGAGAAGGCGATGCGGCAGTTGGTTGAAGAAATCGGCCGCGGTCGACGCGGTGCATTTGACTCGCCGCGCCCTGTTCACTAGGCTGCGGCTTCGTTCGGAGAAACCAGATCAGAGAGGAACAATTTATGCCCCCAAAAGCCGCAGAAAAGAACAGCGACGCCAAGGAAATCAAGGCGGCCGAGACCGCCAAAGTTGCCGCCACCCGGCAGCGCGATCTGGACGCCGCCATTTCCACGATCACGAAATCCTATGGGGAAGGTGCCATCATGCGCCTCGGCTCGGCGCAGGCCCTGAAGCAAATCGAGGTCATTCCCACCGGGGCGCTGGCGGTGGACCTGGCGCTGGGTGTCGGCGGTGTGCCGCGCGGGCGCGTGGTGGAGATTTACGGGCCTGAATCGTCTGGCAAAACCACGCTCATGCTGCACGTCATTGCCAATGCGCAAAAGAACGGCGGCCTCGCGGCTTTCATCGACGCCGAGCACGCACTGGACCCGGCCTACGCCAAGAAGCTGGGTGTAAACCTCGACGACCTGCTGGTGTCGCAGCCTGATTCCGGCGAGGAAGCGTTGACCATTTGCGAAACCCTGGCGCGTTCCAACGCCTTGGACGTGATTGTGGTGGACTCCGTGGCGGCACTTGTGCCGAAGGCGGAATTGGAGGGTGACATGGGCATGGCCACGATGGGGATGCAGGCACGCTTGATGAGCCAGGCGCTGCGCAAGCTGACGGCCATTTTGAGCAAGTCCAAGTGCACGTGCGTGTTCACCAACCAGCTGCGTGAAAAGGTGGGCGTGATGTTCGGCAATCCCGAGACGACGCCGGGCGGCAAGGCGCTCAAGTTCTACGCCAGTGTACGCATTGACATCCGCCGCAAGGACACGTTGAAGGACGCGGCGGGGAACGCCACGGGCAACCATGTGAAGGTGAAGATCGTCAAGAACAAGGTGGCGCCGCCATTCGCAGAGGCCGAGTTCGACATCATCTACAATCACGGCATTGATAAAGAGGGCAGCGTCCTTGAGGTGGGAATCGACAACGGTGTGGTGGACAAGAAGGGTGCGTGGTTGCAGTTCAACGGCGAACTCATCGGTCAAGGCAAGGACGCGGCCAAAAAAGCGCTCATTGAAAAGCCCGAACTTGGCAGACAGATCATCGAGGCCATCATGGCCAAGCGCGCGGCCGCGGTGCCTGCGGACAAGTAATCTTTGGCATTCAATCGGGGCTGCACCGGGTTCGGCGCAGCCCCCTCTTTTTTTGTGAGCGCCAAGCTGTCCAAGACCATTCGCAATCTGGTGGTCGTTTTGGGCGATCAGCTCGACCGCGAGTCAGCAGCGTTTGATGGTTTCGATCCCAAGCGCGACGTGGTTTGGATGGCGGAGGTGTCGCAGGAATCCACCAAGGTCTGGTCGCACAAGGCACGCATCGCCGTCTTTCTCTCGGCGATGCGGCATTTCCGCGAGGAATTGGCAGGGCAACGCCACTGGCCGGTCTGGTATGCCGAGTTGAATTCGAAGGCGAGCAAGGGGGCGTTGGGCAAGACACTGGGCGCATTTCTGGAGCAGCATGCTGTTGAGTTAGTGGTCTTGGTGGAACCCGGTGAATGGGATGTGCGCGAGGAAATCCGGGCGGCAGCAAAGCAAGCGGGTGTTGCACTGGAGGAGCGCGAGGACCGCCATTTCCTCTGCTCGCGCGCGGAGTTCGCCGCGCACGCCAAGGGCCGCAAACAATTGCGGATGGAATTCTTCTACCGCGAGATGCGGCGCAAGCATGACGTCCTGATGGAGCAAGGCGAGCCGGTGGGCGGCGCGTGGAACTTCGACGCCGAAAATCGGGGCAGCTTTGACAAGGATGGCCCTGGACTTTTGTCCAAGCCAGTCCAGTTCCAGCCGGACCCTATCACCAGGCAGGTGCTGAAACTCGTCGAGGAACAATTTCCGGAACATCCCGGCAAGTTGCAGCAATTCGACTGGCCGGTGACGCCGAGCGACGCGCAGCGGGCGCTGGCTGATTTCATCGAGAATCGGCTGCCCCTCTTCGGCCAATACCAAGATGCCATGTGGACGGGCGAAGCGTGGCTGTATCATTCGCGCATTGCAGCGGCCATGAACCTAAAGTTGATCCATCCGCGCGAGGTCATTCGTGCCGCCGAGCAGGCGTGGCAGAAGAAACGTGCTCCGCTGGCAGCAGTTGAGGGGTTCATCCGACAGATTCTTGGCTGGCGCGAATATGTGCGGGGCATCTACTGGCAATGCATGCCGCAGTATCGCGACCGCAATGCGCTCGACGCCCAGCAACCGCTACCCGACTTCTACTGGACGGGGGAGACGGAGATGAATTGTTTGCGCCACGCGTTGAAGCAGACGCTCGAACTTGGCTACGCGCATCACATCCAACGTCTCATGGTCACAGGGCTCTACGCATTGCTGCTCGGTGTGCGCCCGCGGGCGGTGCATGAGTGGTATCTTGCCGTTTACGTGGATGCCATCGAGTGGGTCGAACTGCCGAACACGCTGGGCATGTCGCAATACGCAGATGGTGGCGTGATGGCGTCCAAGCCCTATGCGGCGAGCGGCAAGTACATCCAGCGGATGAGCAATTATTGCGATGGCTGCCGCTTCGAACCCAGCAAGAGCACGGGGAAAGATGCTTGTCCGTTCACCACGCTTTACTGGGACTTCCTGTTGCGGCACGCGGAGGCGTTGAAAGGAAATCCACGGATGCTGATGCAGTTGCGCAATCTTTCGCGGTTGGATGAAAATGCACGGGCAGCAATCCGCGGGCAGGCAGGAGTTCTGAGAAAGCCCTGACCCTTACAGGGAGGCCTGTAAAACGTCAGTCAGTTCGTCGGGTGTAAGCTGAAGTGGATTGCCCCGCATACTGCTGGCGTTCTGCGCCTTCGCGACGACATCGGCGAGCTGATCCTGAGTGACGCCATATCGGCGCAGTGGTGGGATCGCCAAATCGCGCACCAACGCTTGAACCCACTGAATACCTGCCTCCGCTGTCGCTGTAGGTGAACCCGTGAGCAGTCTTGCGACCTCATCAAACCGGGCGAGAGCCGGGTTCTCCGGGCTGCGCGACTGCAACGCGCGCAGGTTTGCGCCCATCACGTGCGGCAGGAGCGCGGCGCAGACGGCTCCGTGGGGTGCCGGAAACATTCCGCCGATCGGTCCGGCAAAACCATGCGCGGCGCCGAGGCCCGCATTAGCCAGCGCCATGCCGCTGAACAGGCTGGCCAAGGCCATGTTCTCGCGGGCAGCAAGGTGAGAACCATCGTCACAAACACGACGCAGTGATTGCGCGGCGCGGCGGATGCCTTCCACGCAAAGCGCGTCGGTCATCGGATTCGCGCGACAGGAAACGTAGGGTTCGATCAATTGGGTCAACGCGTCCAGGCCCGAGGCGGCGCTGATCTCTCGTGGGAGCTTCAAAGTGAGTTGCGGGTCCACCAAGGCGACCTTGGGCAGCATGAGCTGGCTGCGCAGGCTGACCTTCACCCGATGCCCGGGGGAGGCGAGGACGGCATTGCGGGTGACTTCTGCGCCCGTGCCGGACGTGGTCGGGATGGCTGTGAAGGGAGCGGGGGACTGGGGCAGCGGTTTGCCGTCACCAATCACTTCGAGGTAATCCAGCACCGCGCCCGGGTTGGTCAGCAAGGCGGCAATGGCTTTGCCCCCGTCAATCGCGCTCCCGCCGCCGAGGCTGATCACCTGGTCGCACGCGCGTTGCTTCGCGAGGGCAACACCACGCTGCACGGTGGAGATCTCCGGTTCGCCCGCGATTGAGAATGCCGTGGACTGCACACCGGCTTGCTCCAGTAATTTGCTCAAGCGTTCAGCGCGCTCAGGCTTGCTGCCGGTCACCAGCAGCGCATGGGTGCCCATGCTGCGCGCGATGGGTCCGATGTCTGCAAGCGACCCGGAGCCGAACATGATCCGCGTGGCCGTGGCGAATTCAAAGCGCATCTTACCAGTTGGCGTCGGCGGGAAAGAGGCTGGCGTATCTCACGCTGGCGCGCGGCTCGGCCATCATCGGGGCCACGGTGTCGCGCCAGACCTGATAATGTTTCGTCTCCTTGTGCGCGGCGGGTGCTCCGGGAGTGCGATACGCCTCCACCAAAACGAACTTCGCCAGATCATCCTGGTGTTGCACGACATCGAAGCCTGCCACGCCCGTCTCCTGCACGCTGTGGCGCGCGTTCTCCACGGTAGCGGCCTTGAAGGCCTCAACGTATTCCGGTTTCACGTGAACATGGACATGAACGACGAGCATGGCGGCAGAGTAATGGTGAACCCGATTTCCGGCAACGTGGTCTTCGTGGTGGGCGGTGGGTTAAAAACGGAAGTTGAGAATCAATTGCAGTCCGCTCAGGGTCAGTGCCAGCAGCACGGCACGCAGAAACCATTTCTCGTTGAAGCGGCGATTCAACCATACGCCCAGCCGGACGCCGATGGGGACCAGCGGGACAAGATAGAGGCTATTGATGAACGTGCCCTGGGTGATTACGCCGTTGGCGACGAAGAAGGGCACTTTGATCCAGTTGATCCAGAAGAAAACCAGCACGTTAGTGGCCACGAAGATCTCCTTAGGCAACCGCTGGGGAACGAGAAACATGCTGACCACCGGGCCGGCGCCGTGCGCGAAACTGGATGTGATGCCGGCGGCGATGCCGCAGGGGATGCCGACGGAGTGATTCGGAGCGAAGGCGCCCTCGGCGGCAAAGATCCACTCACGCAGCAGATGAAAGAGAACGAAGGCGATGGCGATCGCTCCAATAGCGATGTTCAGCTGGCGCGAGGAGAAATGTCCGACGAAGTGAACGCCTACGATGATTCCCAACACCGCCCCGGGCAGCAAGAACTTCAGGTTACGCGCATCCCATTTGCGCCAGTAATGCCACAGCGAGAAGAAATCGCCCGCGCAGAGCAGGGGCAGCACCATGCCGACAGCTTCCTTGGACGGAAAGGCCAACGCGCAAAGCGGTGTGGTAAGCACGCCGAGTCCGCCGCCGAAGCCTGCCTTACTGATTCCGATGAAAAGCACGGCAAGTCCGGCGATCAACCAATTTTGCCACTCTTGCACGCCGTTCGATTACGCGGTGATGGCGATGCTGTCCATGATTGAATTCGACTTGATGCCGACAAAAACGCCCCCGGCGAACCGGAGGCGTTTATCCGCGGAATGTGGGCGAGCTTACCTCACCTGGAAGAGATGCACGTCGCGTTGCGGGAACGGGATGGTGATGCCTTCCTGGTCGAACGTGAGCTTCACCTTCTCAGTGGCGTCAAACTGAAGGGGCCTGTAGTCGCGGATTTCGCCAAACGCGCATGGTGAAATTGACCGAACTCCCGCCCAACTGGCCCAAGAGGATCTGCGGCGCTGGATCCTGCAGCACGCGCGGGTCGGACCCGGCAATCTGCCTGAGGGCCGACTTCACCTTCTGGATGTCATCGCGGCAGCTCACGCCAAAGACCAGATCAATGCGGCGCGTCGCCATGGCGGAGAATTTGGTGATGTTGCCGCCCATGATCTTGGAATCGGGCACGGTGACCCGGCGATTATCGGGTGTGTTCAAGATGGTGGTGAACACCTGGATTTCATCCACGACACCCGCGGTGCCGTCCGCTTCAACGTAATCGCCCTCCTTGAACGGGCGGAAGATGACCGTAAGAAAACCGGCGGCAAAGTTGGACCACGGACCTTGCAGTGCGAGACCGATGGCCAGACCGGTGGCACCGATGATGGCAACGAGCGAAGTGGTCTTCACCCCGACGCGCTCCAGCGCAGCCAAGACCACGCAGACCATCAACGAAACGCAGGTGAAGTTCGCCACAAACCCGATGATGATGGCGTCGAGGTTGCGTCTGGCCAGGATGCGGCTGAGGATGTTCTTGCAGAGCCTGGCAGCCCATGCGCCGACGATGAGGATGAGGACGGCGAAGAGTGCGGGCAGCGCGTAAGCCAGCAAACAGGATTGCACGAAATCGGAGTTGAACCATTGGTTCGCCTGCCCGGCGGACTGCGGAGCGGCGCCCGCGGGGTTGGTTTCATCCATGGGTTGTTTTCGTGTTCAAGTTCCCGCAAATCCCGCATGGCGGGCGTGGCATCCAAAGACGCACAGACCCACCGGTCGCCGCTGGGGGAGGCGTGCGGGAATGCTGCGTGCCAAAAAAATCCCAAACGAACGTCGCCTCCGTCAAGAAAGCCAAACACAGCCACCCGCCGGACACGCTCTATTCAAGTGCCGCTCGCATCAGGTCGAACATGCTTTTTCCGGATTCAGGGGTGACGGGTTGTTTCGCGGTTTCATTCGCGTGCTCAATGAGTTCCTCGGGTATTTCCTTCAGGAAGGGCGAGGGGTGACAGGGCATTGATTGACCGTATTTCTTGCGGCTTTCGCAGTGGCTGATGGTGAGGCGTTCCTGGGCGCGGGTCACGGCCACGTAAAACAGCCGACGCTCCTCATCCATCGTGCCTTCGAGTTTGGAGCGGGAGTGCGGCAGCAAGCCGTCTTCAAGACCAACCACGTAAACATGCGGATACTCCAGGCCCTTGCAGGAATGCATCGTGATCAACGTCACGGCGTCGCCCACTTTGTCGTCCTTATCCTCCCCACGTTCGGTATCGAGCGTGACCTCGTGCAGGAAGGCTTGCAGCCGCTCGTGCAAGGCCGTGCCGGGGTCGGCATGGGTGTCGAGATCGGCAAGCAAATCCTGAACGCTGCGGACGCGGGCGTCGGCGATTTCGAGGTTCTTTTCGCCACGGCGGAGGTCTTCGAGATAACCCATCTCATTCAGGAAACGGTCAGCGCATTTCTCCAGACCCTGCGGATCGGCGGCGAATCCAGGGTTGTGCAATGATTCGCGCGTGCGCTCGATCAGCGCCACAAAGTCCTCGATGCTCTGGCGGGTGCGTGTCTGGAACGACACCTGGACGCTGGGATTCTGCATCGCGGCAAAGACCGAGCCTTTACGCTCATGACTGGCGGCGAGGAGTCGTTCCATCGTGACATCGCTGAGGCCGCGCGCAGGCACGTTGGCGATGCGCAACAGGCTGACGTCGTCGTGCGGATTGAGCAACACTTTGAGGAACGCGAGGAAGTCGCGGATTTCGCGGCGGTCAAAGTAACTCTGACCACCGATCAAATGATAACGCACGCGGGCCTGACGCAGGGCCATTTCCAGCGGACGCGACTGGATGTTGGTGCGGAAGAGGATCGCCTGCGCCCCCCATGGCACGCGCTTGGCCATGCGTTGAAATTCAATCTCCTCCACCACCGTGCGGGCCTCTTCCTCGTCGCTCTCAAACGTGTGCAACATGATGCGGCAGCCGTTGCCCTTGTCGGACCAGAGCTGTTTGCCGCGGCGACGGGTGTTGTTCTTGATGACGGCGTTGGCGGCATTGAGGATGGTGTTGGTGGAGCGGTAATTTTGCTCCAGCTTGATGACTTTGACCTCGGGGAAATGTTTCTCCATGTCCAGCAGGTTGGAGATTTCCGCGCCGCGCCAGCCGTAGATGCTCTGATCGTCGTCGCCGACCACGCAGAAGTTGCGATGTTCGCAGGTCAGGGAGTGAACGAGTTCGAACTGCGCGGCGTTGGTGTCCTGGTATTCGTCCACCATGACGTAACGGAACTTGGCGCGACACGCTTCGAGCGCCTCGGGATGTTCGCGAAAGAGTTTCAGCGTGAGCAGGATCAAATCGTCGAAGTCCACGGCGTTGCACGCGCGCAGGGCCGACTCGTAACGCTTCTGGATGTGCTCCGCCATGGCCCGCACGCTGGCATCGGCAAAGGCCGCCGACTGGGCGCCGCCATTCTTGAACTTGCTGAGCATCCCCAGGATCGAGCCGGGATCGGTCTTTTCACCCTTGGCCGAAATCTGGGCCATGATCTTCTTGATGGCACTGATCTGTTCGCTGGTGTCGTAGATGACGAAGTTGCGCTTGTAGCCGAGCTTTTCGATGTACTGCCGCAGGATGCGCACGCACAAGGAGTGGAACGTGCAAATGGTCGGGCAGTTCTCCTTGGCATCGTTTCGGGTTTCGGGTTTTGACTTCCGGTTTTTGGGAACCAGTTTGTTCACCCGTTCCCGCATTTCGCGGGCGGCTTTGTTGGTGAAAGTGACCGCCAGAATGCTGCCGGGCGCGACGCCCCGTTCGATCATGTGCGCGATCCGGAAGGTGATGACCCGCGTTTTGCCAGTGCCAGCGCCGGCGAGGATCATGACGGGGCCGCGGAGGGTCTCCACGGCGAGGCGTTGTTGCGGGTTGAGCGTGTTCAGGTTTGGCACGGAGCGCGGAGTGTAATTTCGGCTGGCTCAGAGGCAAGGTGATAGCGGGGATTTATCAAACTAATCGCTTCGGATTGAACAGGCTGTGAAGAAAGCGACAGGCTGGAGGGACGGTGGAGAACCTTTTTGTTTCATAGGTGCCTGAAACTCAGGCTGACACAGAAACGACACGAATGGAGGATTGTTCGGGCACGCCCGTTGCTCTACAATATGAGGCCCGATTCTTTCGTCGGGAAACGCAGAACAGTCATGACCAAGAGCAAGAACACAAAAGCCAAGGCTCCTGCGCAAGCCAAGGTGGTTTATGAAATCGCGCAGCCCATCACCGTAAAACCTGCCAAGCACCCCGCGAAGACCAAGGCCAAAGCCAAGGCTCCCGCCGCGCCTGCCCCGGTTGAAGCGGCGAAGCCGGTGGCAGCCGCTCCCGCGGCGCCAGTCACCCCGAAGATCCGCCTGGAAATCTCCAAGCCCGGTGCCCAATCGGTGGCCGTGGCCGGTTCCTTCAATTCCTGGCAGCCGGAACAGGCCAGCAGCACCGGCAGCGGTGGCTGGGTCAAAGAACTTACCGTCGGCCCCGGCCGCTACGAATACATGCTCGTGGTGGACGGCCAGTGGATGGCCGACCCGAATGCCAAGGAATACGTCCCGAATCCGTTCGGTGGCCAGAATTCCGTGCTGGTCGTTTGATCTGCCCGCGCGATTGGTTCGCGCCAGCGACTCCGCAGACGCCTCGCAACTGTCGTGACAGACAGGCGAGGCGTCTCTATTTTGCGGGGCATGGCGCAGACAACATTGACGCTGGGACATTCGCCCGATCCAGACGACGCTTTCATGTTCTACGGATTGGCGAAGGAACTCATTCCCAGCCACGGCTACCGGTTCGAGCACATCTTGCAGGATATCCAGACGCTGAATGAGCGAGCGACTCGTGGCGAACTGGATATCTCAGCCGTGAGCATCCATGCGTATGCCTTCGTGAGCGACAAGTACGCGCTGCTTCCCAGCGGCGCGAGCATGGGCGACGGCTACGGGCCGATGCTCGTGGCGAAACAAAAGTTCAGCCGCGAGGAGATTGCGAAGAGGAGGATTGCCGTGCCGGGCACGATGACCAGCGCCTTCCTGGCGTTGCAACTGTGGCTGGGCAAACCGGCGAAGGAGTTTGATTACGTCGTGGTGCCGTTCGACCAGATTTTCCAGGCGGTGCGCGAGGGCCGGGCGGAGGTGGGATTGATCATACACGAGGGGCAACTGACATATCAGAACGAGGGACTTGTCGTGTGCGAAGACTTGGGGGTGTGGTGGGGACGCGAGAATGACGGGCTGCCGTTGCCGCTTGGCGGGAACGTGATCCATAAACGCTTCGCGCCCGAAGTCCGGCGGCAGATTTCTGATGTTCTGACAGCGAGCATCCAGTTCAGCTTGGATCATCGCCCGGAGGCGGTGCGGCACGCGTTGCAGTACGCCCGCGACATGGGCCGTGATTTGGCGGACAAGTTCGTGGGTATGTATGTGAACCACTGGACCCTCGACTACGGCGACCGAGGGCGGGAGTCCATCCGCCGCTTCCTGGGCGGGGCTTTTGAGCGGGGCATCATCCCGCACCGCCAAGAACTTGAATTCGTGGTTTGATCCTTGGGGTGGAAAGTTCGCGGTTCGCGAATCCTGCGTTGACCGGGCTCGGTGAAATCCCTAGTTTCTGCCCGCAAAGACCTCGTGCTTTGCCCCGAATGCAGTTCGGGGATTTTTATTTTTAGCTTATGGCAAACACCATTCTTGTGGGCGCCCAATGGGGCGATGAAGGCAAAGGCAAAATCATCGACGTGCTGACCGAAGAGGCGGATGTCGTCGTGCGTTCGCAGGGCGGCAACAACGCCGGTCACACGGTGATCGTCAAAGGCCAGAAATACGTCCTGCACCTTGTTCCCTCGGGCGTGTTGCGCAAAGGCGTGAAGAACGTCATCTCCAACGGCGTGGTCGTGGACCCCGTCAGCCTGGTGGGCGAGATCGAGGGCCTGCGCAAGCTGGGCGTGAAAGTGGACGGCAGTCTGTTCCTTAGCGAGACGGCGCATCTGGTGCTGCCTTACCACCGTGAACTCGACGGCGCGCGCGAAATGCTCAAGGGCAAGAACAAGATCGGCACCACCAAACGAGGCATCGGCCCGGCTTACGGTGACAAGGCTGCCCGTGTTGGTCTGCGCGTGGCTGATCTGGTCAACCCGGAGCGGTTTGAAGCCAAGCTCAAGGCCCGCGTGAAGGAAAACAACGAAGTGCTCAAAGCACTCGGTGCAAAACCGCTTTCGTTCAAGGAAATTCACGCCGCCTATCGCAAGGCGGGCGATTATTTGAAGCCGTTCGTCACCAACACTGTTGTGCTGCTGCACCAAGCGTTGCAGAAAGGTGAGGCGATGTTGTTTGAAGGCGCGCAGGGGACGTTCCTCGACATTGACCACGGCACCTATCCGTTTGTGACGTCCTCCAACACGACAGCGGGTGGCGCTTGCACCGGTTCAGGCGTCCCGCCGCATCGCATCGATCGCGTGGTGGGCGTGCTGAAAGCCTACACCACTCGCGTCGGCGAGGGGCCGTTGCCGACCGAGAACGCCGAGATCTCCGACATGCTTCACGCCATGGGCCGCGAGTTCGGAGCAACCACCGGCCGGGCGCGCCGCTGCGGCTGGTTTGATGCGGTCGCCACGCGCCATGCGCAGATGGTCAATGGCATCGATGACCTCGCCATTACAAACGTGGACGGACTGGACACCACCGAGACCATCAAGGTGTGCATCGCCTACCGCGACGGCAAGAAGCGCTACGATTATCTGCCCACGGACGTGGAAGTGCTGGCCCGCTGCGAGCCGGTGTATGCCGAATTCGAGGGCTGGCTCCAGCCGTTGGACAAGATTCGCAGTTGGGACAAGATGCCCGCGAAGGCGAAGGCGTATCTCAAGGCCATCGCTGAACTGACCGGAGCGCGATTGAGCATCGTTTCCGTCGGTCCCGGCCGGGAGCAGACGATGTTTCTGTAGTGTTACGGATTTTGAGGGCTCGGTTCCGGGTCTGCTTCGGCTCACAGCCCGAATCAAGAAGCTAACCGCTTTCCATGACAACGTCCCATCTCAGCGCTGAAGCCAAGGGCACCTTGCCTCAGCACGTGGCCATCATCATGGATGGCAACGGGCGTTGGGCGAAGCAACGTCATCTGCCGCGTGTGGAGGGGCATCGGCGCGGCGCCGAGTCGGCGCGCACCATCATCCGGGCTGCGGGAGAATTGGGCATCAAGTATCTCACCCTCTACGCGTTTTCGACCGAGAATTGGAGCCGTCCGAAGGACGAGGTGGATACGTTGATGAAGTATCTGGTCCAGTATCTCAAGCGCGAGACGCCCGACTTGCACAAGAACAACGTTCGTCTTCAGGTCATTGGCCAGATTTGGCGCTTGCCGGAGAATGTTCAGGAACAAATCCGCAAGTCCATCGCCGCGCTCGATAAGAACAACGGGCTCACATTGATTCTCGCACTGAGTTACAGCGGGCGTGCTGAGTTGGTGGATGCAGTGCGGGCGATTGCCGCCAAGGCCAAGGAAGGGCGCATTGATCCGGCGGACATCAACGAACGCGTCATCTCCGAACATCTGCACACCCGCAACTGGCCTGATCCTGATTTGCTCATCCGCACCAGTGGCGAGATGCGCGTCAGCAACTTTCTCCTCTGGCAGATTTCCTACGCAGAGTTTGTTTTGACCCCCACGCTCTGGCCCGATTTCCGCAAGCCACAGCTCATTGAGGCCCTCGAAGAATACACCCGGCGGCATCGTCGCTTCGGCGGGCTGTAACGGCTGGGCCTTGCCCCCTGGCCTGTGATGTGCTTGAGTAGCCGCGCTGTGCAAGGCAACCGTCATCAGAAAAGCCTGTTCTCGCTCGCCAAACCTTGGCTGGCGGGCCTGCTGGCATGGCTTTGGGTGGTGCTCGTTGCCGAATCGGTCGGGCACCGTTGTGAATCAGATCGCGCGGCCCATCCTGATTGTGCCGCGTGCCAAATGGCGCACGGGACGCTGCTTGCCAATGGATCCACGGAGACGTCGCTGGTGGTCCCCACAACTGAAGTTGCCTTCCGATCCGTTTGGATTCTGCCGACTTGCGATTCGACCGATCTTCGTCTGTCTCCCGGCCGCGCTCCCCCGGCCTAACCGATCTTCCTGTCCCAATCCAATTCGTTGGTGTCCCAGTCCAAGCAGGGCGGGGACCACGCTTTAGTCTTAACCTTTTTTGTGGAGTTAACATGAAAACTTTGTCTCGATTGGCGCTAGTTTGTGGTTTGATGACGGTGGGCATCACGTCTCCTGCTCAGGAGTCGTCCCAAGTGGGGCAGTTGCAAAAGCAACTGCAGGAGATGCAAAAGAACTTCGAGCGGATGCAACAGTTGCAACGCGAACAGATTGAAGGCTTGCAGAAACAACTCGAAACGTTGCAGACGGCGACTGCCAGCAATACAGCGGCCGTTGTTGCGTCGGCACCAGGTGTCGCGCAGCCAGCCCCGTCGTGGCGCCCCACGGACCCCGTGCGAGCGGGCAAGGGCGCAGCCTACATGGATGTAGGCCTCGTGGCGACCGTGGCTGCGGGTGGTTCAACGGCGCAAGACGTGGAGGAACTGCAAATCGGCGGACACGATCCGAATCAACGCGGCTTCACTGTGCAAGGCGTGGAAGCGAATTTCACCGGCGGGGTTGACCCTTACTTTCGCGGCAATGCCAACATCCTCTTTGGCCTCGATGCGGAAGGTGAATCCTACGTTGAACTGGAAGAGGCCTGGGCGGAAACCGTTTCGTTGCCGGCCAACCTGCAGGTGCGCGGCGGACAATTCCTGACCGACTTCGGACGCGTCAACACGCAGCATCCGCATCAGTGGGGCTTTGTGGATGCGCCGTTGGTGAATGCGCGCTTCCTCGGTGCCGACGGACTGCGCAACCCGGGCGCTCGCGTCTCGTGGCTCGCGCCGACGCCGTTCTACTCCGAGCTGTTCCTCGCCGTGCAAAACAGTCAGGGCGAAACCGCCGCTGGTTTTCGCAGCGAAGGCGGGCACTCCCACGGTGGCGAGGAAGAGGAGGAGGTGCCGTTTGGCTTCCGTCATGCTGACAACGACCGCGGTGTGCGTGGGGCGGACGATCTGCTGTTCACGCCTCGCTGGGCTTCGTCCTTCGAGCTGACGGACAATCAAACCGTGCTCGCCGGTGTCTCGGCCGCATTCGGTCCGAACTCCTCCGGCGGCGGTGGCGACACGCGCACGGAGATTTACGGCGCAGACCTGACGTGGAAATGGAAGGCTCCGAATGCGGAGCGCGGGTTTCCCTTCGTGGCGTGGCAATCGGAAGTCATGCTCCGCAAATACGACCTCGGCGAATTCGACTGGTCAGGCGAGCCGCCGGATGGCTTGCTGGTTTTGGAATCAGACGGCGTGACACCCGCTGTGCTCGGTCGCGAGACGGTCAACGACTGGGGCTTCTACAGCCAGTTGCTGTGGGGGTTCAAGCCCGGTTGGGTGGCGGGATTGCGGTTTGATTACGTGGGCGGCGACCGGGCGAATTATGAATCCGCCGGGTTGATCGCACAGGATGCCGATGGCAATCAGGAAGCTTTGGGTCGCGACCCGCTGCGGGACTCGCGCTGGCGGCTTTCGCCCAACCTGACTTGGTATCCGAGCGAGTTTTCCAAGATTCGCTTGCAATACAATTACGATGAGCGCAATGACCTCGGCGACGACCACTCCGTGTGGTTGCAGTTTGAGTTCTTGCTGGGCGCACACGCCGCGCACAAGTTCTAATTCGCAACGGACCACTGGAATTGCATCAAATAATGAAAAGCATTCTGTGTGCGACCATCACTCTGATGCTCGCTGCCAGTGCGCAGGCGCGGCTGAACGTCGTTGCCACCACGCCGGACCTTGCCTCCATCGCCAGCGCGGTGGGCGGCAAGGAAATCCAGCTCACCACACTGGCTCGACCCAACGAAGACCCGCATTTCGTCGAGGCCAAGCCCAGCTTCATCGTGAAGTTGAACAAGGCAGACGTCCTTGTGCACGGCGGGGCGGAACTGGAAGGTGGCTGGCTCTCGCCTTTGCTGGCAGGAGCGCGCAACGCCAAGATTGTTTCCGCCGCCAAGGGCGACGTGCGCTGTTGCGAAGGCGTGCCCATGCTGGATGTGCCCACAGAACTGGATCGTTCCAAGGGCGACATCCACGCGGCGGGCAATCCGCATTACATGGTGGATCCCGAGAATGCCAAGATCGTGGCGCATCACATGGCCGATGCCTTCAGTGCTTCGGACGAGGCGAACCGGGAATACTACCAGGCCAATGCGAAGAATTTAATGGCGACGTTGGACGCCAAACTCAAGGAATGGCAGACCACGCTGGCGCCATTCAAGGGCCAGCAGCTTGTGTCTTATCACAACTCGTGGCTTTATTTCGCGAACCGCTTCGGGCTCAAGACCGAGCTGTTCGTCGAACCCAAGCCGGGCATCCCGCCCAGCCCGTCGCATTTGGCGGAGTTGATGGCCAAAATGAAATCCCGCGGCGTCAAAGTCATCATTGTGGATCCTTACCTGAACCGGAAATCCGCCGAGACCGTGGCGCGCGGCACGGGCGGAACGGTGGTGGATGTGGCGCAATTCCCGGGGGCGATCAAGGGCACCGACGGCGACTACATCGCGTTGATGGATCATCTTGTGAAAACCATCGCGGATGCGTTGAAGGGGCAGGGCGCTGCAATAGCGAAGTGATTTGCACAACGTGCCGGGTCGCAGACCGGCGCTCTTATTTATGAACGAGTTCAGTGAGATGATTTCGATTCTCAAGTGGCCGCTGCTGGCATGCCTGATGTTGCCGCCGTTGCTGGTGTATTTCGGACTGCATATACTGCGGCGCGAAGTCATCTTTGTGGATCTTGCGTTGGCCCAGGTCGCCACGCTGGGAGCCTGCGTCGCCATCCTGTTCGACGTGGATCCGCACGACTGGCAGAGCTACGCGTTCTCGGTGGGCTTTACATTGGTGGGCGCCGCCATCTTCACCCTCACGCGAACACGCAAGGATCATCGTGTGCCCCAAGAAGCGTTGATCGGTATCGTGTATGTGGTGGCGGCGGCGGGCGGGATCCTGCTGCTGAACAACAGCCCGCACGGCAACGAAGAGTTGAAGCAAACGCTCGTGGGCGAGTTGTTGTATCTACAAACGCCAGCGCAGGTTTTGCTTCCGTTTGCGCTGTATGCGGCGATCGGTGCGGTTCATTACATTTTTCGCCAGAAATTCATGGCGCTCTCGTTTGAGCCGGATCGGGCGGAACGCGAGGGTTGGTCGGTGCGGGGCTGGGATTTTCTGTTCTACACCCTGTTCGGTCTCGTGGTGACGACTTTCGTTCACATCGGCGGTGTGCTGCTGGTGTTCTCGTATCTCATCATCCCGGCGGCGTGCGCCAATTTCCTGGGACGCAAACTGGGCACCTTGATTGCCCTGGGCTGCGTAGTATCCACGCTCGGCAGCGTGACCGGGCTTTATTGTTCCTACGCGTTCAACTGGCCCATCGGCGCGGCCATCGTGTGCGTGCTGGGAGCGATGCTGCTGCTGGTGCGGGTCGGCGTGGCTTTCAGAAAGCCCAAGACGACTTCAGCCTAGGATATCCGCTGGGGTACACTGAGGCTTGGCGGTCGGCGGGCGGACTGCTTAACTCTGCGCCCGTTGAAATCGCCGGTTCAACAATTCATCGCCAGCATCGAAGGCACGGGCCACTGGGCCCCGTGGCTTTTCCTCCTGCTGTTCATCGTGGCGTCTTTCCTGATGATCTGGCGGCTGGAAGCGATGAGCGACGACGGTTTCGAGGGCACGGTTCTCGGGACGCTCGTGATGCCTTACTGCTCGGGCATTGGCAATCTGGTTTTCGCGTTCCTGCTGGGGATGGACCGCGGTCCCGGCTCAGCGGTAGTGGAAAACTGCTTCGTGAACAATGTCACCAACATGACGTTGCTCATCGGGTTACCATCATTGATCTGGAGCATGAGCGTGGCTGGCGGCGGTGGCGAGGGCGGTAAAAAGGGTTCGGGCAGGTCGGGCGTCAAAAGGGCGGCGCAACTGAACCGGCTCTCTTTGTTGCTGACTTTGGTGGCAGTGCTGTTCTTCACCGGAGCCACGTGGGCACTGGCCCGTGATGGCAAACTGGATTTTGGCGACGGACTGGTGCTGGTGGGTTTGTTTCTGTTCTGGCAAAGCTTCCATGTGTTTGACGTGTTGAAGACCAACGTGCGTCAGGGTCGCGCATTCAGTTGGATGTTGCCGGTGAACTTGGTCCTGCTGCTGCTGGGCGCGTTGCTGATTTACCTGAGCACCGACTGGCTGGTGGGCTGGTCCGGCGAGAATGAATTTGTGTCCCGACGACTGGGTTGGTTGAGCGGCTGGTTGATGGTGCTGCCGAATGCGTTGCTGGCGTTCTACTACGGGTGGCGAGGAAAACCGGAGGTGATCTACAGCTCGCAGGTCGGCGACGGCCATATCTGCATTCCGCTATGTTTGGGAATTTACGCGTTGTTCAACACCCTCACAGTCCCCGCGTTGCTGGAAACCGGCGTAGTAATCCTCGGTGCGGCGACGTTGCTGCACATCACGTGCGTGCTGGTCTTTGGGGCATTGCCGCGCATGGTCGGAGTCTTGCTGGTGGTGGGCTACCTGATCTTCCTCGCGAAAGGCCTGAAGGGTTGGTCCCCATCTTAATCTTGCTCATAATCTTAATCCTCCAGCCTTCGTTCGAAGAGCCGGAGAGATTAAAACCAAGATTAGGACGGGAAACCCTGAGCCTTAGACGGTGAGCGGGTTCTGGCAGAATCGCTCGCTCAATTCGACAAACGGTTTCTGCGCCGCAAGCCAGGAGGGTTCCTTGGCGATCATGTCCATCGTGAGCGTGGTATTGTTGCAGACAAGGTAGAGACCGTCGCCGATGACCATGAAGGACTCAAAGCTGGTGCCCACGCCGTGACGGGTGAATTCGAAATCGCCCACGGAATAGGTGCGGCTGCTGAAACTCTCGCGCAAACCCGCAGCGTCGGCGGCAAAGTTGGTCTGGAAACCGGCGAGGCGCGGCCCGTGATAATGCACGAGGGAAACCTTGCCGTTAACCGCCGAAACGATGGCCCATTCGTCGAACACGGTCTTGCCGTAACGGGCGTTCATCTGGTCGGCACAGGACTTAATTTGCTTGATGGCTTCTTCGAGATGCATGGCTTCAACAATCATTTGCGAAATGAAAAGCAATTTCAACGCCAGTGAAGAGTCTATTTTTCAGCCCTAAACTGGCCTCTGCCACTGCCCGGTTGTCCAGAAACTGTCCGGTCCATCCAACTTTCGCGCTGTCGCGGGGGGCGGGAATCAGTAGTTTGCCAAAATGAACGCAGACTGTGAGCCATCCCGTGCCGAATCGGTTTCCGGCCTCGAAAGGTCCCGGCTGCCGTCTGCGATAATAATAGTGTTTCTCCTGACCTGCATGCTCGCTTTCGCAAACCGACTGGGAGCCCAGGTGGCGCCAAATTGGTTGAACGCAATGGTTGTCGGCATTGGGTTCGCGGCGGCAGTCGCTTCAGTTGCGCCGGTCCTGCCGTGGTCCAATGCCCTCGTTGCTGCGGGCATGGCCGTCGGGGCAGGGGGACTGGCTGAGGCCGCCAGCGCGGCGGTCGGTTTTCCCTTTGCTAGTCGGGAATTCAAGCCCGTCAATGGTCCCATGGTTTTTGGGCTGGTGCCGTGGTGGCTACCAATGGCGTGGGGCATCCTCGCCCTATCCGCCCGCGGCACGGCTCGTCTTGTTCTGTATCGCACGCGGGAGCATCATTTCAATGGCTATCGCGTCATCGGTTTGGCCGCGGCGCTTGCGGGGGGGGCGTCCCTGAGCCTGGAAATCTTTGCCACACGCTCCGCCCAATTGTGGGAGCGCGGGGGAATGTCGGCTGGGAGCCATGCCACTTTGCTCCTGCTGCATCTCCTCATCCAAATCGGCCTAACACCCATGCTGATTGATAAATTTCCCGGACGTCGTCCTGCAAATTTCCTGCCGCTTTGGGTTTGGGGAGCTGCTGTGTTGATCTTGGGGGCAGGCATCGTAGAGGCGGCTGTGATCCGGTGAATTCGCGCAATTCGCGTCTCGCCTTTGCGGGCCTTGGCTCGCTATCTTCCGTGCGCGATGCAGCAGTCAATTGTGACCTTGGACATGGAGGGTGTTCTCACGCCAGAGATCTGGATTGCCGTGGCGGAAAAGACCGGCATCCCGGAATTGCGCCGCACCACGCGCGACGAGCCGGACTACGACAAGCTGATGAATTATCGCACCCGCATCATGGATCAGCACGGCATCAAGCTCTCGCAGATCCAAGAAGTGATCGGCACGTTGCGTCCTTTGCCTGGAGCACTGGAGTTTTTGAATGAACTGCGTGCCACGGTGCAAACCATCATCCTTTCCGACACCTTCGAGCAATTCGCGCAGCCGCTCATGCGCCAGCTCGGGTGGCCGACGCTTTTTTGCCATCGCCTGATCGTGGAGAACGACCGCATCACCGGATACCAACTGCGCCAGCCCGACCAGAAACGGAAATCAGTGGCCGCATTGAAGTCGCTCAATTACCGCGTGATTTCAGCGGGTGATTCCTACAACGACACCTCCATGCTGGGCGAGGCCCACGTGGGTTTTCTCATTCACGCGCCGGAGAACGTGAAGCGGGAGTTCCCGCAATTCAAGCCGGTAGAGTCGCACGCGGAGTTGTTGGCAGCGATCAAGGGAGCGATTTCGCAGGTTGGATGAGCGAAGCCTCGCCGCGTCTTAGTCTTCGGCCTTGAAAGCCCTTGAAATCAGCTCGCGCACGGCTTCCTTCGGGCTCTTGCCCTCGTACAGCACGGCATAGACCTCATTGGTGATCGGTGTTGGCACTTGCTTTTGTTGCGCCAACCGGTGCGCTGAGCGGGCGGTGGGATAACCTTCTGCCAGCTTTGGTGCGGAAGCTTGAATCGCCTCCATGGTTTCGCCACGACCAAGACGTTCGCCCAAATCGCGATTGCGGCTCTGGCTGGAGAAACAGGTGAGCATCAAGTCGCCAAGGCCGCTCAGGCCGGAGAAGGTCTCGGGTTGCGCGCCACAAGCCACCCCCAGACGGCGCATCTCAGAGAGCGCACGTGAAACCAAACCAGCTTTGGTGTTGTCGCCGTAGCCCAGTCCGTCACCGATACCCGCGGCGATTGCAATGACGTTCTTAAGCGCGCCGCCGTATTCCACGCCTAGGACGTCGTTGCTGCGATAAATCCGAAACTCCGGACGGTGGAACAGACCTTGAATGGTCTTGGCTGTCCCATCGCTTTCACTGGCGCAGACAACCGTGGTGGGAATGCCCAGCGCCACTTCGCGGGCGAAGCTTGGGCCGGAGAGCGCCGCCACGCGATTGGCTGGAGCCACGTCGCGCAGGATGCTGCTCATGGTGATGCCCGTTTCAAATTCGATGCCTTTGGTCACGCTTACCAACGTGGCCGGATGGCCCTTAAGTTTGGTGGCCACTTGGCGGAACGCTTGCGACGGAATCGCCATGACAATCACTTCGCTGCCGGCGATGGCGCGATCAAAGGTGGCTTCGACCTTCCAGTCCGTCGGCAGTTTGACGCCGGGAAGCAATCTCTCGCTGCGGCCTTGGCGTAATTCGTCGAGCAAGGCGGCATTGATATCCCACACGGTGACGGCGTTGCCATTCTCGTGCAGGACTTTCGCCAGCGCGGAACCCCATGCCCCTGCGCCCAGAACAGTCGTTCTCATGTCGGTTTGCCTTCCGTTGGTTGCTTCCCGAATTCAATGCGGTTTTCCGTGCCGGCCTTCAAGCGAGCAATGTTCGCCTTGTGCTTCCAAATCGCCATGGCGCCGATTGCCGTGGTCGCGATGCCCAGCGGGATGCTTGACTGGGTGACCCAAACTGCCGTCGGCAAGGCGATGGCTGCGATAATGGAAGCGATGGAAACGTAACGGGTCGTGACGAAAGCGAGGATCCACAACCCCAGCGCAATGCTCACGGCCAACGGAGCCACCGCGAAATACACGCCCGCTGTGGTGGCGATACCTTTGCCGCCTTTGAAGCGCAACCAGCAGGTGAAGTTGTGGCCCAGCACGGCGACGATGCCCGCGATGACGCGCTCAGTCATGGCGTGATCGAAGAGCGTAGTGGGCACGTCGAAAGACCGGAGAACCAAGTTCGCCATCAACGTGCAGGCGGCAAATCCCTTCAACGCATCCGCGAGCAGCACGAAGATTCCGGCTGGCTTGCCGAGGACGCGAAAGGCGTTGGTCGCGCCGATGTTGCCACTGCCGACGGTGCGGATATCAATTCCCTTCGCCCGCGCAACGAGATAGCCGGTTGGGATGGAACCCAACAAGTAAGCGCCGACCACGAGGCAGATGTAACCGAGCACAGGCACGGGCGGAGTCTAGAAGTGGTGGGATGTGGGTTGAAAGTTGAAAGTTCGCGCTGTTGCCACTCGCGTTGCTGCCATGCAGACTGTCGCCATGGCTGCCCCACTCAAAGTTGCCGTTCTCGGCACCGGTTCGCTCGGGAAAAATCACGTTCGCATTTACTCTGAACTCGCGGCGGCGGGTGAGGTGGAGTTCACCGGCGTTTATGACGTGGTCACGGACACCGCTCGCAAGATTGCCCAACAATACGGCGTGCCCGCTTTTGCATCGGTTGACGAAGCTGCTGCGGCCAGTGATGCGGTGAACATCGTTACGCCCACAGTCACTCATTTCGAACTCGCCAAGCAATTGCTCTCCGCCGGCAAACATGTGCTCGTCGAGAAACCCATGACCGACAGGACCGCGCAGGCGGCGGAACTGGTGGACATCGCTCACCAGCGTGGTTTGGTTTTGCAGGTGGGACACGTGGAGCGGTTCAATCCGGTATTCAACTATCTCCAATCCGTCGCCTCCGAGCCCAAGTTCATCGAGTGCCACCGGTTGTCACCGTATCCGGCGCGCTCCACCGACATCGGCGTGGTGCTCGACCTGATGATTCACGATCTCGACGTGGTGCTGGCCTTTGTGAATTCCCCCGTCACCAGCGTGGAAGCAGTAGGCATTCCGGTCCTGAGCAAATCCGAGGATATTGCCAACGTGCGGTTACGCTTTGCCAACGGGTGTCTCGCCAATCTCACTGCCAGTCGTATCAGCGCCGAGCGGATGCGAAAGATTCGCGTGTTCAGTGGTGGCGAGGCGCCGTGCTACGTTTCGCTCGATTACCGCGGGCAGGAGGGCTTCATTTATCGCATCGCCGAGGAGGGCATGAAGGAGAGTTCCGCCTTCGCAAAACTGCTGGCGCTGGCCGGAAGCAGCGCAACCGTCGTCAGCGAGTTCGCCGGACGAAAAATTGTCCGCGAACCGGTGCCGATCGCCAAGGACGAGCCGTTGAAGTTGGAGTTGAAGCACTTTGTGGAATGTGTGAATGCGCAGCAGACGCCCAAGGTGAGTGGAGCCTCAGCCAAACTGGCGCTGGACCTGGCATTTGAAATCACGCGGCAGGTTCAGGCCTTGAAGCCGTGAAATCCCCCTCCATCATGCTCATCGCCGGGGAGGCGAGCGGTGACACGCTGGCGGCCGAACTCGTCGTGGCGTTGCGGCGGGAATTGCTGGCGCGCGAGGTGAATGGCTCGGCGGATGTTCAGCCCCTGCGCACGGCACTGGGGCCGCGATTCTTCGGCGCGGGCGGTTCTAGGATGGCGGCTGCGGGTGTCGAACTGGCATTCGACATGACCAGGCATTCGGTGATCGGTCTGACGGAGGCGCTCAAGCAAGTGGCCAAGTTTCGTCGCTTGATGCAGCAACTGCTCAAACTCGCGCGGCAACGACAACCAGACGTCATCGTGTGCGTGGATTTCCATGGCTTCAACGGCCGGTTCGCGGCGGCAGTGCGCCGGGCGGTACGTCCGCAGCGGGGAACGTTCAACAATTGGAATCCCAAGATCGTCCAATTCGTCTCGCCGCAGGTTTGGGCGTCACGCAGCGGGCGCGTCTACTCGATGGCGGAGAATCTGGATTTGCTACTGAGCATCATTCCATTCGAGAAGGATTGGTATGCGCAGCGCGTGCAGAAGCTGCGCGTGGAGTTTGTGGGGAATCCCATTGTGGAACGGCACTCCAACGCGGAGCGCGGAACGCAAACCGCGGAGCAGGCCGCGCCATCCTCCACCATCAATCCTCCATCCTCACGCTGTATTTTGCTGTTGCCGGGCAGCCGGCCCGACGAGGTGCGGCGGCATCTGCCGCTCGTGGCGGAGACCGCCAAACGTATCGCGGAGGTCGCACCGGTGGAGTTCAAGGCAATCGCCCCGGATGAATCTTTGGCGGCCAGTATGCGGACTGCGTTGCAAGGTCTGGGTGCGAATTGTCGCGTTCAAGTCGGTGGCATTGCGGATGCGCTTCGCACCGCAGACCTCGCCATTTCCAAGACCGGCACCGTTCTGATGGAGTGCGCGCTGTTTGGTGTTCCAGTGGTTGCTTTCTATAAAACTTCCTGGCCGACTTACTGGGTGGGCAAGCGCATCATTCAGTTGAAATGGATTTCGATGCCCAATATTCTGGCGGAGGAAGAAATCTATCCAGAGTTTGTGCAGGGCCGGGCGACGCCGGAGAACCTGTCTGCTGCTGCTTTGGAGTTGCTCCGGAATCAGGCGCATCGCAGGGCAGTGCAGGCGCGCCTGAAAGCGATCGTGGCGAGTTTGGGTGAACCCGGCGCGGCGCGAAGAGCGGCTAGACTGGTCTGTGAATTGTTGCAGCGGTGATCGGTGGCAGCGCGGCGAAGCAAATGAGGGAGTTAACCAATACAAAGTGGACCAAGGTACAGGGGCTGCTGTTTCTGCTGCTGGGAATTGCGGCGGCAATCCTCGTCATTTGGGAGAGCCCGAGTTTGAAGGTGGCGTTGCTGCTGGCGTTGGTGATCTGTGCTTCTGTCGCGCTTACATTTTGCACTTTGCGTCATAGAGCGCTACGTGGACCCGAGCTTTGAGCTGGCGCGGCAAGCTCGCTCTGCTACTGGTCATTTCGCTTCAAAGGCCGCTCAGGCATCTCAGGGAAAAACCATGAACGCGCTGGTCGGCCCGCCGATGTCCGCACGCGAGCCGCCGAACGCGGAAACAATCAAGCCAGCAATGTCGGCGGTGATAATCCCTGCGTGCGGCAGCACGCCAGACGCAATCGCGAAGGCCATCGCCGGTGGCAGCGCCAGAATGCCGCCGACAGGCCGGCGATGAGGTCGCGGCCCAAGTCCGCTCGCGAGTAACCGTGCAGGGCATCGACTGGTTTTGGGCATAGCGAGGAAGCAATGTTCATGGCAATGCAACGCAGGCAGGCCAAGGGTGGCTTCATTCGCGGGGAATCGCGAGGCGGGTAATGTAGTGAATCAGGGGGGGAATCCGATGGCGAGCTTCACGGCGGAATATTCGGGATGAATCTTTCCGTCAGGCGTGCGGATGGTGAGGTTGGGTTCGACCCAGGTTTTTCCGCGAAACCACTCAGGCAAATCGGTGGCGCGCATCATGCCGAACAGGGCAACCAGCGGAGGTTCACCTTCGCGAAACACGACGGGACGACGGCGGATAATCACGAGTCCGGCGTTGCGTGCGCCTTCCTCGACGCGTGCCAGTTGGGCGGGTTCCGCGGGAAACACGCAAGCGAAGAAGCCGCCCAGGGCAAGGTGAGTTGCCGCACTGGCGCAGTAGTCAGCCACAGTGCCGCGTAGCTCAAAGCGGCAGGCGAGCTTTTGGGGATGCTCGCTCTCAACGCCTGTGCCGGGCGGAAAATACGGCGGGCTGCCGGTGATGAGGTCGAATTCCTCGTCCAGCTTGACCACACCTTGTTCCCGAAAATCCCCGTGGCGGATTTCGTAGCGCGAGGTCAGCCCGTTGTATTTTGCAGACTTTTTGGCAAGGGCCACGCTTTCGGCCTGTGCCTCGACGGTGACAAAGCGCGCACCGGGCAAACGCCACGCGCAAATCATCCCCACGGTTCCGATCCCGCTGCCCAAGTCGAGAGCAGTTTGCGCGGTCGGACACCAATTCGACCCATACCAGGCCGTGAGGATGTCGTCGGTGGAGAAGCGGTGGCCATCGCGCAGTTGGAACACCCGAAAATAGCCGCTGATCGCATCCAGCGTCTCGTGGGGCTCAGCGGCAACGCCGGAGGCAAGCCCCGGCGGAACAGGTCCTGGCTTAGCCCAACCTTTGAAATGCGAGTCAGCGTTCATTCAACAGAAAGGGCGGGGCAACAAGCCCCGCCCGAATGCATGGGGCAAAGCCTATTCCTTCTTCGCCGCTTTCACTTCAAGATACAGATCACGAAGTTGACGCGCGGAGACGGGCGACGGCGAATCGGTCATCAGGCAAGTGCCTTTCGCCGTCTTGGGGAACGCAATGACGTCGCGGATACTGCTCGTGCCGCAGAGGATGGCGATCAGGCGGTCGAAGCCGAGCGCGATGCCACCGTGCGGCGGGGCGCCATACTTGAACGCCTCCAGCATGTAGCCGAAGCGCAGTTTGGTTTCGTCAGGTGGAATCTGAAGCAATTCCTCGAAGATGGTTTTCTGCACGTCAGGCTGGTGGATGCGAATGGAACCCCCGCCGAGTTCAACGCCGTTCACCACGATGTCATAGTGCTGGCCGCGAACTTTTTTCGGGTCCGTCTTGAGCAACGGAATGTCCTCTGCCACGGGAGCTGTGAAGGGGTGATGGCTGGAATACCACCGGTTCTGTTCACGGTCGAAACCGAGGAGCGGAAACTCCACAACCCAGAGGAAGTCGAAGCGATTTGGATCGATCGTCAGCTTGCCTTGCGCCTTGAGGACGTCGGCGCAGTAGAGGCGGATTTTGCCAAGTATTTCGCACGCGTTCAGCCACTGATCGGCGGCGAACAGAATCAAATCGCCCTCTTGGATTTCGAGTTTGGTGGTGAGGGCCTGCTTCTCCGCCTCCGTGAAAAACTTCACGATGGGCGACTTCCATTCGACGGTAGCACCGTCTGCCCCCTTCTCGACCTTGATGTAGGCGAGACCTTTCGCGCCGAAACTCTTCGCGGTTTCGGTCATCGTCTCGATCTGGCCTTGGGTTGCGCCAGCGAGGCCGCGGGCGTTGATCGCTTTGACCACGCCCCCGGCTGCGATGGCTCCGGCGAACACCTTGAACGAACTGGCGCGGAATTCCTCGGTGAAGTCCACGAGTTCCATGCCGAAGCGTGTGTCGGGTTTGTCGATGCCCCAGCGGTTCAGCGCCTCGTCGAAGCTGAGGCGTTTGAAGGGCGTGGGCACATCCACGTTGAGGGCGGTTTTCCAGACGCGCTTCAACAGGCCTTCGATCAACGAGTAAATGTCTTCGCGATCGATGAAACTCATCTCGATGTCCACTTGCGTGAACTCGGGCTGGCGGTCGGCGCGCAAATCCTCGTCGCGATAGCAGCGCGCGAGTTGGAAGTAGCGTTCAACGCCGCTGACCATGAGAATCTGTTTGAACTGTTGCGGCGATTGCGGCAGCGCGTAGAACGTGCCGGGCTCGCGTCGGTTCGGGACCAGGAATTCGCGCGCACCCTCAGGAGTCGATTTGAAAAGGGTGGGTGTCTCGACCTCGAGAAAGCCCTGCTCATCCATGTAGCTGCGCGTTGCGATGGCCACCTTGGAGCGGAGGCGCAGGTTGCGCGTCATCTCGGGGCGTCGCAGATCGAGGTAGCGATATTGCAGGCGGATTTCCTCGTTGACCCTGGCGGCGGCCTCAGGGTCGTCAATCTGGAAGGGCAGGGGGGCGGCCTCGTTCAGGACGGCCAATTCTTTCACCAGCACTTCGACTTGGCCGGTGGGGATTTTGGAGTTTTCCGTGCCGGTGGGGCGCGCGCGCACTTTGCCGGAGATTTGGATCACCGATTCGCTGTGCAGCTTGGTGGCGGCGTCAAAGACCTCTTTGGGCAGGTCAGCAGGGTCGAAGACCGTCTGGGTGCGGCCTTCGCGGTCACGCAGGTCGATAAAGAGTACGCCACCCAAGTCCCTGCGGGAGTGGACCCAGCCGGCCAAAGTAACAGTTTGCCCGGCGTGCGCGGGACGGAGTTCGTTGCAATGCTGCGTGCGTTTCATGAGCAAAAAACCGAGCGCCGGATGATGGAGAAAAACCGCCCTAATCAAAGCATTTTCCCCAGGAGATGACCTGAAAGGTGGTTGGAGTCCAAAAAAAAACCTAAAACTCATTGACTTATAATGGCGCACATTCCTATTTTGCTGTCCGTCATTGGGCCGGAAATCACGGGAAAACGTCAGCCCCAAACCTAGCTTTTATGAAGAAAGCGGTAGCGGGCTGCGGTTTTTTGTCGTTTGGCGGTGTCAGGATGGTGCAGCATTTTTAATGGTGCCCATGTAGCTCAGTTGGTAGAGCACGTCCTTGGTAAGGACGAGGTCATCAGTTCAATCCTGATCATGGGCTCCATTTGACAATTAAAAGAAACAAACGTCGGTTAAACAGAACAACACAACTAGGAAGCAGCAATGGCTAAAGAGCAATTTCAGAGAACGAAACCTCACTTGAACGTGGGCACCATCGGTCACGTTGACCATGGCAAGTCCACTCTCACCGCCGCCATCGTCTCGGTGCAAAACCGCAAGGGCATGGCTCCGGCGATCTCCTACGCGGACATCACCAAGGGCGGCACTGTGCGTGACGAAACCAAGACTGTGACCATCGCTGTTTCGCACGTTGAATACGAGAGCCCCAAGCGCCACTACGCGCACGTTGACTGCCCCGGCCATGCTGACTACGTGAAGAACATGATCACTGGTGCCGCGCAGATGGACGGTGCGATCCTCGTGGTCAGTGCTGCCGACGGCCCGATGCCCCAGACCCGTGAGCACATCCTGCTCGCCCGCCAGGTCGGCGTGCCCAGCATCGTGGTGTTCTTGAACAAGGTTGACTTGGCTGACGCGGACCTGCTTGAGCTCATCGAGATGGAAATCCGCGAACTGTTGACCAAGTATGGTTTCCCCGGCGACACGACCCCGATTATCCGCGGTTCCGCCACCGCTGCGATGGCTGCAAAGCCCGAGGGCGAGAAGGCGATCACCGATTTGCTTGACGCTCTGGACAGCTTCATTCCCGAGCCTGTGCGCGAACAGGACAAGCCCTTCCTGATGTGCGTTGAAGACGTGTTCAACATTGAAGGTCGCGGCACCGTGGTGACTGGTCGTGTGGAACGTGGTGTCCTCAAGAAAATGGAGGAAGTTGAGATCGTTGGCCTGCGCGAAACCCGCAAGACGACGGCCACGGACATCGAAATGTTCCGCAAGCTGCTTGATTCATGCCAGCCCGGGGACAACGTTGGCGTGCTGCTCCGCGGCACCAAGAAGGAAGAAGTGGAACGCGGCATGGTCCTCGCCAAGCCCGGCTCCATCTCGCCTCACACCAAGTTCAAAGCCGAGGTTTACGTCCTCTCCAAGGATGAAGGTGGTCGTCACACGCCCTTCTTCACCAACTATCGTCCTCAGTTCTATTTCCGCACCTCGGACGTGACCGGTTCGCTCACGCTTCCGGCTGGTGTCGAAATGGTGATGCCTGGTGATAATGTGACCGTCGAAGTCGTGCTGCAGAAGGCAGTCGCGATGGAAAAGGGGCTCCGTTTCGCCGTCCGCGAAGGCGGCCGCACCATCGGTGCCGGTCGTGTGACCGAAGTAATCGAGTAATCACCGGGCTTTCGGGTGTGGGAGAGGTTGAACTCTCCCGCACCTGTTTTGTCTGATTCGAACGGAATCAAGACGCGACGGATACGGCGGTAGCTCAATTGGTAGAGTAGCGGTCTCCAAAACCGTCGGTTGGGGGTTCGAGTCCCTCCCGCCGTGCCAGTCTGTGATATCTGGAGAGGTGGCAGAGTGGTCTATCGCGGCGGTCTTGAAAACCGCTTTGGGTGAAAGCCCAACGGGGGTTCGAATCCCTCCCTCTCCGCCAAAGTAAAACTGTGAACGATTTAACGAAAATTTTAATCTGGGTCGCCGTCATCGGCGCGATCTTCGCGTTGATCTGGTGGAAGGGCGGCTTCAAGCGCATCGCGGCCTATGTGGTCGAAACGCGTGAGGAATTAAAAAAATGCACTTGGCCCACTTGGGATGAACTGAAGGGGCACACCATTGTGGTGCTCGTAAGCATCCTGATTCTGGGTGTGTTCACGGTGATTATCGACTGGGTGTCCAGTCAGTTGGTTCTCCGCCTCACCTAAGGAATTACATGCGCAGCCAATGGTTTGTCATCCATACGCTTTCTGGACAGGAGCAGAAGGTCAAGGAGAGCATTGATAAACGGATCAAGGCCGAGGAGATGGGGGAATACGTCAAGGAAGTCCTCGTCCCGATGGAGAAGGTGGTTGAGGTCCGTAACAACAAGAAGACCGTCTCCACGCGCAAGCTGTGGCCGGGATACGTGTTTGTGGACATGCTTTTGCTCGATGAAAATGGGCGCATCATCGAAAAGCCGTGGTATTTCATCAAGGAAACGCAGGGTGTGATCGGGTTCGTCGGCGGCGAGCCGCCCACGCCGACCCCATCCGACGAAGTGGAGCAGATCAAGGCGCAGATCAGCGAGTCTGAGGAAACAGAGAAGCCGAAGGTCAGCTTTGAGATTGGTGAGACCGTCAAAATCAACAACGGTCCGTTCCTCAACTTCAGTGGAGTCATTGAGGAAGTCGAACCTGAGCGCGGCAAGCTGAAGGTCACGGTCAACATTTTCGGGCGTAACACGCCGGTTGAACTCGAGTACTGGCAGGTGGAAAAAGCTTAAACAAATTTTTGTATGGCAAAGAAAGTTACAGGTCAAATCAAACTTCAGATTCCCGCCGGGCAGGCCAATCCTGCGCCTCCGGTTGGTCCCGCGCTCGGTCAGCACGGCGTCAACATCATGGGGTTCTGCAAGGAATTTAATGCCAAGACCAAGGACCAGGGAGGGATGATTATCCCGGTGGTCATCACGGTTTACCAAGACAAGTCCTTCACCTTCATCACCAAGTCGCCGCCCGCTTCAGCGTTGCTGAAGAAGGCCGCCGGCATCGCTTCTGGTTCCAAGACCCCCAACAAGGAAAAGGTGGGCAAGGTGACCAAGAGGCAAGTGCTCGACATCGTCAAGTTGAAGATGAGCGACATGAACGCCAATAACGAAGAAGCTGCCGTACGCATCGTTGCTGGCACGGCCCGCAGCATGGGCATCGAAGTCGTTGGCTAAGATTTAACCCAAACCGCGGGAGAGCTTCGGCTCGCATGAACCGCACGAACAAAATGCCCAGCAAAAGATACAACAATGCCGCGCAGCTCGTGGACGCCAACAAGGCGTATCCGCTCAAGGCTGCGGTGGAGATCCTCAACAAATTCCCCAAGGCCAAGTTCAACGAGACGGTTGACCTCGCTTTTCGCCTCGGAGTAGATCCAAAGCAATCCGACCAGATGATTCGCGGCACGGTTCCGCTGCCCCACGGCAGTGGCAAGACCATCCGCGTGGTTGTCTTCGCAAAGCCCGGTCCGGCAGCTGATGCGGCGAAGGCTGCAGGCGCGGAATTCGTCGGTTTCGATGACATGATCAAGAAATGCAACGAAGGGTGGTCCGACTTCGATGTCGCGGTGGCTACGCCCGAAGCGATGGTTGAAGTGCGCAAGCTGGGAAAGGTGCTCGGACCGCGTGGTCTGATGCCCAACCCCAAGACCGGCACGGTCACTGAAGACACAGCGAAAGCGGTGCGGGAGGTGAAAGCTGGGCGCGTGGAATACAAAGTGGATAAGACCGGGAACGTTCATGTCGCGGTGGGCAAAGGCTCCTTCACCGTGTCGCAGATCGAGGAGAACGCCCGCGCAGTCATTGACGCGGTATTTAAGGCCCGTCCCTCGGCGGTGCGGGGCACCTACGTCCAAAGCTGCACGCTGTCGCTTACAATGAGCCCGGCGGTGCGGGTGGACACCAAAGAATTTGCAGCCTGATAGCGCGACAACCCCAAACGATAACTAACCATGCGTGTAGAAAAACTGAATCTCACCAAAGAGTATGTCGCCCGGTTGAACGCTTCGCCGTTCTTCATTGCAACCTCGTTCCAAGGGCTGAACGTCGGCCAGCTCACTGAGCTGCGCAAGCGCCTGTTCAAGGTCGGGGCCGAGTTCCACGTGGTGAAGAACTCTGTGTTCAAGATCGCCGCCAAGGAGGCAGGCATCGCGGATTTGGGCAGCGCCCTGACCGGCATGGTCGCAGTGGTGACCGGTCAGAAGGACGTGTCCGCCGCTGCCAAAGTGCTCAAGAATTTTGCGGCAGAATTTGACAAGCTGAAGGTCAACTTCGGCTTCATGGGCAACCAACGCCTTGATCAGGCGGGCGTGTTGGCCATCGCGGACCTGCCGTCCATCGAAGTTTTGCGTGGCAAGCTGCTCGGAGTTCTGAACGCTCCGGCGACCAAGCTCGCCGCCCTCATCAACACGCCCGGCTCACAGCTCGCGCGTGTCATCAAGGCGAAGTCAGAAAAGGCCGCCTAGTTAAAACCCATTTCGTCCCGCGTTAAGCCCGCGGGACGGATAATCAACATCAACAACGTAAATCGTCGGTTTGCAGGCAGTGAACTGAAATTGTCCGTAGCCGCGGACAGCGACGAGACGAAAGGAAAAATGGCTGACCTAAACAACCTCGTAGAGGAATTGAGCAAGCTGACGGTTCTCGAAGCCGCAGACTTGGTAAAACAACTGGAAGAAAAGTGGGGCGTTACTGCCGCGGCTCCCGTGGCTGTAGCAGCTGCTGCTGGCGGCGCTGCCGCTGGTGCTGCTCCCGCGGCTGAGGCCAAGGACACGTTTGACGTGATCCTCGCTTCGGTGCCGGCTGATAAAAAGATCGCCGTCATCAAGGCTGTTCGCGAAGTCAAGGCCGGTCTCGGACTGGCAGAAGCCAAGGCGCTGGTTGAGGGCGCCCCGAAGCCCGTGCTCGAAGGCGCTCCCAAGGCGGAAGCAGATGCCGCCAAGAAGAAGCTGGAAGAGGCTGGCGGTAAAGTCGAAGTCAAGTAATTGGCACGCTTTGGGGGCGGTGGCTCCGGTCACCGCCCCTTCGCCTCCCCAAGTCGGGAAGCGAGAACATCAATTTGACAACCGCAAAATAGGTTGTAAGTGGCAAGTCCCTGAATCGCTCAGGGGCCTTGCCTTCTGTCGTTTAGGGAAAGAACCGGTCCGGCGGGCAAGCCGGCCAAGTAGAAGAAAGTTCAAATGGCATCGCGCACAATCGAACGTATCAACTTCGGCAAAATTAAGGAAGTCGTCGCACCGCCGAATCTCATCGAGCTACAGACCGACTCATACAAGGAGTTCCTGCAAGCAGAGGTTCCGCAATCCAAGCGCCGCAATCTCGGCCTGCAGGCCGTGTTTACCGAGGTGTTTCCCATCGAAAGCTATGATGGGAAGTGCGTCCTGGATTTCCACTCCTATGAAATCGGCGAGCCCAAGCTCGACTGGCTTGAATGCCTGCGTGAGGGGCTGACCTACGGCGCGCCACTTTACGTGACCTTCATGCTCAAGGACGAGCGTGGCAGCAAGGAAGAGCGCGTCTTCATGGGCGAACTTCCGCTCATGACGCCCCAAGGCACGTTCGTCATCAACGGCGCTGAACGTGTCATCGTCAGCCAGTTGCATCGTTCACCCGGTCTCGCGTTTGAAAAGACCATCCATCCAAACGGCAAGGAACTATTCTCCTTCCGCATCATCCCGGACCGTGGTTCGTGGTATGAAGCGCAGTTCGATACCAGCGATTTGCTTTACGTCTATCTAGACCGCAAGAAGCGCCGCCGAAAGTTTTTGACGACGACCCTTTTCCGGGCCCTGTCGTTCCTCGACGCCGAAGCCAAGGGCGAAAAGTCCAAGAAGGACGACGAAAAGAACCGCGGCACGGACGAAGAGATTTTGAAACTTTTCTACCACGTGGAGGAAATGACGGTCAAAGCGGCGGAGAAGTCCGACACGCTGGCGACCAAGGTTTTGATCGAAGACGTGCTGGACGTGGACAAAGGTCTCGTTGTGGCGCGGGCTTTCGAGCCGCTCTCCAAGGCTGTGGTGAAGCAGATTGCCGAACTCGGCGTGAACAAGATCAAGGTGGTGGATACGGCATTGGATGACGGTATCGTCATCAAGTGCATGAAGAAGGATCCGGCCAAGAACGAGGAAGAGGCGTTGAAGGACATTTATCGCCGCCTGCGGCCCGGTGATCCGCCGACCGCGGCCAACGCTCGAGCGCTGATCAAGCGCCTGTTCTTTGATGCCAAGCGATATGACTTGGGCCGCGTTGGTCGTTATAAGATCAACCAGAAGCTGGACATCAAGGGCGGCGACTCACGCATTCTCACCAAGGAAGACTTGGTGGCGGCGACGAAGTATCTGTTGCGCCTAAAGATGGGCGAGGGCAGCTTGGACGACATTGACCATCTCGGCAGCCGCCGCATCCGCACCGTGGGCGAATTGCTCGCCAACCAGTGCCGGGTGGGTCTGGCCCGCACAGAACGCCTGGTCAAGGAGCGTATGACATTGTTCGACCAAAGCATCGAACAGATGACGCCACAAAAACTAATCAACCCGAAGGCGCTGAGCGCAGTCATACGCGACTTCTTCGGTCGCAGCCAGTTGAGCCAGTTCATGGACCAGATCAACCCGCTCGCTGAGTTGACGCACAAGCGCCGCTTGTCGGCGCTCGGGCCGGGCGGTCTGAGCCGTGATCGTGCTGGATTCGAAGTGCGTGACGTGCATCCATCACACTACGGTCGCATCTGCCCGATCGAGACCCCTGAGGGTCCGAACATCGGTCTGATCGCATCCATGGCGACTTTCGCGCGCATCAACGATTTCGGCTTCCTTGAGACGCCCTATCGCAAAGTCTCCAAGGGTCGCGTGACCGGCGAGATCGACTACCTGACCGCCGACAAGGAAGAGCAGAGTTCGATTGCTCAGGCAAACTCCGCCGTTGACGAGAAGGGTCACTTCACGACCGAACGCGTGGTGTGCCGCTGCCGTGGCGACTTCGTTGACGTCGAGCCCGCTCACGTGGATTACATGGACGTGTCGCCGAAGCAGCTCGTTTCGGTGGCAGCATCGCTGATCCCGTTCTTGGAGCACGACGATGCGAACCGCGCGTTGATGGGGTCCAACATGCAACGCCAGGCGGTGCCGCTGTTGATTCCTGAGGCGCCGCTGGTTGCGACCGGTTTGGAAGAGCGCGTTGCGCGTGATTCCCGTGCCGTCATCGTTGCCGAGGAAGCAGGCAAAGTTGCCTCTGTGGTCGGTGATCACATCATCATCACCGACGACGGCAAGTTGCCTGAAGGCAAAAAGAAGATCAAACACGATCCCGAGAAGGGCGTGTGGGTCTACGAAGTGCGCAAATTCATGCGCTCCAACGCGGCCACCTGCATCAACCAGAAGATCATGGTGAAGAAGGGTGACCACGTGAAGAAGGGGCAGGTCATCGCGGACGGTCCTTGCACCAAGGGCGGGGAACTCGCCCTCGGTCGCAACGTTCTCGTCGCATTCATGCCGTGGAATGGTTACAACTTCGAGGACGCGATCAACATCAGCAAACGCGTCGCAAAGGAAGACATCTTCACCTCGATCCACATCGATGAATTTGAAGTGGCCGCGCGTGATACGAAACTCGGGCCGGAAGAAATCACGCGCGACATCCCGAACCTCGGCGATGAAGCGTTGAAGAACCTGGGACCGGACGGTGTCGTCCGTATCGGTGCAGAAGTGAAGCCTGGCGACATACTCGTCGGCAAAATCACGCCCAAGAGTGAGACCGAACTGGCTCCGGAAGAACGTCTGCTGCGCGCCATCTTCGGTGAGAAGGCGGCGGACGTAAAGGACACCTCGTTGAAGGTTCCGTCCGGCACCTATGGCATCGTGATGGACGTCAAGGTTTCCTCCAAGAAGGATTCTGAGAAGGAAAAGGTGACGTCCGACGAACGCAAGGCTGCGAAGCAGATTGGGGATGAATACAAGAAGAAGAAGGACGAGTTGAGCGACCAACTCACCGAGGCCCTCTCGAACATCCTGCTCGGTGAAAAGATCCCGCTCGACGTCGTGAACAGCGAGACAGGCGAGGTCATCATCCCCGCAAACCGCAAGATCACCAAGACGCTCCTGCGCAAGCTGGCGGAAGTTTACGACCGCATCGAAATTGACCCGTCTCCGATCCGGAACAAAATCAATGAAATCATCGGAGGCTTTAAGAAGAAGTTCGATGATCTTCAGATGCAGCACGACGAGGAGATGGAACGTTGCGAGGCGGGTGGCGGCGGGGATTCCGGCATCGTCAAGTCCGTGAAAGTTTATATCGCTTCGAAGCGCAAACTGTCAGTCGGTGACAAGATGGCCGGTCGCCACGGTAACAAAGGTGTGGTGGCCCGTATCACGCCCGAAGAAGACATGCCGTTCCTCAGCGACGGAACACCGGTGGATATCGTATTGAATCCGCTGGGCGTGCCCTCGCGTATGAACGTCGGTCAGGTGCTTGAAACCCACTTGGGTTGGGCCTGCAAACTTCTCGGTATCAAGATCGCCACGCCGGTGTTCGATGGCATCAAGGAAAAGGAAGTGCGCGGCTACCTCAAGGAAGCGGTGCAGCACCAGCGCCATGAGAAGGAGAAGCCATTGATCGGAGAGAACGGCAAGGCTCGTCTGTATGACGGACGCACCGGTGAGTCGTTCGATCAGGAAGTGGTGGTCGGCTACATCTACATGATGAAGCTGGGTCACTTGGTGGCGGACAAAATTCACGCCCGCGCCGTTGGACCTTACTCGCTTGTCACTCAGCAACCGCTGGGGGGCAAGGCGCAGTATGGCGGCCAGCGTTTCGGCGAAATGGAAGTGTGGGCCATGGAAGCCTATGGGGCCGCATACACGCTGCAGGAACTGCTCACCGTCAAGTCCGACGATGTCCAGGGCCGCACGCGCATCTACGAGAGCATCGTCAAGGGCGACAATTCGCTTGAGGCGGGCATCCCCGAGTCGTTCAACGTGCTCGTCAAGGAAATGCAGTCGCTCGTGCTCGACGTCAAAGTCGGTTACTCAAACCCGGTGGATCAACCTGAGGAAACCCCTGCGGCAATCCTCGGCGCACCTGCTGCCGCCTAAACCCGACAACATCAACCGAAACATTTTTCCTGAATTAAGAATATGATCAGCGCCAAGGAAAGCACCCGGGAGTTGCTCGGATTGGACAAAGTCAACCAGGTGGATTACGTCGCGATTTCTGTCGCGTCCCCTGATGCCATCCGTTCGTGGTCCAAGGGTGAAGTCAAAAACCCTGAGACGATCAACTACCGCACCTTCAAGCCCGAAAAGGGGGGCCTTTTCTGCGAACGCATTTTCGGTCCGGTCAAGGACTGGGAATGCTCGTGCGGAAAGTACAAGCGCATCAAACATCGCGGCGTCGTCTGCGATCGTTGTGGTGTCGAAGTGACGATGGCTCGTGTCCGGCGCGAGCGCATGGGCCACATCGAACTCGCCGTGCCGGTGAGCCATATCTGGTTCTTCAAGTGCATGCCGTCCCGTTTGGGGCTCGTGCTCGACATCACCGCGCGCCAGTTGGAACGCGTGATCTATTACGAGGATTACCTCGTCGTGGATCCCGGCAGCACGCCGCTGCAAGCGAATCAGTTGCTCACGGAAAACGAGTTCCGCGAAGCCCGCGAAACCTACGGCGCTGATGCGTTCACGGCGAAGATGGGGGCCGAAGCCGTTCGTGACGCTCTCGCTCGCGTGGATCTCGCCAAGGAGACGGATAATCTCCAGGAAGCGATGACGCAGACGCGCAGCAAGCAGATCCGCAAGAAGCTCGCGAAGCGCATCAAGTTGCTCCAAGGCCTGCACGGCTCGAAGACTCGTCCCGAATGGATGATCCTCACTGTGCTGCCCGTGATTCCGCCGGACCTGCGTCCGCTCGTTCCGTTGGAGGGTGGCCGCTTTGCGACCTCCGACCTGAACGACTTGTATCGTCGCGTCATCAACCGCAACAACCGTCTCAAGAACCTGCTCTCGCTCAAGACGCCGGAAGTCATCATCCGGAACGAAAAGCGCATGCTGCAGGAAGCGGTCGATGCGTTGTTCGACAACGGTCGCCATGGCCGCGCCGTTACCGGCGCAGGGAATCGTTCGCTGAAGTCGCTCTCCGACATGCTCAAGGGCAAGTCGGGCCG
>JAFMIZ010000014.1 GCA_017853715.1 Pedosphaera sp.
CCTCATCGTCCCGCCTGACTGCAACTTCATCCCCCGAAAAAGCCCCCGGAGTTCCGTGCTGAACCAATTAAAAAGGGCCCGCCGCACTGGCGCGCCCTAACTGTTTAGAATCATTCCCACTCGTTTGCGCAACCCTGGCGCCACTTCCAACTCGAACCATGGATGCGCTTTGAACCAAAGGATGTTGCGCGGTCCGGGGTGGGGAAGGAGAAGAAATTCCGCAGGTAATCCCGCCAAGCTGCGACGGTTTCGCTAAACGAGTTTTTGGCGCGCTCACCGAGACAGTGGCCCTGTGCGTAGCTGCCAATCAGCAACGTGAGTCGGATGTCTGGCAGGGCCGCGCGCAGCTTTGGATGCCAGAGCGGGGCACATTCTGGGCGCGGCTGCAAATCACCTCCCTTGCCTTTGCCGGGATGACAAAAGCCGGGTGGAATGATCGCGATGCGCGATTCATTGTAGAATTCATCGCGAGACAGGTTCAGCCACAAGCGCAGCCGGTCGCCGGAAGGATCGTTCCACGGAATGCCAGTCTGCTGCACCTTGAGTCCAGGAGCCTGACCCACGATCAATAACCGCGCTGTGTGAGCCGCTCGCAAAACCGGTCGTGGTGGGAAGGGCAGGTGGGCAGAGCAAACGGTGCAACTCCTGACCTCCCCGAGTAGCTTGTTGAGTTGGGACGCCGGATTCATGATTTGGAACTAAGCTGACCTTTTAGCTATTGGCAATGGCCCCTCGTTCAAACGAAACCGGCCCCCCGCTCGCGCAAAGGGCCGGTGAACTTGAAACTTGTAACCCGTTCCTCAGAGTTGCGCCATCGCCTTGTCGAGCGCGGCGTAGAGGGCGTTCATCGTCTCAGGCGTTTCGTCGCCCATGTTCGACAGACGGAACGTGGTGCCCTTGATTTTGCCGTAGCCGCCATCGATTAGGAAGCCTTGCTCCTTTACGAGTTTTTGCAGCTTGGCCACGTCCACGGTGCGCCCGCCGGGCTTCGCGCCGTTGTTGATGCAGCACAAAGTCATGGACTCGTAACCCTTCTCTGGGAAGAGCGTGAAGCCGTGCTTCGTGGCCCAGTCGCGGGTCATCTGATTGGTTTGCTTGTGCCTCGCGTAACGGGCTTCGAGACCTTCGGCGAAGAATTCATCCAGCTTCGAACTCAACGCATACGTATGCGAAATGCTCGGGGTGCTGGGCGTCATGCTGCCTTCGGCATTCTTCTGGAATTCCACGAAGTCGAAGTAGTAACCGCGATCCTTCATGGTGGCCGCCTTGGCGAGTGCGGCAGGCGACGCGGTGAACACCGCAAATCCGGGCGGTAGAGCGAATGCCTTTTGGGTGCCGGCGAGCAAAACGTCAATGCCTAGTTCGTCGAACTTCAACGGCACAGCGGTCATAGAACTGACGGCATCCACGATGAACATTACGTCCGGATACTTCTTTTTGAGCGCCGCGATTTCCGCGAGCGGGCTCATGACGCCAGTGGATGTTTCGTTGTGAATGAGCGTGAGTGCATCGTACTGGCCCGTGGCCAGCTTCTTGTCCACATCTTCGGCGCGGATGGGTGAACCCCACGGCACTTGCAACGGGTCAGCTTCCTTGCCGCAGCGCTTGGAGACATCGAGCCACTTGTCGGAAAATGCGCCGCACATGCAGTTGAGCACCTTCTTGGATACCACGTTGCGCAATGCGCCTTCCATCACGCCCCACGCAGAGGAGGTGGAGAGATAAACGAGTTGCTTGGTGGAGAGCAGCGCCTGGAGTTGCGGTTGAACTTTGGCGACCAGGTCTTTGTAACCCTGTCCGCGGTGGCCGATCATCGGCGAGCAAAACGCTTTGAACGTTTTCTCGCTGACCTCCACTGGGCCGGGAATGTGCAGTTTCACGTGTGGCATAATTTGGGGGCGCGGGCCGGCCGTCAAAAATCCCGCGGCTGTCTCAAGCTTCGCGAAAGACGATTCGATGTATTGAGGAAGTCTTCCGGGAGCCCGCGGAAATTGGCGGCATCCAGCCTCGTCGCGAGGGAAAGTGTGCCACAGAAGTCGCCCGGGACAAGTTCGTAAAGGCCCTGCCCGGCAAGATTGCGAAACTGCGCACTCGAGCAGCGACAAATCAGCGTGGCTACGGAATGAGATTCGGCTTCCAAATATACGAACGGCCCCATGATGTCGGGCGAATCGTCAATCACCCGGGGCACAACCACATCCGGGGCCTCGTGCAAGCTGCGTTCAACCGAATGGTGTCGCCCGGGCAGGGGAGGTCCGAATTCGTCGCGGGCGGACGCTTCGATGGACTGTGTGACGAAGATTTGTCGAAGGCTGCGTTGGCTCTCGAAGACTTCGTAAATTTTCGGCACACCGTTGGTGGACATGGTAAGGCGGATGCTGATCACATTCGTCGCGGTTGCCGATTCGTAGAGCCACCAGTAAGTCACTTGTTCGTGGCTGCTTTCGCCAAGCGTGACTGACCCGGGCTGGTAGAAAACCCTAGTGGGCTTGAACGTCGAATGGTAGGGCTTGATCGCGGTGCTGGCGCTCGCGACTTCCTGAATCACCAGCGGAGCTAGCCGAACGATGCGAGCGTTATTAGTGGTCTCTCGCGGCTTGAGGAAAGTTGCCCTTTCAAAGTGAAGTTGTGCGCCATCGTAGAGGCTTCGCGGGCGTGGTGCTTCGGCGAATAAACACAATGCCGCCAGCCAAACGCAGGCGGTCGCGGTCAACCGCGGCAGGTGGATTCCAATTCGCACGGCGCAGAAGCTAAAGCATCCAGCCGACCTTGAAAAGCGGTCCCGGACTTGCGCTGATGCTTGTTCAGCCGCAGAATTCGCCACACATGACGGTTAAAAGCAGTCGCAAAAAGGCGAAAGGTCCGAATCCCCGCGAGTTGGATGTTGAAATCTCTTTTCTGGAAGGCTTGATCAAGCGTGACCCAGCCTACGTGGACGCTCTGCAACTGCTGGGCGACGATTACACGCAGCGTGGTCGCTTTGAGGAAGGGCTGCAAGTGGACCAGAAGCTGACCGAGCTGGACCCCATGAACCCACTCTTGTTCTACAATCTCGCTTGCAGCTTGTCGCTCACCGGCAAGCTCGACGAAGCCATGCACGCGTTGGAATCTGCTTTGGACCTCGGTTATCGTGATTTCAAATGGATGGCGCGCGATCCTGACCTGAAGGCGTTGCGCAAAAATCCCAAATACGCCCGCCTTCGCGAAAAAATCCGACGGGTGAAGATTGATGTGGATTGATTGTAGCGCTCGCGTTACGGCGCAGTGTCCCAATTGAAACCCAGCCAGTATGAACGTAACTCTTCGGGGCGAAAGCCAGCACTTTCGCACGGTCACCTTCGACGCTCGCACGAATGAGGTGGTTCTCATTGAGCAACGATTGTTGCCGCATGAGTTCAAGCTCGTTCGGACCCGGAGCTTTCGCGAGACCGCTGCGGCCATTCGCGAGATGACTGTGCGTGGGGCCCCGGCCATCGCGGCCACGGCTGCTTACGGGCTGGCGCAGGGCGCGCTAGCCTTCCGAGGCAAGTCGCTGGCGGGATTCGCCGGTCACTTAAGAAGAGTCTATGAGACTATCGAAGCCGCCCGGCCCACGGCAGTGGACCCGGTCAATGCGATGAACACGGTACTCGCGGCGATGCAGTTCGGAGTCCCGGCTTTAGCCGGTCGGCAGACATTGCGTGGCAGCCGGGGCCGGCTAAAGCCGGGACTCCGAACGAGTGACAAAGCTGACATTCCCACCCAGCAGGCGCTCGCCCTGGCCGCAGCGGAGGAGTTTGCCAAACAATCCGTGCGCGAATGCGAAGCGATTGGTCGTCACGGTGCGAAGTTGATTCGTAATGGGATGAATGTCCTGACACATTGCAACGCGGGTTGGCTGGCGTGCGTGGACATCGGCACCGCGACCGCCCCCATGTATGCGGCACAGGCGGCAGGCAGGAAGTTTCACGTGTTTTGTGATGAGACGCGTCCACGTTGCCAAGGGGCTTCACTGACGGCTTGGGAGCTGGCGCAACAGGGCGTGCCGCATCATGTCATTGCCGACAATGCCGCGGGCCATCTGATGCAGCGTGGGCAAATTGATTTGGTTATCACTGGCAGCGACCGCGTGTTGGGACGTACCGGGGACGTGGCCAACAAGATTGGCACCTACACCAAGGCCGTGCTCGCGAAACGTCATGGTATTCCGTTTTACGTCGCCATCCCGCTCTCCACCCTTGATTGGAGCCTTAAGTCCGGCTTCGACATTCCGATCGAGGAACGGGATGAGGCCGAAGTGCTTGGCGCGTGGGGGCTGGAAACGCGCAGTTCGGAACGCGGAGTTCGGAATGGGAAACGCAGCTACGTGCGCATTGCCAACTCAACAAGTCCGGCGCGCAATCCCGGCTTCGACGTGACGCCAGCGGAATTGGTCACGGGCATCATCACGCCGCTTGGGGTCTTCAAGCCGCAGGAGTTGTGGAGGCGACAAGTGGAATTGACTTGATGGAGTGAGCCTGCGCTGCGCTCCTTTTCCCGCTTTCTCCTTTTCTGCCCCCCCGGTATTCTCCGCGCATGCCGTCATTTGACATTGTCTCGCAAGTGAATTCGATGGAGATCGAGAACGCGGTCAACCAGGCCAACAAGGAATTGGCCAACCGTTTCGATTTCCGGGGCTCCAAGGCGTCCATCGTGCTGGAGAAGAGCGAAATCAAATTATCCGCCGAAGATCAGTTCAAGATTGCTGCGCTGGTGGACATGGTGATGACCAAGCTCGCCAGGCGCAGCATTAGCTTGAAGAACGTGGAGAAAATGCCACCCGACGTCTCGCCGCTGGGCCATGCGCGACAGGTCATCAAGATCAAACAAGGGTTGGAGTCAAAGGTGGCGAAGGAAGTCACCACGTTCATCCGCGACAGCAAATTCAAGGTGACGACCGCGATTCAAGGCGAGGAAGTGCGCGTAAACGGCAAGAGTCGTGACGAATTACAGGCGGTGATTGGCGCGCTCCAAGCCAAAGAATTTCCGGTGTCGCTGCAGTTCGTCAATTTCCGCGATTAGCGTCCTGCGGGAGCCGGACGGTTGTCAGAGTGGCGGAAGGTGATGCGCGCCTTGCCGAGGTCGTAGGGAGACATCTCGACATTCACACGGTCGCCCACGGAAATGCGGATGAAATGTTTGCGCATCTTGCCGGAGATGTGGGCAAGCACCTCATGCCCGTTGGGCAGAGCGACGCGAAACATGGTCCCCGGCAACACTTGGGTTACCGAGCCGACGAGTTCAATGGGTTCTTCTTTAGGCACGCAGAAAACTCCGAACGGACCTTTATTTGCCAACTTTCCCCTGAGAAATCAACGACTTACTGGTCCGGAACTTTCCCGATTGGGACAGCCTAATTCCCCTTGCTGGGTGGCGTTTGGCGAGCGTGACCGAAGTGCCTCAGAGCGCTTTGAATGGCCGTCTTACTTGGCTACCCTTTGGCCATGACGCACAAGAGCGGCAAGGTAGCCGAAATGGTGGCTCAGTTTGCGGGCCGCCGAATGGACGCCCGTTATCTCGGGTATTTCGACTGTTTCAACCGCCAACTCTTCTACGAGGCGCATGACGTATTGGAAGACCTTTGGCTGCTGGATCGTAACGGGCCGGACGGCGATTTTTACAAGGGCTTGATTCAACTCGCCGGGGCCTTCGTGCATTTGCAAAAAGAACGGCTGCGTCCGTCCGAGGCGTTGTTCAAACTCGCCGATGCTAACCTGCGCAAGTACCCGGCGTTTTATCATTCAACGAACGTTGGCGACCTGTTGGAATTGATCGCCCGTTGGCGGGCCGATCTGGCCGAGCGGAGGTTCGAGCGCAATCCGCTGCGTGAACTCGCCGGACCCTTCATTCCGTTGCCGGAGTAAGAGACCTGCCCTAGCATCGCCTCGTGACCGACCTATCGAGCCACCTCAAAAATGTGATTGTTGCCAAGCGGATGCTGCGTCGCGGCGAGTCCGCGGTGGTGGCCGTTTCCGGCGGGGTGGATTCGATGGTTCAACTGCACCTGCTTCACGCGCTCACTCAGGAGTTCGGGTGGAAACTCTCCGTGGCTCACTTCAATCATCAACTGCGCGGACGTGCCAGTGAAGCGGATGAGCGGCTGGTCCGAGCCGTTGCCCGCCAACTCAAGCTGCCCTGCGATATGGGTCGCGCGAAGGTGCGCGAGCACGCCCGGCGAACTGGGGTTTCGGTGGAGATGGCGGCGCGCGAGTTGCGTCACACTTTTTTTGCTCGTTGCGCCCGCAAGCGCAAAGCGCAGGTGATCGTGCTCGCCCAGCATGCGAATGATCAGGTGGAACTTTTTCTCATGCGACTGCTTCGCGGTTCCAGCGGAGATGGGTTGGGCGGGATGAAATGGTCTTCCTGTTCGCCCGCAGACAAGCGGGTGAGATTGGTGCGACCCTTGTTGGATTGCTGGAAAGAGCAACTCATCGCTCACGCCAAGGTTGAGCAAATCTCGTATCGCGAGGACGCCAGCAACGCTTCTGCGGAATTCGAGCGAAACTGGGTGCGGCAAACGCTTCTGCCGGTGATCAGCAAACGCCATCCGGCAGCGCTCCGGACGCTGCGCCGGACCATGATGTTGGTTCAGGAGGAGTCCGAATTGATTGCGGGAGTGGCTCGGCAGTGGATGGACGGCCGGAGTGGCGAGCCGTTTCAATCCCTGCCAGCCGCGTTGCAGCGGCGGATCATTCAGGGGCAACTCATCGAATTGGGAGTGGTTCCGGATTTTGGATGCATCGAACTCCTGCGCGAAAACCTCGGACAGCCGGTCAGTGTTTCACCGGAACTCAGGTTGATATGCGACTCCAACGGCAGGGTGTCTCATTTGGTCGAGGCGCCGGGACGGTTCAGTGACAACCAGACGCGAGTCTCGCTGGATGGCGGGAAAACCACGCGGCGTGGTATCAAGTTTGAAGGCCTGAAGTTGACGTGCAGTATTCGCCCCCGGCACAAGGTCGGCTTGTCCAAACCCCGCGCGGGTGTGGAGGTATTTGATGCCGACCGGATTGGGAAGACTTTCACGCTGGGGCATTGGCAGCCAGGGGATCGTTTTCAGCCCATTGGCATGGCAACGGCTGTGAAATTGCAGGATTGGTTCACCAATCGGAAGATTCCAGCGGAGCGACGACACCAGCTTGTTTTGGCCAAAACCGAACATGGCGAGGTGTTTTGGGTTGAAGGCGAACGCATCGGCGAGGTAGCCAAAGTGACGCCCAAGACACGCAGGACTTTGGAATGGCGTTGGAAACGGGCTTGATGGGCGGTTGCGGTGGCCCCGGACGCATGGTAGCTTCGACCGACTTGAGACATGTCTGAAGAACAAAAAAATAACAGTGGCGGCAATGACCCGAAACGTCAGGCGGAATTTCGCGTTCCCCCGCGCACGTGGATAGTTTGGATATTGATCCTGGGCACAATCGTGACCTTGATGATGTTCCGCGACCGGGTAAGTGATACGCGCCGGGAAGAACTCAAAACCTACGACCTGCGCCAAAAAATCGAGAAGAATCTCATCGCGCAAGCCACTGTTGCCAACAGCCAGCAGTCCGCTGCCTATGATGTCACCGGCACCTACTTCAAGGCCGACGCCGACGGTAACAAGGAGATGGTTGACGGCAAGGCGGTGGAAATCCCCTTCCACGCCAAGGTGCTGCTGACCGACAGTCTCGCCGATCAATTGCAGAATCTTCCGGGCGTCCAAGTGCGCGAGCCCAACACGATGCTGACCAGCATTCTCATCAGTTTGCTTCCCATCTTGCTGATTGCCGGTCTTATTTGGTTCTTCTTCATCCGCCAGATCAAGATGGCGGGCAAGGGCGCTCTCAGCTTTGGCAAGAGCCGTGCGCGATTGCTGGCCAAGGAACGCAACAAGACCACCTTCAAAGATGTGGCTGGGATTGATGAAGCCATTGACGAAACCAAGGAACTCGTCGAGTTCCTCAAGGATCCACGCAAGTTCCAGCGCCTCGGTGGCCGTATTCCCAAGGGTGTGTTGATGGTTGGACCACCGGGCACGGGCAAGACGCTGCTGGCGAAAGCCATCGCTGGAGAGGCGGATGCGGCTTTTTTCAGCATCAGCGGTTCAGACTTTGTGGAAATGTTCGTGGGTGTCGGCGCAAGCCGCGTGCGTGACATGTTCGAGCAGGCGCGCAAGAACACACCCTGCTTGATCTTCATTGATGAAATTGACGCCGTAGGCCGCAGTCGTGGTCATGGCTTGGGCGGCGGCAACGACGAGCGCGAACAAACCTTGAACGCGTTGCTCGTCGAGATGGACGGTTTTGACACCACAGACGGCATCATCATCATTGCGGCGACGAATCGTCCCGATGTGCTTGATCCAGCGTTGTTAAGGCCTGGCCGTTTTGATCGTCAAGTCACGGTCAACCTGCCTGATGTGCGCGGTCGTGAGGCCATCCTTAAAGTTCACGCCAAGAATATCAAATTGGTGCCGGATGTGGATCTTTCGGTCATTGCGCGGGGCACGCCCGGATATTCTGGCGCAGAACTCGCCAACTTGCTCAACGAAGCGGCCTTGTTGGCTGCAGGCTTGAATAAGAAGGCCGTCACCATGAAGGAGCTTGAAGAGGCTCGTGACAAGGTGCGTTGGGGTCGCGAGCGCCGCAGCATGGCCATGACGGAAGAGGAGAAACGCAATACGGCGTGGCACGAGGCCGGCCACGCGCTGGTGAATGTCATGCTTCAGCACACGCATCCGTTGCATAAGGTGACCATCATCCCACGCGGTCAGGCGTTGGGCGCAACCATGTATTTGCCCAAGGATGATGTGCTGAGCCGCCGTCGCAAAGAGATGCTAGATACACTGGCAGTTACAATGGCTGGCCGCATTGCCGAGGAGATTGTCTCCGAAGATGTTTCGACGGGTGCCGCTGGGGACATCCAACAGGCCACCAGCATGGTTCGTGCGATGGTTACGCAGTTCGGCATGAGCGACAAGCTCGGCATGGTTCAATACGGGAATGACGATGAATACGTCTTCCTCGGGCGCGAACTGGCTCGTCCGAAGTCCTACAGCGAAGCCACGGCTCGTGAGATTGATGATGAAGTGCGGCATCTGATTGACACTGCCTATAAGCGTGCGCAGGACTTGATTTATAGCAACCGCGACAAGGTGGAACTTATCGCCAAGTTGCTGTTGGAATACGAGACCCTGGACGGGGCGCAGGTGGAGGAAATTGTCCGCACGGGCAAATTGACCTCGTTGCCGCCAAAGCCCGGTGCCGATGTGGGGCCGATGCAGGGTGCGCCCGCAGGAACTCCTGTTCCGGAGCCGCCACCGAAGCCCGCGCCGCCTGCCATGCCAGGGTTGGGTGCACCTGCCCCAGCGGCAGCGTGACGTGCGCTGCATTGACGAGGCAATCCCGGATTCATAGCGTTTACGCATGATTATTGCGCCTTCCTTGCTGGCCGCGAACTTTGGCCGCTTTGCCAAGGAGACGGAGCGCATATCCAGATCGGGGGCAGACTGGCTCCACCTCGACATTATGGACGGAAACTTCGTCCCCAACATCTCCTTCGGCCCACAAGTCGTTAAGACTTTAAGGCCGGTCACGCGGATCTTTTTCGATGTGCATTTGATGTGCGCGAAGCCGGAGATTCTGCTGGCGCCGTTCAAGGAAGCGGGCGCAAACCAACTCACCATTCACGTTGAGCTAGGCGAGCAAGCGCTGACGCAGTTGCTCTGGAAGGTCAAATCCATGGGCCTGAAGGCAGGACTGGCGGTGAATCCGCCCACTTCGATTTCACTGGTGCGCCCGCATCTGGATCAAATCGATACCTTGCTGGTCATGACGGTGAACCCGGGCTTTGGTGGGCAATCCTTCATCTATGAAACATTGCCCAAAATTCAGCAAGCTGCGGCGTGGCGACGTGAAGGTGGCTTTGGATACCGCATCGAGGTGGATGGTGGCGTGAACAACCAGACAGCCGCTGAGTGTGCTCGGGCTGGTGCTGATACCCTTGTCAGTGGAACGGCGTTATTAGGCAAGCGCAGCTTGCGTGCAGCCGTTACAAAGATGCGGCGGCTTGCCGAAAAGGCGGCCGCCAACAATTCCGGTCAAATGGTGCTGGAAGCTGCACCTGTGACTTTGTGACTGCGCCCATAAAGTTCGGGACGGATGGCTGGCGTGCAATTATCGCCAAGGAATTCACATTCGACAACGTTGCGCGCGTTAGTCAGGCTGCGGCGGATAATTGGTCCAGTCAGCGGTTAACAGGTAACAAAAGGCGGATTGTAGTCGGCTACGACCGGCGCTTTTTGTCTGGTCAGTTCGCCACGGTCGCGGCGGAGGTTTTTGCAGGAAATGACTTCGAAGTTATTCTTGCCCCAGAGCCTACTTCCACGCCGGCGATCTCCTTTGCAGTCAAGAACCTCAAAGCCATGGGGGGGGTCGTCATCACCGCAAGTCACAATCCCCCGCATTTCAATGGGTACAAACTCAAATTGCATTACGGGGGGCCCGCCATGCCTGAGGATTGTGCTGCAGTCGAGGCCATGCTCGACCTAAATCCGGTGCGGCGGATCGGATTAGAAACTGCAAGCAAGGCAGGCGCCATTCGGATTCGTGACTTGAAGGCGGCACACTACACGGCAGTGAAGCGATTGGTTGATTTCAGGCTGATACGTGGCTCGCGGTTGCGGTTTGCCCACGACGCGCTGTTCGGTGTGGGGGCGGGTTGTTTCGAGGAACTGCTGGCGGGAACCACCTGCCAGGTCACCACCTTGAACGGGCGTTGGGACCCGATGTTCGGTGGCATCAATCCCGAGCCTATCCAAAAGAATTACCGCCTAAGCTCCGCGTGGTTGAAGAAGCATCCGCACGATTTGTGTTTGGTCACCGATGGCGATGCAGATCGCGTCGGCGGCATGGATGGACGGGGTGGATATATATCCACGCACGAGATCATCGCACTGTTACTGCGCCATTATGTGAAGAACCGTCAAGAGTCGGGACGTGTCATCAAGGCGCTGACGACCACCTCGATGCTCGACAAGATGTGCGCTGCGTATGGCTTGCTGCTGGAAGAAGTGCCGGTGGGTTTCAAACACATCTGTGGTGGCATGCTGCAGGGTGGGGTGATGCTTGGTGGCGAGGAGAGTGGCGGAATCGGTGTTGCCGGCCATATCCCCGAGCGGGACGGCATCGCGGCGGGGCTCTTGTTATTGGAAATGCTCGCAATAGAACGCAAGCCGTTGCGCATGTTGCTCGCAGAGTTGCGCCGCCAATTCGGGCCGCACTGCTACGATCGTATTGATATCACTTACCCGATCGAGCGTAGGTCAGTGTTGATGGATTATCTGGGCAAGCATCCGCCCGCCCGGCTTTTGCGCTCGCCAGTGACCAGGGTCCACACGTATGACGGGGTCAAGTTTGTGGCGGCAGATGACTCCTGGCTCATGTTGCGGGGGTCCGGTACGGAGCCCGTCCTGCGCATCTATGCGGAAGCGCCCAGTCCCGAGGCAGCGCGGAAGCTTTTATTGTTAGGCCAACGTTTGACCGCCTGTGCCTGAGACACTTGCAATTCGCGTATTTGAGTTGGAACCCGGCTTGCTTACATAAGGCAAGGCAGTTCGTCCATGCATACAGAGAGAACAAAGTCGCTCCGGATACTAGTTGTAGATGACGAGCCCTATGTGTGCGAGGCCATCAAAATGGTCCTCGAACTCGAAGGCTATGAAGTCGCCACCGCTGACAACGGGAAGGCCGCCCTGACATTGCAGGGCAAAGTTCCGTTTGATCTGGTCGTGACCGACTATGCCATGCCGGACATGAAGGGTGACGAATTGGCGGCAGCTTTACGGGCGCGCAATCCCGACCAGCGAATCCTCATGGTCACTGCCTACGTGGAGCGTCTGACGAGCGAGGGAACTCCTCTGCAGCATGTGGATGATCTCGTCGCCAAGCCGTTTCGGCTGGAGGATATCAGGGATCCTGTGCGGCGATTGATGCGCCGCAATGCCGCCGTTTGAGATTCCGTTCGCGCAGGCTTCTTCTCAACTCAAAATCTCACGGTTCAATCGGGGGTGACAGAAGTCATACTCTGTGCATGAATCCAAGCCCGATTCAGGCACCGAGACATCCGCTGGTTATTCTGTCTTTTCTATTCCTGCTGCTGACCCTGGTTTCGCGGACCCAATCTGCCCCCTATTCACGGATGAACACGCTTGTGCTCTATGTGGATGACTTGCACCCCGAACTGGGCTGTTACGGAAGTAAAACCGTGAAGGGTGCCAACATTGCCTACTTGCCACCCGAAGCATTCGCTTTGACACGCCGGTCGTCAGCGGGCTGTGTGTGCACTTTAGCTGCCCAGCCTGATGATTGAGTTGCGACCGGACAGCCTGCCGAGGTGGTCCAGGGAATGGGGCTATGTTTCTGCGCGTTTCGGCAAAGTCTATCATCACGAAGGCGATGATGAACAGTCCTGGACGGAAATGGCGAAGCTTGCCGCTGACGAGTATTATTCTCCCGAGATCGAAGGAGGCCATACACAGGGCACAGGGGTCGCCCAAGCCAAGGGGGTGAAGGGGCTGCAAATATATGCCGCGGCGTGCGGGCCCTCGTTTGAAGCAGCCGATGTTCCCTAGGGTGACAACTCCATAAGTTATCCCCTTTATTTTCTCAGTTTTTTGTCAATCCAACGACCCGCAGCAAGAATGGCGGGGGGTGATTGGCTGGAGAATGTCAACGCTTGCCTGCCCGGCGATATTCGGTCGGGGTGATATTTCGGCTCAGGCGGAACTGGCGCGCGAAATAGTTGCTGTCGGTGAAACCCGTTTGGAGTGCGATTTCGGTCACCGTCAGTTCGGGATGACGCCGGAGCAACTGAGCAGCACGATTGATGCGCAATTGGATGAGGTAAGCAATGGGAGAAAGGTTGGTAGCTGCCTGGAAGGCACGCATGAAACTTCGCTTGGACATATGAGCGATGCCGGCGAGTTCCTCCACGGAAATGCTGGGTTCGCTATAATACATCTCCAGATGGCTCATCGCTCGGCCAATTCTCAGCAAGGCCACCGAGTCCGCGCCGGGAGAATTGTTGTAGCACCGCGAGAAGAACCCCACCAATCCCATGAAGCTGGCCATTGCCATGAACCGAAAGCCCGGCTTACGCCCCACCAGCTCGCGGTCCAAGTCGTCAATCAAGCTCATGGCGGTGCCCAACTCGGTTGGATTCAGCCGCAGCCGACTGCGGAATTGATGACGTTTGCGCCAGACGGGTTCCAATGTGAACAGCGCATGGTAGCCCGGCAAATGCGTCAAGTCGTCGGTGTTCCAGTGTAGTTTCTCGGGCTGGAAGAGCACATTAATGAGGCACAATTGATCCATACTGTGGTAATCGTGCGGTCGCGAGCCGCCGATGACAAACACGTCGCCCGCCGCCAGCGGATAAGACTCCGTGCCGGTCTCGTGGATGCCCTTGCCAGAGGTGATCAGAACTATTTCTGCAAACTCATGTGCGTGCAGGCCGAAGGGCTCCTGCGGCGTGCGGCGTTCCACCGCAACGGGAAACCCATCGGGATGGAACCAGTCTTTGGTCTTGAGAACTTTGTGTGGCATGACGCGGCCCAACGGATGGAGCCAAGTTGGGCGGCTCAGTTCGGCGCGTCAAGTTACCAAGCGAGCTTGCGCGGGGTTGTGTTCGCCAACGCGTTATTCCGCCCGCTGCATTTGGAACACACCATGGTCATGCTTTGAAGTGTAGATCGCCTCAAAATTTTTGGCTTTCGCGAACCCTTCATAGCGGTAAACACCTCCCGCCACCGCGCCCAAGTCTTCCTGACCCTGAAAGTGCCACAACCCATTGCTATTACTCACTTCAAGTGGAACCGAGTAACCGAAACGCGCCATTTTTAGGTAGGTTGCCCGGAAATGCGCGGGTGAAATGCTATTCGTTTCTGGCTTGATGACGCGTCGCAATGCGCCAATGTGCCCATTCCCGTGGCTGATCCAACGGCCTTCCCAGCGGCCGGTGATCGAATCAGGCGGTGCAGGAGCCTGGCCAGCTTCACGCCACTCACGATTGAAACTGGAACAACCTGTAAACAGAACGAAAGCCATGCTGCTCAGCAGCCCGAGCATTATTGCCGACCGGAACCTCGGGCGGTGACCGAAAGCTGGTAGGCAATCCATCATTTAAACATGCGTGCGACAACTCCCGCAGGTCAACAACTTCTGCGGCGGTTTTGAAAAAATGATTTCAACCCGCCGCCAGCATTGAGTTTCGCCCCCAACCCGCTTTTAATTCCAGGACAGTTTCGATGAAGCCGTATCTAGATTTACTTCGCCTTGTGCTCGACCAGGGCAAATTCAAGGCCGACCGCACGGGCACTGGCACGTATTCGCTGTTCGGCGCGCAGGCGCGGTTTGATTTGCGCGAAAGTTTTCCCCTGGTCACGACCAAGAAGGTTCACCTCAAGTCCATCATATACGAGTTGCTCTGGTTCCTGCGCGGCCAGACCAACGTAAAATGGCTCCAGGAACGGGGAGTCACCATCTGGAATGAATGGGCCGATGCGGAGGGTAACCTTGGCCGCGTCTACGGTGCGCAGTGGACGGACTGGCGCTCGGCGGACGGCCGTTCGGTGAACCAGATTGATTCGGTCATCGCGCAGATTCAAAAGAATCCCGACAGCCGTCGGCTGATTGTCTCGGCTTGGAACCCATCGGAAATCGAATCCATGGCTTTGCCGCCGTGTCACACGCTCTTTCAATTTTTCGCCCAGAACGGTGAACTCTCATGCCAGCTTTACCAGCGCAGCGCGGACTTGTTCTTGGGCGTGCCGTTCAATATTGCCAGCTACGCGTTGCTTACGTTGATGGTCGCGCAGGTCACCGGGCTGAAGCCGGGTGACTTCGTTCACACCTTTGGCGATTTGCACATCTACTCCAACCACATGGAGCAAGTGAAACTGCAACTCAGCCGTGAACCACGTCCGCTGCCGCGCATGAAGCTTAATCCTGCGGTAAAAGGCATCCGCGACTTCCAATACGAAGACTTCACACTGGAAGGCTATGACCCGCATCCCGCCATCAAGGCGCCAGTGGCGGTTTGAGTAATTCGACAGTCTCAGGCCTCAGGTTTTCTGGCTCGCGCACCGCGACTGAACTTGCAACCTTCGGCTTGCAATTTTTAACTATGACGCTGTTCACCGCCATCGCCGCCATGTCGCTTAACCGCGTCATCGGCAATGGCAACAAGATTCCCTGGCATCTGCCGGAGGATTTCAAGTGGTTCAAGGCCGTTACCATGGGACATGTGCTGGTGATGGGGCGCAAAACGTTTGAATCCATCGGTCGTCCACTGTCGGGGCGCGAGACGATTGTTCTCTCGCGCAGCGGATGGATGCATCCCGAAGTGAAAACGGCAGTGAGTTTGGCTCGGTTGCCCGTCTCGAAGGATGATGCCCGCACTGTCTTTATTGCTGGCGGCGCGGAGATTTACCGGCAGGCCTTGCCGATGTGTTCTGAGTTGCTGCTGACGCGCGTTAAGCGTGAGGTGGCTGGCGATGCGTTCTTCCCCACATTCGAGAGCGACTACGATTTGGTGGAAACGATTCGGGAGACAGCCGACTTCGATATCTTGCGTTACCAGCGTAAGCAGGCTGCTGCTACACTTTCTGCTGAAGAGCAAATGGCTCGCTTTGAGGACAGCCTCAAGGAAACGGATTGGGGCCATCAACCCTGCTAAGCTTACGCGCCGACCTGCTTCCTGATGGCGTCAATGATGGTGCCGGACCACTGCTTTAACATGGCTTCGTCTGGACCCTCCATGAGTAAACGGGCTTTCGGCTCCGTTCCAGAGTAGCGAAGGAATACGCGCCCGCCGTGCGGCCGGACCAACGACTCAGCCTTGGTCACCAAATCCATCACGCCATCCAGTTGCTCGAAAGGTTTCTTCTCGCGCACTTTCACGTTGGTGACCAACTGCGGATAACGCGTCCAGCATTGTTTCAACTTGGACAACCGTTCGCCGCGCTGTTTCATGATGCGCAGGATTTGCAATGCCGCCACCAGTCCGTCTCCCGTGGTGGCGTTGTCGCGGAAGATGAGATGGCCGCTTTGCTCGCCCCCGAGGTTGAATCCGCCGCGCAGCATTTCATCAATCACGTTCTTGTCACCCACTGCCGTGCGGATGATTCGTCCGCCTGCGCCGGTGATGGCCGCGTCCAGTCCGGCGTTGCTCATCACTGTAGCGACGAGGGTCCTCTCCGCCAGAGTTCCTCGTGCCAGCATGTCCAATGCTGCGATCGCCATGATGTCGTCGCCGTCGATCAACTCCCCGTTCTCATCGCACAACAGCACGCGGTCAGCATCGCCGTCATGGGCGATGCCAAGGTGTGCACCATTCTCGCGAACGCGCGCGCAAACGGCCTCGGGATGCATCGAGCCGCAGTTTTCATTGATGTTTCGCCCGTTCGGCTGAGCTCCGTAGACTGTGATTTCAGCTCCCAATTCTCGCAGGACGCAGGGCGTGGCCTTGTAAGCTGCACCATTGGCACAATCGAGAACGATTTTCATGCCCTCGAGCGTCATGCCGCGTGGGAATGAAGCCTTGGCAAACTCGATGTAACGGCCGAGCGCATCGTCGATGCGCACCGCTTTGCCGATGGCGTCGGCGGTGGGGCGGATGTTTTCGATCTCGCCACTGAAAACCAGATTCTCGATCTCGCGCTCGATGTTGTCGTCGAGTTTGTAACCGTCGGCGCGGAAGAACTTAATGCCATTGTCCGCGTAGGGATTGTGGGAGGCCGTAATCACAATGCCTGCATCCGCCCGCAAGCTGCGGGTGGCGTAGGCTACGCCCGGCGTGGGCAGTGGCCCGATGAACAAGACGTCCACACCCATTGAAAGCACACCGGATGAAATTGCGTTCTCCAGCATGTAGCCCGACAGGCGGGTGTCTTTGCCGATGACGATCTGGTGCCGACCGCGACCTCGCGCCTGCGCTTCAAGGTTGCGGAACACATGTGCCGCCGCGCGTCCAAGTTTGAGGGCTGTTTCTACGGTGACAGGATGAATGTTGGCCGTGCCACGCACGCCGTCCGTGCCGAAGATTTTGGTGGGTTGGGACATGGGTGAGTTATTCGGATTCGCTCGTGTTTGCGTTCGGGGGGGGGCGGGTGATCTCTACAAAACCGTCTGGGTCGATCTTGACCTGCGCGACGCCGGGCGGGGTGATGACCTCGACCGGCAGGCGCTGCACTTTGTTGCTGGCCATTTCGCTCAAGTCGACGATTAGCTTGATGCTCTTGCCTGAGAGGCTTTTCAAAAGGGCTTCATCGCCGCGCACGGTGACATCCAGTTTCTTGGGGCTGACTTCGATTTCCGGTATGGTGCCAGAGTGTGAGAGCATGGTCACCGGCAGCTCATAATAGGTCCGCTCTGAAGTGTTCGCTGTGCCCGGAACGGTGACCACGCTGCGTCGCAGGGAGAAGGAAACCGCCAGCCAAGTCAAAATGGCCAGCGTCAGTGAGAACAGCTTCAGCAGCCAATCCCGCAGAATTAAATCCTTCATGAATCGCATCATGGCTGGCGGAGCTCCGAGTTGGGTTCCTTTTCGTGCGGGTGCAATGCCGGTGCCGGCTCAGGCTCTGGCTCGGGTGCTTCCACGAATCGTCGTCGCAACCAGGTGTTGAAGCTTTTGTTCTTTTGTTGTGGCACCAGCATGGTGGTCAGGCACGAACGCAGTTCCTCCAAGCTGACGCCGCGGGTCAGCGTGCCTTTGTAAGCGTAGGAAACGGCTCCAGTTTCCTCGGAAACCACCACCACCACGGCATCGGTGTCCTCACTCAAACCGATTGCTGCCCGGTGGCGCGTGCCGACCGACTTGGCCAAATCCTGTCGTTGCGTGAGCGGGAAGATGCAGGCGGCGTAGGCGATGCGGTCGGCCTTGAGGATGACGCCGCCGTCATGCACCGCGTTATTGGGGAAGAAAATCGTCTCCAGCATTTCGGGCGTTGCCTCGCAGTCCACGGGGATGCCGGACTCGACTGCTTCCTGCAACTGGATGGAGCGTTCGATGGCCATCAGCGCGCCGATCCGTACTTCCGACAGGCGTTCGCAAGTCTTGATGACCACCTCGATGTTCTCGCGCTGCTCATGCGCGCCGCGTATGCCGGGAATGTTGCCCAATTCCGCCAGCATACGACGAAGCTCAGGCTGAAAGATGACCAGTACGGCCAACGCGAAGAAGCCGAAGAAATTTCCCAGCAGCTGGCTCAACACTTCAAGTTGCAAAATGAAAGTGATGATGGTCAGCGCCAGCAGCAACACCAGAAACCCCGTGACGACTGGGGCGCCCCGGGTGCCGCGTATGAAGCGGAAAGCCATGTAGAATCCCACCGCGAGGATGAGAATCTCCAGCGGCGGACGCCACCACCCAGTCTGCATTGAATTGTTGATCGAATCCCACATTTAACTGCGCGCCTTCAAAACGGCCTCGGCCACTCGCACCGCTTGAACGGTTTCTTTGACGTCATGCGCCCGGATGATTTGCGCATCGGGCAGTGCCAGACAAGCGCACGCCAGCGAACCGGGCAGGCGTTCTTGCGGACGGGCATCCACGATTTTCCCGATGAACGATTTTCGTGAAACCCCCAGCACCAACGGCCGATTGAACTGCCCAAGGGTGCCCAATCCTGCCAGTAACTGCAAATTATGTTCCGCAGTCTTTCCAAAACCAATCCCGGGATCCAACGCGATGTGCGTCTCTGGAACGCCACAGGCTGCCATCCATTTCAACCGGTGATCGAAAAACTCGGCCACGTCCGAAACTGCGTCGTCGTAATGCGGTTCGGTCTGCATCGTCTGCGGTTCGCCCTGCATGTGCATGCAAACGTAACCCGCCTCCATTTCCGCCACCACCCGCCACATCGCTTCATCAGTGCGGTTGGCCGCGATGTCATTGACGATGCTGGCGCCCGCCTCCAACGCCGCGCGCGCAATGGTCGGCTTCTGGGTGTCGATGGAAACTGGCGTCTTGGTGCGGCTTGCGAGTTCGCGAATGACTGGGATCACCCGTTTCAATTCCTCTGACTCCGAAACGGATGTGGCCCCGGGCCGCGTGGACTCACCGCCAACATCCAGAATTTCCGCCCCTTGCGCTACTAGCCTCAGCCCATGCGCAACCGCAGCGGCGGGATCAATGAAGAGGCCGCCGTCTGAGAAAGAATCGGGCGTGACATTGACGATGCCCATGACCAGCGCCGGCCGGGGAAACTCGAAGCGAAACTGGCGGGCTTGAAACAGCATTCGATGGGCAGGCGATACGGGTGCTCACTTGGAGCGCTGGATTAGTTCGATTTCGTATCCTTCAGGCGCGTCCATGAACGCGATGACGCTACCGCTGGAGGTGGTCGTTGGCCCATCCGAGAACTTCACGCCAAACTGGGCGATATGGTTTTCGAATGCCTCCAGGCTTTCCACAGAGAAGGCCAGATGCGTCAGGTCGGGCTGCACTTGGACGGATGGGCTGTTCGGGAGCTGGCAGATTTCGATTTCCTCATCGCTCTCGGGTGCCTTGAAGAACACAAGCTGCGCACCGCGTGGCGAAGTGTGACGGCGCGTCTCAATCAATCCGACCACGTCGCGGTAAAACTTCGCGGTGCGTTCGATGTCATCGACCCGAAACCGGGTGTGCAAAAGTTTGCGGCAAGTATTCATGCACTCACCATAGCGCCATGACGAGGCAGGGCAAAGAGGTTTTGACGTTGGGATGCAGCTACTTCAGCTGCGTCGCAATCTCCGAACCCAACGCCGTCGCATCGCTCATGGCGCGCTTGGCCTCGGTGCGTTTGTAGCCATTCATGAAAGAGACAGCGCGCATGCGAATTTCATTGCCCGTCACTTGGGCATAGGCGGCCACCGGAGCCTGGCAACCGCCCCCCATCGCACTGAGGAACGAGCGCTCGGCCGTGACGCATTGGAAGGAATGGTGGTGATTCAAACGCGCGCAAACGGCCTCGATGCGCTCGTCCTGCTCGCGAATCTCGATGCCAATTGCGGCCTGGCCAACGCACGGGAGCATGGAATCCACATCCATGATGCTTGCGAACAAACCAGCGGGAACGTCTTTGCCGGTGATGCGCCCATCCGGGCTGATTGCATAGCCAAGCCGCTTCAATCCTGCATAGGCCAAGATGGTGGCATCCATCTCGTGTTGGGCGGCGAGCTTCTGCATTCGTGTGGCCACGTTGCCGCGAATCTCAAACGCCTTGAAGTCGGGGCGGAGAGCCAGCAGTTGTGCCCGACGCCGCGTGCTGCTTGTAGCAAGCGTTGCGCCGTGCGGGAAATCCTTGGCGGCGAGGTTCGGTCCAAAGCCCCGCATCCCACGGTCCCTGAAGCGAGTGGCATCACGGTAAAGGAGTACGTCTCGGACATCCTCGCGTTCGCCAACTGCACCAAGCTTCAGGCCGGGTGGTAATTCAGTGGGTAAATCTTTGAGGCTGTGCACGCAGAGGTCCACGCGGCCATCCACCAGTGCCACTTCGAGCTCCTTGGTGAACAGTCCTTTCGGCAAATCGCCTTGGGCCATGCTGGCCGTTTGCAGCTTGTCTCCGGTGGTCTTGATGATCTGAAGCTCGAAAGTGAGCTTGGGAAAGGCCACGCGGCATTGAGCGGCAACCATGTTGGATTGAGCTAGCGCCAACGCGCTGCCGCGGGTTCCGATGATGATGGGCTTATGGGACATGTAGCGTGTTTCTTGCCGCGTTTCGTCAGGCTCTGCGACTGCGCTCGGTCAGCAACGCGTCCACCTTGCTGCGAATAATAGCCTCGCACTGCGCAACCTCTTCTCGGCGCTGCTTGAGGTAATCATCGGCAATCATCTGCAAATCGTCCACATCGTAAAGATAGACATTCTCCATCGCGTTCACGTCCGGATCAATGTCGCGCGGCACGGCGATGTCTATCAGCAAGAGCGGGCGGTTCTGCCGAAGCTTCATCAACGGCTCCAGCTTCGCTCGATCCATGATATAGTGCGGCGCGGAGGTGCTGCTAATGGCGATGTCAATTCTGGAAAATTCACTCGGCCAGTCGTCAAAACCGATGGCGCGTCCGCCCAGTTCCTGGGCGATGGCCTTGGCCTTCTCCAAGGTGCGATTGGTAACGGCGATGCCTTTCGCGCCACGTGAGAGGAGGGCTCGGGCGGTCTTTTCGCTGGTGTCACCGGCGCCGATCACCATAACCTCATGTTCTTTCAGCGAATCAAAAATCTTTTCCGCCAGTTCCACGGCGGCACTTGCCACCGAGACGCTGCCGCGCTGGATGTTGGTGTCGGTGCGGATGTGTTTGGCGACGTTGAAGGCGCGCTGGAACGCCTTGTTCAGAAGCGAGCCGGTATGCTTGTGTTGCAGCGCCAAATCGTAGGCTTGTTTGAGCTGGCCGAGGATTTCCGTTTCTCCCAACACCATCGAATCGAGACCGCTGGCGACTTTGAAGAGGTGATTCAAACTTTCAGGTTCGGCCAGTTTGTAGAGGTGATGATGCGCCAGGTCGGGGCACGCGTGATGCGTGACGAGGAATTGTTGCAGCTCGGCGAAAGCCCGCGCGGCAGGCAGCGGCGTGGCGATGTAGAGTTCCACGCGATTGCAGGTGCTGAGAATGACGGATTCACTCGCGAGGCCGCACTGGCGCAATTCTGCCATGGCGGCGGGGATTTGCTCTTCCTTGAACGCAAAACGTTCGCGCACCTCAACGGGCGACGTGCGGTGGCTGAGTCCGATGACGACGACTGACATGGGATTTCAGCGGTGATGAATCGGTGAGAGCAGGTTGGTGACCCAGAATGTCAGAGCCACAAAAACGAAACCACCAATAGCCACCGACGCGAATCGGCGTCCTGTGAGCTTGCGTTGCTTGTGGGCGAGCAAAACGACCAAGTAGAACGCCCACACGGCACCGGACCAGATGATTTTTGGATCGCCCTCCGGAGTATATTTGCTTCGCTGCTCGTGTAGGTATAGCACCCCTGTGATTAGTCCCATGGTAAGCAAAGCCCAGCCAGTGAAGGTCAGGCGCGTCACCGCCAGTTCCAGCCGGCTGATCGATGGTAGCAGCGACATTACTGCATTCAACTTGCGTTGCTTCAAATTTTTTTCCTGCGTCAGAAACATCAGGCCCGCGGCGCATGCCAGACCAAATCCACCATACGCCAGCAAGCTGACGGAGGCGTGAAAACTTTTAAGGCCGCCCTTGAATTCAGGCAGCGGACCGTGCGGCGGGTCGAGCCACGGCTCCGGTAGAAACGGATAAGGCATCAACGCAAACACGCCAGCGGCCAAGAGCATGGGGGTTAAGAAGACGCCAAGGAAACGAAACCTTGGCCAGAGGCCGATGATGAGATACGCAAGTACGATGAACCATGTAAAAAAAGTCGTGGCCTCGTAAATGTTGTAAACCGGGCATTGGTTCAGGATAAAGCCTCGCTTGAAGATGGCGGTGGTGTGGCAAGCGAACGCCAGAGCAAGTAAGAGGTAATTGATGAAATCATCGCGCTGAAAGCTCTTGCGCCAGAGAAACACCGAATACACGGAGCTGGCGGCATACAGCAGGACGGCGAAGAGAAAAAATTGGCGGTCGGTCAGCATTCCCAGAGGCGGTAGGGTAAGAGGGCAGGGCGGCGAGGCAAGCGGCATTTGGCGGGCGATTCAGCAAGCAGCGTCAGTTGCTTGGGTCGTAATTTCGAATGAACCAAAAATTCAAAAAAAACTCTTGCACAGAATGTGGTGGTTGATATTCTCCCGCTCCGTTTCGCCTGAAAAGGTGACGGACAGCATTACGAGGGAACCGATAACTGATCGCCACACCGGCGCAGGAATGATGGCTCCGCTAGCTCCAAGCTGACTTGGGTTTTGTTGACGACTTATGCCAGTTAAAACTTTTAGACCGCTGACGCCGTCTCTGCGATACACTAAACTCGCGGACTTCAGCGATATAACAAAGACGAAGCCGGAAAGGGGTCTCGTGGTCATCCGCAAGAAAACGGGTGGTCGCAACATGTACGGCCGTGTGACCGCCCGCGGTATTGGCGGCGGACACAAGCAAAAGCTCCGCCTTGTGGATTTCAAGCGCAAGAAGCACGGTGTGGAAGCGACGGTCGCTGCGATTGAGTATGATCCGAACCGGTCCGCTCGCTTGGCGCTCCTTGAATACAAAGATGGTGAAAAGGCATACATGCTCGCTCCCGTCGGCATTCAAGTTGGTCAGAAGGTCATGAGTGGTCCTGACGCCGCCCCTGAGGTGGGCAACGCGTTGCCCCTCAAATCCATCCCGGTCGGTATTGCCATTCACAATTTGGAGTTGGTTCCAGGCAAGGGTGCGCAAATGGTTCGTTCCGCCGGTGGTGCTGCGACGTTGATGTCGCGGGACGCTGGTTATGCGCAAATCCGTCTGCCCTCAGGCGAAATTCGCAAGATTCACGAGGATTGCTACGCGACGATTGGTCAGGTTGGCAATACCGAGCACGAGAATATCTCGCTTGGCAAAGCGGGCCGCACTCGCCACCTCGGCTACCGCGGTATCACCCGTGGTGTGGCACGTAATCCGGTGGATCATCCGAATGGCGGTGGCGCCGGTAAGTCCAAGTCTGGCGGTGGTTGGCAGCAGTTGACCTCGCCTTGGGGTCTATTGGCCAAGGGTTATCGCACGCGTCACAAGAAAAAGATTTCCAATCGGTTCATTCTGGTCCGTCGTGACGGCCGGCCGATGAAACTCAAGTAATCGCATATGGGTCGTTCGATTAAAAAAGGTCCCTTCGTTGAGGCTCACTTGTTTGACAAGATAGCCAAGGCCAAGGAGGCAAAGTCCAAGGCGCCGATCAAAACTTGGTCGCGACGCTCGATGATCACCCCTGATTTCGTGGGGCTGACGTTTAACGTGCATAACGGGAAGGTGTTCAACCCGGTGTTCGTGACGGAAAACATGGTGGGCCATCGGCTCGGCGAATTCTCGCTGACGCGCACATTCAAGAAGCACGGCGCCCACACGGCGAAGGCGGAGGCGAAATAGCATGGAAGTCCAAGCCATCACCAAGAATATCAACACCAGCGCCCAGAAGATGCGCGAAGTGGTGCGGCAGATCCAAGGGTTGCCCGCCCTCCAAGCGGCGGCGACGCTCTCGTTCATGCCGGGCAAGCGCGCAACGGTTGTTGCCAAGACGCTGAAGAGTGCGATTGCCAATGCCGAAAACAACAACAGCCTCAAGCCCGAATCCTTGAGCGTCAAGATCGCCACGGCGGGGACAGCTTCTACCTACAAGCGGTTCCAGCCCAAGGCGCGCGGCTCTGCAGGCCCGATTTTGAAGCGTCATTGTCACGTGAAGATTGTGTTAACCGACGAGTAAGAGCGTATGGGTCAAAAAACTAATCCAATCGGCCTCCGCATTGCCGTCACCAAGGACTGGCGTTCCAAGTGGTATGCCAACAAGAAGGACTTCGCGGCTCTGGTCGTTGAAGATAATCGCATTCGCACCTTCCTGAAAAAGAAGCTCGAGGGCGCTGCTGTGCCGCGTATCTTGATTGAGCGCGCTGCCAGCCGTTGCCGCGTTACCATCCAGACTGCTCGTCCGGGCGTCGTAATCGGTCGCAAGGGCGCGGAAATCGATAAGCTCAAGGAAGAATTGGCCAAGTTGACCGGCAAAGATATTTACGTGGACATCGTCGAGGTGAAGAGCCCCGATTTGGATGCCCAGTTGGTGGCTGAAAACATTGCTCTTCAATTGGAACGCCGTGTGTCCTTCCGCCGCGCGATGAAGAAGGCGTTGCAGGTCACCCGCGACTTGGGTGCGCAAGGCATCAAGATTCGTTGCGCTGGTCGTCTCGGTGGCGCTGAACTCGCCCGGGTTGAGTCGTATCACTGGGGGCGGGTTCCTCTGCACACCTTGCGCGCGGAAATCGATTACGGATTTGCCGAGGCGAAGACCCTTTACGGCAAGTTGGGTGTGAAGTGCTGGATCTGCAAAGGTGACCGCAAGCCTGTCAAAGCTGAAGCAGTCAAGACTGAAACCGTTGCCGCCTAATCAGGAGATATCGAGTTATGGCAATGATGCCCGAGAGAGTTAAGTTTCGCAAAATGCAGCGCGGTAGCCGCCGTGGCTTGGCCACCAGCGGCAACACCGTGGCATTCGGCGAATACGGTTTGATGTGCCTTGATCGCGCATGGCTGGATACCAAGCAATTGGAAGCCTGCCGTGTGGCCATCACCCGTCACATGAAGCGCCACGGCAAGCTGTGGATCCGCGTGTTCCCGCAGAAGTCGTTCACCAAGAAGCCCCTCGAAGTGCGTATGGGAACGGGCAAAGGCCCGCTCGAATCTTGGGTGGCAGTGGTTCGCCCTGCGAACATCTTGTTCGAAGTGGATGGTGTGCCGGAGCCCATCGCCCGTGAGGCCATGCGTTTGGCGGCCGCAAAATTGCCCATCGCGACGAAGTTTGTCGCCCGTCACAAGCACTAACCTGAGCCGAAATGAAATTTCCAGAAATCAAAGATTCAACGGCGGCGGAGTTGTCGGCCAAGAGCCGCGACCTGCGCCAGGAGTTGTTCAACTTGCGCCTGCAGCAAGCGAGCGCGCAGTTGGAGAAGCCGGCCCGCCTGCGCCAGTTGCGCCGGGACATCGCCCGAGTTGAGACCCGTTTGTCCCAGCTCCGCAACGAGCCAACCAAGAAGGCAGCCTAAGGTATGTCCGAGACCACGAATAAAGCAGTGCAACTAGCAGAAGAGCGCGGCAAGCGCAAGGAACGCACCGGTGAGGTGATTTCTAACAAGATGAACCGCACCATCGTGGTGCGCGTCACGCGCCGTCACCCGCATCCGCAGTTCAAGAAGGTCGTCACGACCTATAACAAGTTTTACGCGCACGACGAAAAGCAGGAAGCCAAGATCGGCGACCGCGTGCGTATCATTGAGACCCGGCCGATTTCCAAGCTGAAGCGCTGGCGCCTCGTTGAAGTTGTTGAACGCGCTCCGGAAGTGAATCCGGTCGCCTAAGAAAGAACCATGTTACAAGTCCGTTCCAGTCTCGATGTGGCCGATAACACAGGCGCGAAAGTCGCTTGGGCGATTGGCGTGCTCGGTCGCAACCAGCGCTACGCCCGTATCGGTGACGTGATCAAGGTTCACATCAAGGAAGCCGCCCCCGATGGCCAGGTCAAAAAGGGCGAGGTTCATGATGCCGTAGTCGTTCGTACCCGCGAAGCCGTCCGCCGCAATGACGGATCCGTGCTGCGCTTCGATTCGAACGCGTGCGTGATCATCGACAAAGAATTGAATCCCAAGGGCACCCGTATCTTCGGGCCGATCGCCCGCGAACTGCGCGACAAGAAGTTCATGAAGATCATCTCGCTCGCGCCGGAGGTAGTTTGAGTATGTCAAAGCAGCATGTCAAAAAAGGCGACGAAGTGGTCGTGATTGCTGGAGCCGACAAGGGCAAGCGCGGCAAGATCATCACCGTTGTGCCGAAACAGCAGCGCGTGTTCATCGAGGGCGTTCACCTCATCAAGAAGCATCAGCGTAAGACCCAGCAGAATCCCAACGGCGCCATTTTGGAGCGAGAAGGGACCATTCACATCTCCAATGTGATGCTGTCATCAAAGTTTGACGCCCGCGCGGAGAAGCGTGGCACAAAGGCAGCCGCCTAACGCTCCGGCAATAACCGGACAAAAGCGAAATGAAAGCCAGACTCCATCAGAAATACGTTGAAGAAGTGGTTCCTGCTCTCAAAGAGAGCCGGAAGTATGGGAACGTCCACCAAATCCCGCGCCTGGAAAAGATCGTTGTGAATATGGGTGTTCGCTCCGACCTCGAAAAGGCTGCGTTGGACGACGCCGCCAAGGATTTGGCGGCCATCACCGGTCGCAAGCCGGCGATCAGCAAGTCCCGCCACAGCATCGCGAACTTCAAGCTCCGTCAGGGCCAGCCGATCGGCTGCCGCGTGACGCTCCGCAAGGATGCGATGTATGAGTTTTTCGATCGCCTCGTTGCGGCCACTCTGCCTCGTATTCGTGACTTCCGCGGTCTTTCGCCGCGCAAGTTTGACGGTCGCGGCAATTATACTTTTGGTGTGCCTGACCAGACAATCTTTCCGGAGATCGAACTGGACAAGGTGAAGCGCAACCAGGGCATGGACATCACCATCGTGACCAGTGCCCCGACGGATGACGAGGCCCGTGAGTTGCTGAAGTTGATGGGGTTCCCCTTTTCGGAGAGATAATCGTTATGGCGAAGAAATCATGGTTTGAGCGCAACAAGCGCAAGGCGGCGACGGTGAAGAAATACGCCGCGCTCCGTGCCGAGCTGAAGGCGAAACAAGACTATGCCGGCCTGGCCAAGTTGCCCCGCGATGCAAGCCCAACGCGCTTGGTGAATCGCTGCGCGATCAGTGGTCGCCGCCACGCGTTCATCCGCAAGTTTGGCGTGTCTCGTTTGACGTTCCGCGAAGCGGCGCTAAACGGTTTGATTCCTGGTGTGACCAAAGCAAGCTGGTAAACTTATGATCGATCCTATTTCTGACATGCTGACACGGATCCGCAATGCGGGCCGGGCGCAGCAGCCTGCCGTGGAAGTGCCGCACTCCAAGATTAAGGAGAGCATTGCCAACGTGTTGAAGCAGGAAGGCTATGTCTCCGCGGTGGAAGTCGCCGCTCCTGAAAAGTCACGCAAGAGCATCAGGCTGCATCTGAAGTATCTGGGCAAGAAGACGGTGCTCGAAGGATTGCGCCGCATCAGCACGCCCGGTCGCCGGGTGTATGTCGGATCAACCAAGATCCCGCGAGTTCGCGGCGGGCTGGGCGTTGCCGTGTTGTCCACGCCTGAAGGTGTTATGAGCGGGGTCGAAGCGAAACGAAAGAATCTCGGCGGAGAAATCCTCTGCTACGTTTGGTAAGGATTTGAGTTATGTCACGTATTGGTAAAATGCCGATCACCATCCCCGCCAAAGTCAAGGTGGAGGTGAAGGGCCAGAAAGTTCATGTCGAAGGGCCGAAAGGCAAGCTCGACTGGCAATTGCCCGCTCGCACCACTGTCAAGGTGGACAATGGTCAGGTGCTCGTCAGCCGTGAGGGCGATGACGCGCAGGCGAAGGCTTTGCATGGCCTCAGCCGCGCGTTGGTCCAGAACATGGTGACCGGTGTCTCTGAAGGCTTCGTCAAGAAGCTCGAGATCCAGGGCGTCGGTTTCAAAGCCGCCGTTCAAGGCAAGACCGTAACGATGAATTTGGGTTACTCTCACCCGATCAATTATTCGATTCCGGACCAGGTCAAAGTTACGGTGGAAGAGAACACCAAGCTCACCATCGAAGGTCCTGACGCGCAGAAGGTCGGCCAGGTTGCTGCCGAGTTGCGTGGATTCTACCCACCGGAGCCTTACAAGGGCAAGGGTGTCCGCTACTCCGATGAGCGCGTGGAGCGCAAGGAAGGCAAGACCGTCCAATAAACTTTTTTTAACTGGTGCACGGCCTGTTCCGTGACCGCGAAGCATGAAAGTCCAAAAACGACAAAATTTGAAGTTGCGCCGCCGCTGGCGGATCCGCAGCAAGATCAACGGCACCGCCGAACGTCCGCGCATGAGCGCTTGTTTCACGAACACGCACATCTACGTGCAGTTTGTGGACGACGAGAAGGGCTCCACCCTTGCCGCCGTTTCCACCCGCGAAAAGGGCAAGGCAGTTGCCAAGTCCCGCGCGAACATTGCGACCGCCACGGAACTGGGCAAGCTGGCGGCCGAGGCGGCAAAATCCAAGGGCATCTCCGCCGTGGTATTTGACCGTGGTGGCAACCCTTATCATGGCAAGGTCAAGGCCCTCGCAGATGCAGCTCGTGAAGCCGGGCTCAAGTTTTAATCTCAACCGAATAACACTGTGGCAGACGAAAAAAATATTCCTGTAACCCCGGCGGCGGATGTCGCTGCGGAAGCGCCCGAGGCCAGTGCGCCGCCAGAACAGCAGCGCGAGCGTGGTGGACGCGGGCAGGGGCGCGGTGGACGCGGGCAGGGCGGCGGCTTTGGTCGTCGTCCGCGCAATGACCAGCCCGGCGAAAAGACCGGCGAAGAATTGGTGGAGAAAGTTGTCTTCATCAATCGTTCTGCCAAGGTTGTCAAGGGCGGTCGCCGTTTCAATTTCAGTGCCCTTGTGGTCGTCGGCGACAAGAAGGGCAAAGTCGGCGTGGGGCTGGGCAAGGCCAGCGAAGTGGCAGATGCCATTCGTCGCGGCGGTGAGATGGCCCGCACCAACATGCTGGCAGTTTCGCTCAATGGCCCGACCATTCCGCACGAAGTGCATTGCCGTTACGGCGGAGCGAAGATTCTCCTGCGTCCGGCTTCTCCTGGAACGGGCATCATCGCCGGCAAGACGGTTCGCGCCGTGCTTGAGTCGGCTGGTGTCAAGGACGTGCTGAGCAAGTCTCTTGGTTCCAAGAACGCGGCCAACGTGGTGAAGGCCACCTTGAACGGGCTCCTAAGCCTTCGTTTGCGCGAAGCCATATACAAGGCCCGTGGTATTGAAATGAAAAAGGCCAAGGCCGATGAAGCCGTGGCAGCAGCTTAATAGGTTATGCGACTCCATGATTTGAAGCCCCGTCCGGGCGCCAAGCACCGCCGCAAGCGTCTTGGTCAAGGTGAATCCAGCGGCCGCGGCAAAACGTCCGGTCGTGGTGGTAAGGGCCAGACGGCCCGTTCCGGCAGTTCGATCCGCATCGGATTCGAAGGCGGCCAGATGCCGTTGATCCGCCGTATTCCCAAGCGCGGTTTCAACAACGCCCGTTTCGCGACGGTGTATCTCCCGGTCAACATCGAGTCGTTGAACAGCTTTGACGACGGTGCCCGCGTGGATGAATCCGTGTTGCGTGCCGCCGGTCTGGCCAGCGGCAAGTCTGATGGCATAAAGATTCTCGGTGATGGCGAATTAAGCAAGAGACTCACGGTGTGCGCGAGCGCGTTCAGCGCCTCGGCCCGCGCTAAGATCGAGGCCAAGGGTGGCAAGTGCGAAGTGGTCGCCAAGAAGGCTGAGACCGCCAAGGCATAAGTAGGGAATCATTCTCGATGTTCGCGAACATCCGCAACACACTCGGCAATTGCTTGAAGATTCCGGAACTGAAGTCCCGGATCATCTTCACCATCATCGTGCTCGCGATTTGCCGGTTGGCAGCGGTCGTCCGCGTACCCGGTCTTGATGGTAAGGCGCTGGCCGATTTCTTTGCAGCCAATGCGCAGCAAGGTTCCATGCTGGGTATGTACAGCATGTTCACCGGTGGCGCGTTGGAGCAATGTGCGCTGGGTGCCCTAGGTATCATGCCCTACATCAGCGCAACGATCATCATTCAGTTGATGACGGCAGTCGTGCCGAAGTTAAGCAAGCTGGCTCGCGAAGAAGGCGGGCGCACCAAGATTGTCCAATATGGTCGCTATCTGACGGTATTGCTTTGCTTGGGCCAGGGGACGCTGATGACTTTGGGATGGGAGAATCCATCCCAAATCTTCAACGGTTTCCAGGGCGACCTGGTGTTGTGGGAAAATATTTGGATTTATCGGATCACCACAGTGGTCATTCTGACGGCCGGCACGATGTTGTTGATGTGGCTAGGTGAGCAGATCACCGAGCGGGGCATCGGCAATGGCGTTTCCCTCATCATCACGATCGGTATCGTGGCTCGTTTTCCTCAGGCCGCTCAGTCTCTGGTGGACATGTTTTCTGGGGACGAGGCTTCCTCCAAGCTCAGGCTCGGAGAGGGGGCGCTCCTGATTTTCTTCTTGGTCGTGGTGATTGCCGCCGTCATTGCTGTCACGCAAGCTCAGCGAAAGATTCCGGTTCAATACGCCCAACGTGCTGTCGGCCGTAAAGTGTTCGCGGGTGGCACTTCTTTCATGCCGCTGAAGGTCAATTACGCCGGAGTGATGCCGATCATCTTTGCCTCTGCCATCCTGATGTTCCCGCAGAAGTTCTTCCAGTTGTTGGGCGGGCTGGTGGAGAACAAGTTTTTCAAGGACCTGTTCAATAGCCTCGCAGCCAACTTACAGCATGGCTCGATGCTTTATCTGATCGTTTACGGGTTGATGATTTTGTTTTTCTCCTACTTCTGGGTCGCGACACAATTCAACGAGCTCCAGATTTCTGACGATTTGAAGAAGAACGGTGGATATATTCCAGGCGTGCGTCCCGGTCAGGCGACCAGCGATTACCTGCATCACGCGATGACTCGAATCACTCTGGCAGGCGCCGTCTTCCTGGTCATCATCGCCATTATCCCTGATTTGATGTATGCCAAGATGGGCATTCCGTATCCGGTCGCACAATTTTTCGGTGGTACGTCCATGTTGATCGCAGTGGGTGTCATGCTGGACACCATGCGCCAGATTGAATCACACCTCTTGATGCGCCATTACGACGGTTTCCTGAAGAAGGGCAAGATTAAGGGTCGTTTCAACTGATTGGCTCGCCAGTCGGTTGCAAAGCACATGATCATCCTTAAAACGGAGCGGGATTTGGAGGCGATGCGTCCGGCCTGTGCCGTAGCGGCAGCGGTGTTGTCCGAAGTGGCCGCATTCATCCGGCCGGGTGTCAGCCTGAAGCAGGTGGATGAGTTTGCGGCGGACCAAATCCGCAAACGCGGGTCAAAAAGTGCGTTTTTAGGGTATCGGAAGTATCCGTGCCATATCTGCATCTCGGTCAATGACCAGGTAGTGCATGGGCTGGCCGGGCCGAAGGAATTGAAGTTTGGCGACATTGTCAGTCTGGATGTCGGAGTGATTCACAACGGGTTCATTGGCGACAATGCCCGGACCGTGGCCGTCGGTGGTTGCAGCTTGGATGCCCAACGCCTGATGGATGTCACGGAACAGTCACTTTACGAAGGGATTGCGCAGGCAGTTCCTGGGAATCGGGTGGTGGACATCTCCCGGGCGGTGCAGACCTATGTTGAAAATCATGGGTTTAGCGTGGTTCGGGAGTTTGTGGGGCATGGGGTTGGTCGGACGATGCATGAGGAGCCGCAGGTTCCCAACTTCGTGGAAGGCAAATCTTCCCCGAGGCTGCGTCCGGGCATGACCATCGCGATTGAGCCGATGGTGAACGCTGGTCAGTGCGGCGTGAAAATACTCAATGATGGCTGGACAGTGGTGACGCAAGATGGTTCACTCTCGGCCCATTTTGAGCATACGGTTTTGATCACTGAGTCAGAGCCGGAGATCTTGACATGTCTCGAGAAGACGCCTTTACGGTTGAAGGCGTGATAGTTGAGGTCATTTCGCCCAGAACCTGCCGGGTTCGGCTGTCAAATGGCCATCATGTTTTTGGGTTTGTGGCTGGTCGGCGGGAAACACCGCCGGAGTTGGTTGAGGGAAAGCGGTTGTGGATGAAATTGTCGCCCTACGATTTGTCGGAGGGCCGGATATTAACAGAAAAACTTTGAATTTATGAAGGTCCGCGCGTCAGTAAAAAAACTTTGTGAGCACTGCAAGGTAGTGCGTCGCAAGGGCGTCATTCGTGTTATTTGCACCAATCGGCGCCACAAACAACGTCAAGGCTAGCATTCGATTATGGCACGCATCATTGGTGTAGAAATCCCGCCGAACAAGCGCATTGATATCGCTCTGCGCTATGTTTACGGCATCGGTCCCTCCAACGCGAAGGAGATTTTGGCTGCGGCCAACATCGACCCCAGCATTCGCGCAAAGGACCTGACGGAAGCCCAACTTTCGCAGATCGTTCATGCGATTCAGGAAGGTAAGTATGTTATCGAAGGTGACCTTCGCCGCGAGATTGGTCTCAACCTGAAGCGCATGCAGGCCATCAAGTGCTATCGTGGCGTTCGCCACTTGCGCGGACTGCCTGTGCGCGGCCAACGCACCCAGACCAACGCACGCACCCGCAAGGGACCGCGTCGCACGGTTGGTGTGCAACGCAATCCCAACGCCAAGACCGGCATCCACTAATTTATTTCTATGTCCGACGAGACGAAATCCAACAAGCCCGCTCCCGAGCAGGCGGCCGCACCTGCGGCTGAAAAGTCCGCCAAGGCTCCCAAGGCCAAGAAGGAAAAGGCTGCTGCTGCGCCTGCAGCTGATGCCGTTCCCGAAGCGCCCGCAATCGCCGCCGCACCCACCGCTGCTGAGTTGCTGGGTGAAGACCCCAACGCAAAGAAGATCGTCAAGGCCAAGGGCGCCAAGAACATCACCTCTGGCGTGGCGAACATTCACGCGACGTTCAACAACACGCAGGTCAATATCACTGACATGCAGGGCAACATCATCGGCTGGTCCAGCGCAGGCCGCGTTGGTTTCAAAGGCTCACGCAAAAGCACGGCCTATGCGGCCCAGCAGGTGGCCCAAGACGCCGCTCGTCAGGCCATGTCCCACGGCATGCGTGAAGTCGAAGTCCGCGTCAAAGGACCTGGCTCCGGCCGCGAATCGGCCATCCGGGCTTTGCAGGCTATTGGCCTTGAAGTCACCATCATCAAGGATATCACCCCGGTGCCTCACAATGGTTGCCGTCCGCGCAAAAAGCGCCGCGTGTAGTTTGTTTTTGCAGGAAACTTTTTAGAAGATTGTTATGGCTCGTTACACTGGTCCTCGCGTTCGCATCAGCCGCCGTTTCGGCATCCCGATTTTCGGGGCGTCCAAGTATCTTGAACGCCGCGCTTACCCGCCGGGTGTTCATGGCCCAAAGTCCCGTCGCAAGACCACGGAATATGGTCAGGGCCTGATCGAGAAGCAAAAGCTCAAGTATTACTACGGTCTGCTCGAGCGCCAATTCCGCGGTGTGTATGAGAAGGCCATTCGCCGCCGTGGTGTTACCGGTGAACAGATGTTGCAGATTCTCGAAACGCGTCTCGACAACGTTGTCTACCAACTCGGCTTTGCTTCGACCCGTGCCGCTGCCCGCCAAATGGTTGGCCATGGTCATGTGCACGTGAACGGCAGCAAGGTGAACATTCCTTCGTATGCGCTGCGTGTGAACGATGTCATCACGGTCAAGAACACCAACGTTTCCCGCCAGATGGCGACGAAGAATCTCGAAAGCTCTACCAGCCGTGCGGTTCCGGACTGGTTGGCGTTGAGCAAGGATGAATTCAAGGGCGTGGTCATGCGCGTCCCCACTCGCGAGGAGATCCAGCCGATTGCCAACGAGCAAGCAGTCGTTGAATTTTATTCCCGTTAGCAAACCAAACCGGAGTGGTGGAGTGTTGGAGAGATGGAGCGACACAATCCTCCAGTGCTGCAACAGCCCGTCACTCCAAAACAATTACACGGACTTCGGATGCGGCTTGGGAATAACCGCGCCGCGGTCAGATTAAAATTGTTGAAAGGAAACCATGCCAGTTCGTTTAGGTCGTTTTGAAATGCCCAAGCGTCTCGTCAAAGACGACGAGTCGGCCACAGAGACATACGCCAAGTTTTTTGCCGAGCCGTTTGAAACCGGTTTCGGTCACACCATCGGCAACTCCCTCCGCCGCGTCCTCCTCAGCTCGTTGGAAGGTGCCGCCATCACCTCTGTCAAGATTGACGGCGCGATGCATGAGTTCGCCGTGATCGAAGGCGTCGTTGAAGACGTCACGGAAATCGTGCTGAACTTGAAGAAGATCAAGTTCAAGTGCGCCTCCCGCGAGCCGCAAACCCTGTTGCTCTCCGTCAACAAGGACGGCGTGGTGACCGCCGGCGACATTCAGCTCAACCAGAACATCGAGCTGGTCAACCCCGACCAGTTGATCTGCACGCTCGACAAGAAGAAGAAGTTCGAGATGGAGCTGGAGATCAAGGTTGGCCGTGGTTTCTGCCCTGGCGATGAAAACAAGAAGGTCGGTCAGGCCATTGGCGTGATCGCGATTGACTCCATTTTCTCCCCGGTGACACGCGTCCGTTACGGCGTCGAAGCCGCCCGCGTTGGTCAACGCACCGACTACGACCGTCTGGTTGTTGAAGTGTGGACCGATGGCCGCCTCACGCCCGATGATGCTTTGACCCAGGCTTCGGCCATTCTCCACCATCATCTGGACGTGTTTGTTGGCTACGACAAGAACGCCGTTGAGTTTGAAGAAGTGGCTGACCGTCAGGACGACGACAAAGCCAAGCTGAAGAAGTTGCTCGCAATGAGCGTGAATGAGATCGAGTTGAGCGTTCGCGCTGCGAACTGCTTGAACAACGCGAACATCACGACCGTCGGCCAGCTCGCGATGAAGAGCGAGCAGGAGATGCTGAAGTATCGTAACTTCGGCAAGAAGTCGCTCAACGAGATCAAGGACAAGCTGCAGGCTCTGGGCCTCTCCTTGGGCATGACTTTCGAGAATGACCTCGTGGATGGCCCGAAGGAAGAAAAGGCCGCCTGAGTTGAAGTTGAGGAAGGATTGATGATTTATGCGACATCTTAAACGCACCGCCAAGTTGGGCCGCACGAGCGAGCACCGCAACGCGATGCTGGTCAACCTCGTGTCGAGCTTGATCAAGCACAAGCGGGTGACTACCACGCTGGCCAAGGCGAAGGCCGCCCGTTCTGTGGCGGAAAAAATGGTGACTCTCGGTAAGCAGGGCACCCTGCACGCCCGCCGTCTCGCTGCTGCGCGACTCCGCTACCAAGGCCGCTCACTGGACCAGACCAAGGAAGAGCGCAAGAAGTGGCGCAAGAACGAGGACGTGGTTCATATCCTGTTCGACCAGATTGCGCCGGTGTTCAAGGACCGCAAGGGGGGCTACACCCGCATCGTTAAACTCGGCGAACGCCGTGGCGATGTGGCCAAGATGGCGATCTTGGAATGGGTCGAAACACCCGCCGCCGAAACTGCGCCGGCTGAACCCCCGGCTGCTGAAGGCGAAAAGAAGTAAGCGCTTCTAGAAATTCAAAAGCCCGCTCGCAAGAGCGGGCTTTTTTGCTTGTCGGCCCGGCAGGGCGGACTGATCAGTTGGCTGAAGTCCGATGCACACCCGGCAAGGTGAGGTGCTAGCCGGACAGCAGTGGCATATCCGCCGCAAGGCGGAATCCGAAGGCAGCTTGTAAGCAAAACCGGCGGCGGTGAATTGCCCGCTGGTCGACAAGCGCATCGCGAGCAATACTTGGTGGGCGATCATTCTAACGGCCCTTGCAAGCGGCACACCAACAGCACATCACCCTTCGTCTCTGGCGCGGCAACATGCCGGTCATGCCGAAGGTTCCCTCCAGCGCCGACACCGTTTGCCACCCAAGTTCCGGCAAAACAGCCCGATGGCGGGCTCCTTGCCAAGCGGGCCTTCGGTGTGTGTGGTGCATGAGCTTTTAGCGTGCGGCTTTGATCCAGCCAATTTCCAGCCGAAACGGTCCGGCTTGTTTGTCCGAGATGAGAAAGCCAACCGAGTTGACCCCCGCGGGATCCAGCGGCGGCACGTCGGTCAGCACTCGCCCACGGAAGGTGGGCACAAAATCGCTGAACGCCAGCCGATGCTCCTCCCACTCGCCTTGTTTCGTGGTGAAACTGCATTGGTAAAGCGGAGAGTCGAAACCTACCCCGGTGCGCGCGCTGAATTTGTAGCGGCGTCCATCCCCGCGCACCCGCAGGACAAAAGCGGTAAGGCCTGCCAGATTCTCGCGCACGGGCGTGGAGCGTACGGAAGCAAAGCCGCCGTTATTCTCCAGCCGCACGGTGCCGCTGAAAACAGCGCCACCGTTGGTCAGCACCTGAAACTGACTGGCGGAAACCCCGCCCATCACGCCGTCGGTGACTACGTCCCAAGCGGGCGAATGGGTGGCGGTCTCAAAGTTGAACAAAGTTTTGTTGGTCGCCGTATCAGCGTTCATGGTGATGGCCAGGGAGGTTAGTGCGAGTGCGGGAAAGCCTCGCGTGAATTGGGTTAGGGTCGAAGTCATTTGCCTTGCCGCAGTTCAGGGATTCAGTTGCCACAGCGTAAAGTTTAACACCGCCGCCAAACCAGCCATGCGGCTACCGCCATCATCGTGTGGAGCGCCGTCCAGACCGGACCGAAAATCCACCCCGGCATATTCCACGACGGCTTCTTCAGCGATGGATGCCATTCACCGGGCATGGACCACTCGCCCACCGCGCCGCCTTGAAGCAGGGCAACATCCCGCCAGCCAGCGGGAGCAGCCGGCGGCTGCGTGTGTTGTCGCTGGTCATGGCGGCCCTTCAACTCTTTCTCTCAGCGCCTCGTGCCAAGCCGCGCAGCATTCCGGCAAATACAAGCTGATGCAGCGGCCACACGCCATACCAATACGCCAGCCCCCACAATCCCAGCGGATCGAACGTCGCCCTCTGGCACAGCCGCGCCCCGGTTCCCTCCGGTTGCACCTCGAATTCCAGCCACGCCCGCCCCGGCAGTTTCATCTCGGCCGCCAGCCGTAGCCGCTGGCCCGGCTGAATGGATTCGACACGCCAGCAATCCAGCGTGTCGCCCACCCGCAACCGCTCCGGGTCACGGCGACCCCGACGCATGCCCACCCCGCCTAAGAGCAAGTCCAGCCAGCCACGCACAGCCCAAAGCCAGTTCGCATAATGCCAGCCCGCTGCACCACCGATGCGTTCGACGACCGCAAACACTTCGGCCGGTGACGCCGCAACCCGCGTAGAGCGCGAATCCATGAGACGGTTTCCCAATCGTGTGCCGCCCCACTGGCAGGGCGTATTCGCGGCAGCGGACGTGGCATCCGACCAGCGGGTTTGCGCGAAGCTGGAGTCTTCGTTCCGCAAGGCCAACGCGATCGCTTCGCCCACGCCGACCGGCCGGATGCGGAACAGGCGCTGCGCCGAATCGTCACGCACCACCGTTGGGTGACGGAGGCTGTCCACCAGCTTGCGGCCCACGCGGGCATACAACGGCGTCACCAAGCCCAACCACAAACTCGACAGCCGCGGCGTCAGTAGCGGCACGGGAATCATCAGCCGCCGCAGCCCGCGTTGACGGGCGTATTCCCGCATCAGTGCGCCATAGGAAACCTGGTCTGGCCCGCCGATTTCGACGGTCAGGTTACAGTTGCCCGTCTCCACAGTCAGGGCCGCGCGTAAATAGCCGAGCACATCGCCGATGGCGATCGGCTGCGCCGTCACCCGCACCCAGCGCGGCATCACCATTACCGGTAATCGCTCCACCAATGCCCGTATCATCTCGAAGGACAAGCTGCCCGAGCCAATGATGATGGACGCCCGGAACTCGATCACTGGCACGCCATGCGCCCGCAATCGCTCTCCCACCTCATGCCGGCTGCGGAGGTGCGCCGACAAGTCCGGCTCATCCTCACCCAATCCTCCCAGGTAAATGATGCGCTGCACGCCCGCGGTCCGTGCAGCGGCGGCGAAGCTCTCCGCCGCCAGCCGGTCCTGCATTTCAAAATCGCCCGTCGCGCCCATTGAATGAACCAGGTAGAATGCAGCAGTCACCCCCTGCATGGCCGCCGACATCGATGCGGCGTTGAGCAAGTCACCTTGTACCACTTCGACGCCGTCGGGCACACGGGACGCCAAATGTTCCGGCTGCCTTGCCAGACAACGCACGCGCCAGCCATCCGCCACCAGCAGCGGCAGGAGCCGCCCGCCGACGTAGCCCGTCGCGCCCGTCAGTAGAATATTGCCAGGTTTATCCATGTTTGGCGGCTAGCCACTTGTCCAATTAACGCGTGTGCCATGTGGAGATGCGGTCAAGGCAACGCACGGTAGCACACTGAGTTCCCCTTCACCCACTCCAAAATGGTAGTTGTGTGCGTCAAGTTCAGCAAAATGGTTTTTCAGGGTGACCACGAGGTAAAACGAAGCGAATCAAGACTGCCGGAGCAGTCGCGCCCGCTGTCCAGCTGCCCGCGTTGGAGTTCATCGCTTTATGCTCCCACTATCGACGTCCCACCAATCTCAGCACGCTCGGCAATCTTTAGGCGCGCCGTCCGGCACGAAGGAATAATTGCCGGTGGTGCTGCCACCGTCCTGCCTATCGTGCTGGGCCTCCGGCCCGGCACCGCTCCCCAAAAGCAAAAGGGCCGGATGTTTTGTTCATCCGGCCCTTTCGGGTTGGTTGGTGGCGCTTGCGCGCC
>JAFMIZ010000202.1 GCA_017853715.1 Pedosphaera sp.
AGCCGCAGGAAATTCTCCTCGTGCTCGACGCCGCCACGGGCCAGGAAGCCGTCAACGTCGCCACGCACTTCGATCAGGCGCTCAGCATCACCGGCTCCATTCTCACCAAGCTCGATGGCGACGCGCGCGGCGGTGCGGCACTGAGCATGAAGGCGGTCACCGGCAAGCCCATCAAGTTTGCGGGCGTCGGCGAAAAGCTGGATGAGTTTGAAGCGTTCCATCCTGAACGCATGGCCTCACGCATTCTCGGCATGGGCGACGTCGTCAGCCTCGTCGAGAAGGCCGCCGAGGCCGTGGACTTGGACGAAGCCAGGCGCATGGAAGAGAAGATGCGCAAGGGTGAGTTCTCGCTGGAGGATTTTCTCGATCAATTGCGCCAGATGAAGAAGCTCGGCTCGCTGGAGAACATCGTGAAGATGCTACCCGGCGGTGCCGAGGCGGCGAAGAAGCACGACCTGTCCAAGGAAGAAAAGAAGTTCACGCACATGGAGGCGATGATTTGCGCGATGACTTTGAAGGAGCGCAAGAACCCGACCCTCCTCAACGCCAGCCGCCGCAAACGCATCGCCGCGGGCAGCGGCACCACCGTGGCCGCGCTCAACACCATGCTCAACCAATTCTTCCAGATGCAGCAAATGATGAAGAAGATGGGCAAGATGCAGAAGATGATGTCCCGCATGGGCGGCGGCCTGCCAGGGATGTTTGGGCGCTAGCCAATTCCTGTGGGAGTAGACGCGAACAGGCTCACCTTGGCCGCGTTGAGGAAAAGATGGAGACTCTTCACCTAGTCTCCTGCCTTGGATGAATGAATGCTCACCCTGCCACGCATTTCTCTTCGTGGCTTGGGTTGGCCAATGTCTCGCAGCCGATTTTGACACCATCCTCCGCCGTGGTTGTGTGGTTGACGGCACCGGCAATCCGACTTTCTTTACAGATGTGGGAATCAGGGCGGGCCTCATCGCAGCTGTTGGGAATATCACCAATTCCACCACACGCAAACTCGATGGTTGCGGCTTGATTGTCGCCCCGAGATTCATAGACCTGCACACGCACGCTGATGAAGTCGCGGAGAATCCCAAGGCTGAAAACTTCCTTCGCATGGGCGTGACTACGGTGGTCGTGGGCAACTGTGGCAGCTGGACACTCAATGTGAAGAAGTTCTTCAGCGAGATCGAGGTCAAGCCCGCATCAACGAACGATGCGACATTGGTCGGCCACAACTCCGGTCGCGAAGCAGCCATTGGTGGCTCGGCCACTGGGCGGACGTGGTGGCTTCGATCCCGCCACTGTGAAGAACCACGAGGCCTACGAAGACCCGCATCACAATGCAGCCGATTATGCCTTCGTGCTCGTGAACTGTGAAGTTGTTGTTGAGAGCGACAAACACACGGGCGCCAAACCCGGGCAAACGCTGCGGCATCAGCCCTTCGTGGCAAGGGATTAAGTTGGCAGAGGGGCGCCTACATTAATGTTGTGTTTCAAGCAGTAGGCGGAGTTGGCAACGTATTTTTCGGCCCACCATTTCAAGCCCTTGCGTTCCTCAGGTGTCAGAGCTCGCGCGACCTTGGCGGGTGCTCCCAATACGAGCGAGCCGGGCGGAATCTTTGTTCCCTGCGTGACGAGCGCCTTCGCCCCGATGATGGATTGTTCACCGATTTCCGCGCCATCGAGAATGACGGCCCCCATACCGACGAGACATTCGTCGCCAACGGAGCAGGCGTGAACTAATGCCGAGTGTCCTACGGTCACCCAGTTGCCCAAGTTGCACGGGTAATCATCGGCCAAATGCAGCACCGCGTTGTCCTGCACGTTGGAGTGATGGCCCACGACGATCTTGTTGATGTCGCCGCGCAACACCGCCCCATACCAGACGCTGGAATGGTCGCCCAATGTCACGTCGCCAAGCACGACGGCGGTCTTGGCCAGATAAACTCCTACACCGAGAGTAGGTTGTTTGCGCAGGAAAGCATCAAACTGTGACTCGAGCTTCTTCATGTCCGCCGTTGTAATTGTTTTGGCGGCATTGAAAATAAAAAAACCTCCGAGCCGAAGCTGGCGGTCCCGTTCCAACCCACCTAACCAACCAACATTTACCAACGGCAGTGTTTGCTCTTTTTTTGTAATGTCCCCACCCATGACCGTGTAGCTCAGTGCCGAGTAACGGTAGCTGACACTGGTGTGCTGGGACTACAATCCACGGGCAAGGCTATGGCCACGCCCGCCGCCACACCCGTGAGGACCTTGCCTACGGTGGCCCATTCGCAATCACCTGCGCAGGCGGGTGGAACGCTTAATGCGACCACACCCACTGCCACTGCTGTCAGAACCAGCCTTTTCAAATTCAGCCTTTTCGCTTTGTGTTTTGACCGACATGCAAAGAGACGGTGCGGTTTGAAATATATTCAGACCCGGAGTATGAATATGGGCATCAACAATCTATGATTGAGCCAGGCCAGAGTGAATCGTCGCCTACGCCGCGTCCCCGGCGCAGGTTGCCGCGCTCGTTCAAGCAACTGACCCCTTCCAACCATTTCGCCCCACGAAAGTTTTTTCACGAGCTGGTGTTGAAAGCGTTGCTCACGCCGCG
>JAFMIZ010000083.1 GCA_017853715.1 Pedosphaera sp.
GTGACCATTTCATGCGGCTCCTCGCACTGGCTGATGGCGACTCCCCGTGCGGCAAGGATGCCCAGCGTTGCTGGGGCCGGAATCGGGAATCGTCCGTGCGCGCAGTGTATCCAGCCGGTGCCTTCCTGCACCTTGCCCGCCAGCACCCGGGGCTTGCCCAAAATCTCCAGCGCAATGCACGCACCCACGATGTCCACGATTGAATCCACCGCCCCGACCTCGTGGAAGTGGACTTCCTCCGGCGGTTTGCCGTGAACCTTGCCCTCGGCCACGGCGATGCGATGGAACACCTTGATCGCCTTTTCCTTCACCCACCGGGAAAGGTTGCTGTCGGCGATCAATTGGCTGATGTCAGCGAAATTACGATGGGCGGCGTGGGAGTGCGCCGGAGGTTCAGCCGTGGCGGGCACCGGTGCGAACTTGCCGAAGCTGGCGTTCAAGATGCGCGTGTCGGTTTCCTTCTTTGAGGGCGGACGCCGATGGGGATGATCGTGAAAGGCGGAATGATGCGTGTGCTCGTGCTTCCCCGGCTGGTCAAGGATGACATCGAACTTGGTGCCGCTGATGCCCGACTTCTCTCTGCGTGCGACTTCGATCTTGTAACCGCCGACGCCCAGTTCGGCGACCTGGTGTTTGATATGATGTTCGCTGGCACCGAGGTCGATGAGTGCGCCGACCAACATGTCGCCGCTGATGCCGCTGAAGATATCCAGGTAAAGTGTTTTCATGTCCTGCTGCGTGCGCTCGTGATCCCGATCTCCGGCCTCCGAGGCCAAGGGGACGGTTGCATTAAGTTTTGGCTGCCGCGGCCAACGCATTGATCTGGCTCGCGGCATAACCGGCTCCAAAGCCGTTATCGATGTTCACCACGGTGACCCCGCTGCCGCAACTGTTCAACATGCCCAGCAACGCCGCCAATCCCCCGAAACTCGCGCCATAACCGACGCTCGTCGGGACGGCGATGACGGGCTTGGCCACCAGGCCCGCTACGACACTGGGCAGTGCACCTTCCATGCCAGCCACCACCACCAGCACGTTCGCGCGCTGGATGGTTTCCAATCGCGCGAGCAGCCGGTGCAACCCCGCCACGCCCACATCCCAGATGCGTTCGACGCGATTGCCCATGATTTCGGCGGTAATCGCCGCTTCTTCCGCCACCGGCAGATCGCTGGTGCCTGCGCAAATCACCGCCACCACGCCCGGCCGCTTGGCCACGGGCTTTTTCTCAATCGTGATGCAGCGAGCGGTTTCATGGTGAACGGCGGGTCTGAACTGTTTGCGAACGGCCCGGGCGTGTTCGGGCGTCGCACGGGTGATGAGCACCCGCCCGTTGGTGGCGACCAGCTTGGCGGCAATTTTCGCCACCTGCTCGGGCGTCTTGCCTGCGCCGAAGATCACTTCGGGAAAACCATTGCGCAGACCACGATGGGTATCCACGGAGGCAAAACCAAGATTGGCAACGGGCGCAGCTTGAAACGCTTGCAGCACGCGGTCCCGGCTGGCTTGGCCGGCTTTGAACTGTTCCAGCAATTGAACGGCTTCAGAGGTCGTCACGAGCGCACCATGCCACAGTTCCCGGCGGCGGTCACGTGCCATCCCGCAGGGCTGTCCCTCGACTTTGCGCCTGCGTTTGCTAGCTTGCTGGCGTGAGTTTTGTCGCCGAATTCAATTCCCTGCCCTTCGCCGGGCTCGTGCGCCGCGCGCAGACCGCGGGTCAGACCGCGGCCCGCGAATCGTTGGCCAGGTCCAGCCTGACGCTGACGGACTTCGCGCAATTGATTTCACCGGCGGCGGGCGAATTGTTGGAACCCCTAGGCCGCCGCTCCCAAGCTCTGACCCAGCAACGCTTCGGCAAGGTGATCCGCTTGTTCGCGCCGCTTTACCTCTCCAACGAGTGCATCAACAACTGCAAATACTGCGGCTTCTCGCGCGACAACCCGATCCTGCGCGTCACGTTGAGCGTGGACGAAGTCAAGCGCGAGGCCGCGGCGTTGAAGGCGCAGGGCTTTCGCAACGTGCTGCTGGTGGCGGGCGAACACCCGAAGTTTGTGTCGAATGGTTATCTGCGCGATTGCGTGGCGGCCTTGCATGGGGACGTTCCCAGCGTCTCGCTTGAGGTGGGTCCGATGGAGACGCACGAATACGAACCCCTCGTGCAAGCCGGTGCCGATGGTCTCGTCGTGTATCAGGAAACCTACGACCGGACGATTTACGACGACATGCACACGGCGGGGCCGAAGAAGAATTTCGACTGGCGGCTCGAAACGCCTGAGCGCGCCTACTCCGCCGGCTTCCGCCGCATCGGCGTCGGCGCGTTGTATGGTTTGGCGGACTGGCGTTACGAGGCGCTGTGCGTCGCGGCGCACTGCGAATACTTGTTGCGCCATTGCTGGAAGGCGTATTTCACCATTTCACTGCCGCGCCTGCGTCCCTGCGCGGGCGAGTTCGAGCCGCTCACGCACATGACCGACCGCGATCTGGTGCAGCTCATCTGCGCCTTCCGCCTGATGTTCCCGGATGTGGGACTGGTCCTCTCGACCCGCGAGCCGGCCAAGCTGCGCGATGGCTTGTTCCCGCTGGGCATCACCCTTGCCAGCGCCGGCAGCCACACCGAGCCCGGTGGCTACACCGGTGCCGGCAAGGAGAACATCCATCAGACGGTGCGGGGACGTATCGTGGAGACCGGTGCCAGCGAGTGGGCGCCCACCAACGGCAACGCCACCAACGCCACCGGACAGTTCAACATCGCCGACGAACGCCCCTCGCACGAAGTGGCCGACGTCATCCGCCGCCTCGGCTACGAACCGGTCTGGAAAGATTGGGATGCGGCCTTGATGGCGTGAGCCGAAAACTTGATGAAAAAAGGCTCGAACCATGAACGCCAGTAAAATCACCGCCAACGGCAAACCCGTCGAAGCGCAACTGCCTTGCACGCTGGAACAGTTCCTCGTCGCGCAGAATCTTTTGCCACGCAGCGTCGTCGTGGAACACAACGGCGAGGCGGTCGCGCCCTCCGAGTTTGGTCAGCGCCGGTTGCACGCGGGCGACCGGCTGGAAATCGTGAACATTGTCGCGGGGGGCTGAGGCAACTCTTTCCCACTGCGCGCTTGGCTCGTCCGCTCACTCCTGCTTCCCTTCGCCCATGCGCATCACCGGCGGTCAAGCGGCTCGAAGAATCCTGCGCGTGCCCAAGGGCATGGACGTTCGCCCGACGCCCGATCGCGTCAAGCAGGCCGTGTTCAACAGTCTGGGCGCGCGCATCCTCGATGCGCGCGTGCTGGAACTCTTCGCCGGCTCGGGCGCGTTGAGCCTGGAATCCCTCAGTCGCGGCTGCAAGTCGGCCACGTGCGTGGAACTTTCCCCGCGTCATGCCGCCTTCATCCGACGCAACGCCGAGGCGGCGGGCTATGGTGCCGCCGTCTTTCACGCCCGCGTGCAGGATGTCTTCCCCGCCCTGCAGCAGATCGCGGCCAGCGGTGAACAGTTCGACCTCATCATGGCCGACCCGCCGTATGGGGACAAAAACGTCGGACGCCGCTCCACCTCCCTGGCGCAGAGACTGATGGATGACGCGAATCTGCCGCGCGTGTTGGCCCCGGAAGGACTGTTGATTCTCGGCCACGCCCGGCGCGACACGCTGGAGATTCCCGCGCCGTGGACGGAAACCAAAGTTCTGACGCACGGCGACAACGTGATGCGTTTCCTGCGGCTGTAGTGGCAAAATGGTATCGCGGGCGGGCATCTTTTCGCCGCCTTCAGGACGGCTGGATCAGGCTGAAGGCTTGGATGGGAAGAGGGCCAGCCAATCACGCCGGGCGCGGGGTTTACGGCGCCGTGGTCGATTTGCCAACTGACTCAGCAGCGGCATTCGTATTCTGCCTTCCGCCCGGGCGAAGTGGCTTGCGTATCAACTCTTCGAAGCGGCGGCGTTGCTCGGGGATGAGTTCCGCCTTGATGCGCTCACGGACGAGTTGCAGTTCCTTGCGCATATCCGGCGAAATGCTTTCCCAAAGCTGGCCCGTGCGTTCCTGTCCCTCGCGGATGACGCGTTCAATCCGTTCGCGTTGTTCGGCCGTGAGATCCAGCTCGTCGTGGGCGCGCACGAGGAATTCCAGCCGTTGCATCTGTGAGGGCGTCGCGTTCTGCGCGGCGGGCGGATGGTTCGTTGCCGCCGGGCGGCCTTGCTTGGGGCGTTTGATCACTTGCGTCTCTCGCACCAAAAGTCCGCCCGTGATGACCCCCGCGCCGAAGATCACCATCGTGGCGAGTATGGCCTTCCAGTAGTTCACCAAGTGTTGTTCCCGTCCTGGGTGATGCCGCCCAGCAGGACGCTGTCGAGTTGCTGGGCGAAGTCGTTGCTGGCCGGGGCGGCTTCCGGTCGGAACGCGCTCCAGACGCCAAGCACCAGGGCCACCGCTACGCAAGGCGCAGCCGCCCGCCACAGGGCGCTCGACCAATCCGCCAGCGGGTCGAAAACAGGGGCCGAGCTGAGGCGGCCCATCACGCGCTTTTCAAAGGCGTAAGGCACTGCCTCTGAGGGCGCTTGCGCTCGCGCGGCGGCGATGAGTTTGCGTTCCAACTCGTTGATTTTCATACCTTCAGCATGCCTTCAGACGCCCTTGCTTCGTTCAGGGTTACAGATACTTGTCCCGGGCCAATCTCGCGAGAATCTTTCGCATCTCAGCCCGCGCCCGAAACGCCCGGACTTTCACGAGCGGCACGGACCAGCCGGTCAGCCGGGCGATTTCCTTCACGGAACGGTCTTCAAGCTCCAGCAGCGTGATCACGAGCCGGGCGGGTGGGGAGAGTTCCGCCAACACCCGGTTGATCAAGAGGCGCGCCGCTTCGGCATCCTCGGGTGCCGCTTCGGGTTCCGCCACGAACCGGTCCAGCCAGTCGGCTTCCGGCTCGGAGAGTTCGCTGAAGCTGGATTCCCGGTTGCGCTGATGGCGGCGCAGAAAATCAAAGCTGGTTCTGACCGCCAGTCGCATCAGCCAGTGTTCGAACGGTGCTTCCCCGCGAAATGAAGCCAGCTTCTGGTAAGCCTTCAGCCAGACCTCCTGAACGATGTCCTGCACTTCATCCTCCCGGCGGGCGTAACGGCGCGCCGTGGCGAACAGTCGCGGGGAATGTTTTTCCACGAGCGGCTCGAAGCTCGCGGCGTCGCCTTGCAACACCGCGGCAATCAATTCCGCATCGCGGGATTCCATGGGTCCGCACTATGCCAAGGTGGACCTGCTTGCCAAGGGCGAAAGGCCAGGGCAGCCGGCCGGGATCTCGGCGCCCCTCGCGCGCGCCACTCAGAAGGGTCCGTTGGGCGGACGCGGCTGAAAACCTTCAGGCCGAGGGTCGCGCATCCTGTCACCCGTGGGCGGGGGGTTCTTGAGCTTTTGGATCTGATCGTCCGTCAGCGGAGGTTGCACTTGGGCGAGTGCCTTGGCGCGGAGCACGGTGATTTCCATGTCGAGCTTGGCCGCGGCTTCCAGCTTCGCGCGCAATTCCTCTTCTTGGAAATCGTTCCCAATCCCTGCATCCGCGGCGGCTTTGCGTGCCTCGCGCAACTGCTGCTCCAGTTCGCGGATCTTCCCCCGATCCGCCTGCATCGCTCCGCGCAGGGATTCGCGCTGCTCGGGGTTCAAAACCATCATGGCGCGTCCCACCACCGTGGCAGAGCCGCCGCCGAAAGCCGGGTTCACGCCCTGCTGCATGGGCCGCCGCAAGGGCTGGCCATCGGGTTGGCTGAACCGCTCGCGCAATTGCTCCATCCTCGCGCGCCGTTCCTCGGGCGACAGGTTGCGGAATTCCTCGCGCAGCTTCTCGCGGTCGACTTGTTCGGGCCGATTGGGCGGGGGCGCGGGTTGCGTTTCTTCCGCCGCCTGCAAACCGGGAAGCAGCAATGCGGTCAGTGCAGCGCAGGCATAAGTTCTGGCATTCATGGCTTTCCTTTGGTCGGAGTTCAACTGACCAGACGGATCCCCGGGAGGCGTGGTTACGAGCGCTATGGCTTCGTGATGCCGAGAGCTTTCTCGAATTCGGCCGAGAACTCCTTGATCTGCGCGGACAGCTTGCCCGGTTGCTCGATGAGACGGTCCAGCATCTTGGGCGCCATTTCGGGTTTGAGCTTCGCCAGTTCCGCCGCCGCCAACATCATCGACAGGTTGTTGTTCACGTCATGGCGCATCTTGGAGAGACTCTGGTTCAACTCGCCGATTTGCTCCGGCGTCAGCGTCAAAGGTTGTCGGGGCAGACCCATTTTTCAACAGTTCGTGAAATGCCGTCCGATTGCAAGCCGCAAGCCGAACCGGCCTGAATTACGCGGGCAGCGTCAGCCGGAACTTGCCGGACTGCGAAGGAACGATGGTGTCGACCCGTTCCACCTCAATCGGCTCGGTTTGCCCCGACAACGCCCGCAAACGGGCGCAGGTCGTCGTGAGGTCCGGCGCGGGCTCGCCCGTCTGCTCGGGGATGTATCGTAAGGCGCACCGGCCATCCGCTTCCTGGCGCAGCTGGTAGTGCATCAGGCCGCTCACGCCGACAAAGCACTGGTCCACGTCCCAGGTCGTCACGCGCCGGCCATCGGCGGCCCGCAACGCGTCCCGCACGCGGCCATGCACACAGTAGTGGGCGCCCGGACCGCCTTCAGTCCGTTCCACGAGATCGCCGATGCGATAGCGGACCAGTGGCATCAGATGATTGGAAAGGGACGTGACCACGAGCGGCCCGATGCCGCGCTCGTCCGGCTCGATGATCTCCAGATGGGCAGTTTCGCGACTGGCGCGCATCTGGCCGTCGCTCTCCTCCATGAGCAGGTGGCCCGACTCGGTGGATCCATAAAGGTTCAACACGGGAACACCGAACACGCGCTCGATGATGCGCCGATGGACGACGCTGACAAATTCATAGCTGCAAAGAATGCAGCGCAGCGACGGAAAGCGGAGGCCCTTGCGCTCACAATACAACGCGAACCACGCGCCATGCACCGGGTCGAAGTCCAGCAGGTGCGGCTCCCACTCGACGATCTCATCGGCCATCTGCCCCAGCTCGGCTTCCGCCAGGAGAAACGGGATGCGCGCATGGTTTAAGAACAACGTCCGCCCAAAGGTGCGTTGGGCACGCGGCGTCCACTTGGAGGGACACTGCTGCCCGTTGCAAACCGGCGTGGTGAGCGTGGCGCGACGGGGTTGCGGGATTTCATCAAGGATGCGCGCCAAAATGGGGTTCAGGCGTAACGCCTTTTCCTCTTGGGCGTCCCACCATCCGCGCGGAAGCAACACCGGCACGCGCTCTTCCGAGGTGCCGGAGGTGTATTCCAGCTCGGCGGCATTCCCCGCGAGCAGTTCATCGAGCGTGGGTTCGCCGGGAGCGATGAAGTTGTGCGGGAAATTTGTCCGCAGATCGTGCTTCGTCACGAACGGCAGTGCGCCCAATGCTGCGGGCGCGCCGTTTGCTGGTGCGTGGGCGCGGTAAATGGGCCGTTCCAGCCATTCGCTTAGCGCCGCTTCAAGCGGACAAGCCGTTCGCTTGCGCTGCTTCAATTCTGCGGTTGGTGCCATCATGCTGATGCGGCTTAACGCCGTAACGGGGCGAATTTCGGGCCTCCCGGCGGGGTTGTCAAAACTGTACCACGGGCATTCTGCCGCAATCCCCGCAGGTCGCCTCAATGATTATGAACTGGGCATGACACCGTGGGCAATACGCGCGGCAACATGCCTCCGCCGGAACGGGCGGGCAGGTTAGCTCAGCGTGGTTGAGGCCGCCGCGCTGCACCAAGGCACGCGCCGCCTCCAAAGTCGCCCCGCGCGACCACAGCTCCAGGGCCGCCAATTTCGGATCGTGAGCGGTCGGCAATGGCAGCGCCGGATGTTCCATGTCCAGCAGCAATCGGCGGGCCAGCTGCTTGAATTCAGTGGGGTGACACAACCCGAGCGCGGCAGCCAGCGGATGAAACGTTTCCAGCAGCGGTCGCGACAAGGCGTCGCCTGCGCGGATCGCGGCGGCGGGAAACAAGGCGATCATCAAACCGTGAGAGAAACGCTCGTCTTCCGCGCTGGGGAAGAATTCACGATGCGCGCGCCAGAAGAGCACCGCTAGGGCGCCGCTGGTCAGGAAGGTGCCCGCCAATAAAAAGTGCCACGTGCTCACCAGCCCCCGGCTCCAAATGACCAGCGGAGCCACCACGAACACCACGACCAACAGCAGATTCGCCAGCCACCGCACTGGCTGCAAACGATCGGCCAATGAAGTGGTCAGTTGGCGGATGCGCGATTCATCGAATCTGGCTTGGATGAATTGCTGGATGGCTTTGGTGCGTTGCTCGGGTTGCAGTTTGGCGAGCGTTTGCAGTTCGTTCGCCAGCCAGCGGGCGTAGGTGGTGGATGGGGTGGTGACCATCCGGGCACCGTTGACGCGGATGACCTTCCGGCGGGCGGCAACGGATTGGATCTCGTTCCACGCAACAAATCTTCCGGTCTGAAATGGCCGTCCGCTGCGGCTTGTTGTGGTGGCCACATAGGCCAGCACTCCCTCCGGCGAGAGCGAGACGGGCAGGGGCGCGAGCACATGGAGCGAACCCAGCGGCGGGAACGGCTGGGCCAGGACGAACCCGCCCCGATGATTCCCGACGGGCTGTGCCAGGAAGCTCCACCGGCCCCACCAACGCACCAGGGCCATTCCGCCGATGGAAACCCAGCCCGCGCACTCCCAGAGGTAGAACGCCGCCAGCACGACGAAGAAGAACTCGAGGTCACTCATTCAGCCTGCGCGGTCCGTTGGGAGATGCCTGCTATGCCGATGGCTATCCCGTGCTGGAGCGGCCACCGAAGATTTTGCTGAGGAGTGACTTCGCCGCTCCCGCGAACGCAACCAGGCCGATGATGAACAGCTTCCAGGCTTTCTTGAAGAATAGCAGCACGCTGCCCAACAAACCCAGCTTGGCGGCGCCCACGGCGGCCCCGCCGAGAATCAACGCGCCCAGACCGTATTTCGCGATCTTGTCGCCGGGCTTGTATTCCGCGTAGCTCTGGCCGGTTTGGAATTGGTGCTGCGCGATGACCTCGCGAAATTCAGGCATGACCTTGTTGAGGTCTTTCGGATCCACCACCAGCACGACTTCCATGACGCCTTTGCGGCCGAGCAGGCGGGTGTTGTAGTTCACGAACTCCTGTCCATCGGAGCGCGCCCGCAGGCACCATTCCAGGTTCTGTGTCGCCGCGTCATAGACGGGTTCCTTGTCCCAACCGATGATTTCAATCGGCGGAAAGCCCGCTGCCACGCGGTCCTCGTTGGCCGCCGCCGTGCCCTGCTTGAAGCTGTCCAACAGCTTGTCGGCATCCAGCTTCTCTTTCTCGGCGTCCTTGATGTAGCCGATGTCGTCGAATTCAAAATACACGGCCCAGCCCCCGGTGTCGGGACGCAGGAAGCCGAGTTCCTGCCCGCTCACCGGATCGCCCGCCCGGCGCAGCATGGCGCGCGTCTGGTCGCCATCGAGAAACGAAAAGCCTCTGGCGACCATCAGCTCGGAGACATCGCCCAGCGTGGCTTTCCCGGGACCCGCCAGGGCACCCGAGCCGGGGGGGGCGGATTGCGCGAGGCCGCCAGCTGCGGTGATCATCATACCGAGGGCTGCCAGATAACGTTTCATGAGTTTTGTTTTATGGGTTGTTCGCCGACCTTGGTCTGCGCGCTTGAATGAACCAAGACCACGCGGACGATGGATTTAGGCCGATGCCTGGCGTGAGTTCAAGCCCGCGCTCAAGGGTTTTGCCGTTGACTCTGTCCGTTCGCCCCGCTTTAGTACGCGCTTACTGCCTAATAAAATTCGGAATTTACCTGTAACCATGAATACAAAACACAACAAGATCCTGTTCTGGGGCTGTTTTATCGCGCTGATCACCACCAGCTACGCCTTCATCAGCCGCATGACTTTGTGCGGTGGGGCCTTCAAAGCCGACTTCGGTCTGAACGATGTGCAGGTGGGAGAACTCATGGGCGCGGGCGTCTGGCCTTTTGGCGTGAGCATCATCCTGTTCAGCCTGTTCATCGACCGCATCGGCTACAAGGTGGCGATGACGTTCTCGTTCCTGTGCTACCTCGCTTACACCGGCTTGGCCATCATGGCCTACGGTGCCGTGCATGGCGCCGAAGGGGCCGCGCTCGCCGAAGCCCAAGCGCGCGGGCTCCAATTGCTCACTTGGGGCAGCATTATTCTCGGATTGGGTAACGGCACTGTGGAAGCCTTCATCAATCCTGTGGTCGCCACGGTGTTCAGCAAAGAGAAGACGAAGTGGTTGAATATTCTGCATGCGGGCTGGCCGGGCGGTTTGGTGTTTGGCGGACTGGTCACCATTGCCCTCGCAAGCAACGCAGATTGGCGGTTGACGTTGGGGCTGATTCTGATCCCGGCCATCACCTTCTTCCTCATGCTCATTCGCGAAGAGTTTCCGCGCAGCGAGCGCGAGCAGGCCGGCGTGAGTTACCTCTCCATGCTGGGTGAGTTGGGCGCGGCGGGTGCGTTCATCGGCTTCTGGCTGGTATTTGCCCAACTGGGCCAGGTGTTCGGTTACGGCTCCAAGGTGGCCCTCGGACTTGCCGTGGCCGTGGCGGTCCTGTTTGGCGTGCTGACGAAATCAGCCGGGCGCCCGATCATGATTCTGCTCATCGTCATCATGATGCCGCTCGCGACCACTGAGATTGGCACGGATGGCTGGATCACATCGCTCATGGAGGAGCCGCTCAAGGAACTCGGTCATCACGGGGCTTGGGTGCTGATCTACACGTCCGCCATCATGGTCGTTCTACGCTTCTTTGCCGGAGCCTTTGTGCATCGCTTCAGTCCTCTGGGCATGCTGGCCGGCAGCGCGGTTTTGGCCATTCTCGGCTTGTTGGCGTTGTCCAAAACGGCGGGAATGGGCCTCCTGGCCATCTTTGGCGCGGCCACCCTTTACGGGGTGGGCAAAACCTTCTTCTGGCCCACGATGTTGGGGGTCACCTCGGAACAATGCCCGAAAGGTGGCGCGCTCACGCTGAATGCTATCTCCGGCATCGGCATGTTGGCCGTGGGCATCTTGGGATTCCCGTTCATCGGATACCTACAGGAGACCACCGCTACTGCCCGTCTGGCTTCCCAAGACAAGGCCATCTATGAGCAGGTAACCACCGACAAAACCTATCTGCTGGGCGACTACAAAGCCATCAACCCCGCCCAGGCGGCCTTGGTGCAGGACGACGCCGGCAAGGCAGCCTTGAAAACCGCCAAGACGGCCAGCCAGTTCAGTGCCCTTGGCAAAATGGCCATGTTCCCCGCGTTCATGCTGGTGTGCTATCTGGCCTTGATCGCCTATTTCAAGTCCAAGGGCGGCTACAAACCGGTTGAGATCGGCGGAGCAGGGCATTGACCCTGAGCCGCAAAGCCGCTTGCCGCCGCAAAACCGCGTGAGTTAAGCTGCGCTTCCATCAGCGCTCCCGTAGCTCAAATGGATAGAGCGGCGGTTTCCTAAACCGTTGATCCCCGTTCAATTCGGGGCGGGAGCACCACTCGAT
>JAFMIZ010000203.1 GCA_017853715.1 Pedosphaera sp.
TGAAACGCTGAAATCGGAGAGCGGAGGACGGAGGACGAGACCGCAGGGGCGAAAGCGGAAAGGTAGTGTACAAAGTCAAGAAGTGACCCGTTTCCGGGCAAGCCGCGTGCGCAGGCATGGCGCGAAGCGCAGCTTGAACTATTGCGCTCCAAAGGCTCGAAGGAAGATTTCTCGAACTCCTACTTCTGGGCCGCATTCACGCTGACCGGTCAGTGGAATTAAATTACTCTCCGCGCACAATCGCTTCGAACTGCGCATCAGTCATTGCTCCAACCCGCCCCGTTTTGCCCTTTGCCCAGGTCAACTCATGCCGGTTGTGCTCCGTCGCAGCGGCTTCCTGGGCAGCCGCACCCGGTCTGCAAGGCCAAAAAGTCCCAACCGGCCCAGCAGCCGGAAGGTTCCTCACTCGGAGCGGGTGCTGGCCCGATGACCGAGATCGGAAGGAGGCCTGACGCAGTAAGCGGGTTACGCCCCGAAACGGGGTTTCCGCCGACCCGACAAGGAGCCGAAGCTCCACAAGGGCAAGTGGACACTAACACCGGTATACGACTGGCGTCAAAGTGCAGTGTGCACTATGACACAAAATGCCCATGCCGGATTACTTGCCAGATATGTGATGGTGTGATTCAATGTTGCCAGCATCAGGAGCGATTTGGCTGTAGTGCCAAATCCGGCAACCGGGTTGCAGAACCACGGTGCCTTGGTGGGTGACAGTTTCACTCGCCGATGTGCAGGGCCACACGGTCCTGAACAAAGTCTGTGGAAGACTTACCGCTATCCTGCTGTGGATGGCGGTTTTTGTTTTTCCACCTTCTGGTGCGTTGAAAGGAAATCAACGCATGAAAAACTCAGCAACTCTGGCCGTGCGGGTCAACCGCTCCAACGCCAATCACCACCTCTGGAAAAACAACGGCACCTACTGGTGCCATTACACAATCCACCTGCCCGACTTTACCAAGCGGCGGGTGCGGCAGTCGCTTCAAACCGGCGACGTGCTGGTGGCTCGGCAGCGGCGGGATGCGCTGCTGGCCAGCCTTCAAGATGCGGTCGGGCAAGCGTGGCAGGCGGCGAGTTGCTCGTGCCATGCGGCCTTTGCACTCGCAGCCTGAGAAGTAACAACCAAGCACTGATTACTCATATTATGGAACAAACTGCTGCTTTACGCTTGGCGGCGAAGCGACGCGCCTACGGAATCCATCACCATGCAATTCGCATCCTGTTTCAGGATGTATGTGAACTGAATTTCGGCAATGAACGGAAGGCGTGGCCCCGCTGGCTAGCGGTGGCCTATGTCAATGGGCTCCAGCTCGGACATTACAGGCCCGATCTCGCCACCGAGTTGCTGCGAGACTGCGGGGCTTCGGATGCAAGTCAGCTCCAAGCTGCGTTGCATGCGGAACTCGACCACCCCATGAGGGATTCCACAAAGCCGCTCAATCATCTGCGTGATGCGTGCGCGAAAGTGCTCCGAAGCCATGATGCCAATGAGGGGACGGGGCGTGCGCCCCACTTGCGTCGTCCGAAACGGGAACTGGCGCGATGGTTTGCTGCCCTGCTTCAGTGCGGATTGCGGGCGGGATTGAGAGGGGAGTCATTGTTTGCGGGTCAAATGCTGCGAGGCATTCTGCCCATGCAAGCCGAGCAGAAATACCTTGCTGAACGTCTGGTGTATATCTTGCGACGTGGGGACCAGCGGCGGCGGCCCCTGCAGATTGAAATCTTCGTCCATAGCCTTCAACTCGACCCAATCGAGCGACGAAGCTTGACTGCAATCGCCAACCGAATTTGGACACAGATTCGCCAGCGCAGGGCCGACACGCTTCGTGAAGAGGAATGGGTTGCGCGAGGCTTCAGGGAGGGGCTTGCACTGGCAAGACGAAGAGGGGCATTCGCTCGAAGACTGATTGAGGCACGCTCGCCCGTGTTCCGACACGTAATCGTGAGGCACTTCACTGACTACATTGGTTTCGACCGGAAGCTGTGGATTAAAGACAATCTGGCCTATGCGGCACAACGATGGTTGGCTAGAACGGTAGATGGCCTAAACGAGAAGGACCATGTGATCATTCAGATTGCGCGGATCAGGCATCTGCTGGAGTTTGCGTTCTGGATGGGCCTCTACGCTGGATCTGGCTCGGCGTGTGCTGACTTATGGCGCCAGCGCGTGGTGTCTGGAACAATGGGACGCAAGGAACGCTTTGAAGCATTTAAGGAGCGGATAATCGAGCAATTCAGACAGCAAGGAATGCTGGACGAGGGGGAAGCGGATCAAGATCGAAAGCAGCAGCTCATCAAGAGGGCGAAGATAAAACTTGATGAGGAGTTGGCGCAGGTGGCACGGAGGCTCAAGCAGGAAGGGAACGAAGCATGAATTCACAGAGTCCAGAGAACGGCTGGGATTTTACGCCGCTGCGAAGGCGGAACGATTCTCACAATGTGGAACCAATTCGCGTTGTTGTTGTCGATGACGAACCGATAATGGCCGATCTTTTCCAATTATTGCTGAAGGAACAGCATGGCATAGAGACAATATGTTTTCCGTCAGCTCATGCAGCATTGCC
>JAFMIZ010000015.1 GCA_017853715.1 Pedosphaera sp.
TCATTGTGATGAGCGCCGAAGACAACATCACCAAGGGCGCGAGTGGTCAGGCCGTGCAAAGCATGAACATCGCCTGCGGCTTCCCGGAAACGGCGGGATTGCTTTGATAACCACGAAATGACACGAAAAGTAAGGGGGCCAATGTGCCTTGGTGGAGCGCGCCTGTGTGCAAAGCAACAGCCGCAGTAATCAGATGGCACCAGCAAGTTTGAGCCTTCTGCAGCTGGTCCTGTGGACACAGCCGAGCTCCCTCTTAAGCTTTTCTTGTGATTCGTGTATTTCGTGGTTAACCCAGCCTTCCTGTTGAAATGCAACCCAAGCCAACACAGTTTCGGCGTCTCTGCGTATTCTGTGGCTCCAGCAAAGGCGCCCGCGACATCTACATCCATGCCGCCCAAGAGCTCGGCCATGAACTGGCCAAGCGCCGAATCGAACTCGTTTATGGCGGGGGCAATGTCGGTTTGATGGGCGTGATCGCCGACGCGGTGCTGGCGGGCGGCGGACACGTCATCGGCGTGATTCCGGAACAGCTCATGGCCCGCGAACTGGGTCACACCGGCATTCAGGACCTGCGCATCGTGAAAAACATGCACGAGCGCAAGGCCATGATGGCTGAACTGGCGGACGGTTTCATTGCCCTGCCCGGCGGCATCGGCACCTACGAGGAATACTTCGAAGTTCTGACCTGGGCGAAACTCGGCATTCACGAGAAACCCTGTGCCCTGCTCAATGTGGACGGCTTTTACAATCCCGTCCTCAGCCTGCTGAGCCACGCGGTGGAGGAAGCATTCATCGGCAGCGCCCACCGCGACATGGTCCTCGTGGAGGAAGATCCGACTCGATTGCTGGAAGCGATGGCCGCACATCGCCCGTCGCATCTCCACAAGCGGATTGACAAGGACAAGGTTTAGCCGTTCCTAACACGCGTCAAACATGAGCAAGCATTTGAAATCCGTTCCTGGTTCCATCGTCGCTCCGCAGGGCTTCCTCGCGAGCGGGATTTTCTGTGACATCAAACGCCTCGGCACAGGCAAAGGCTCGAACAAAGGGTTGAAGCGCGATCTTGCCCTCATCGTGTCCGAAGTCCCGGCGACGGTGGCGGGCATGTTCACCACCAACCAGATTTGCGCCGCGCCAGTGAAGGTTTGCGTCGAGCGTGTGAAGCGCGGCAAAGCGCAGGCGATCGTCGTGAATTCCGGCAACGCCAACGCCTGCACGGGACGTCAGGGCTTGGCTGACGCCAAAGCCATGACCGGCCTCACCGGCAAGCTGCTGCACATGCCCGCCGAGCAGGTGCTGGTGGGTTCCACCGGGCGGATCGGCGTCACCATGCCGATGGCGAATGTACGCTCGGGTATCGAAGCCGCCGCGCAATTGCTGGGCAACGAACCGGAATGCGCCGACGAGGCCGCCGAGGCCATCATGACCAGCGACAGCAAGCCCAAGCAGATCGCCGTGGAATTCAAGCTGGGCGGCAAGCCCGTCCGCATCGGCGGCATCTGCAAGGGCGCGGGCATGATTCAACCCGGCATGAGCGCGACGGGTGCACGTCCCGCCGCGGTGCCGCAAGGGCTGCACGCCACGATGCTCAGCTTCATCACGACCGACGCCGCCATCGGAGCGAAGGCGTTGCAGGCCTGTCTGCAGGAGGCCGTCGCCCACAGTTTCAATCGCATCACCGTGGACGGCGATATGAGCACGAACGACACCGTGCTGGTGCTGGCGAATGGACTCGCAGCAAACGCGAAGCTTGGAACGCGGAACGCGGAACTGAAAACTTTCCAGACTGCACTCAACCACGTTTGCCTTGAGCTCGCAAAGATGATCGTGCGCGATGGCGAAGGCGTGACGCGTTTCGTCACCGTGCGCGTCGAGGGCGCGAAGAGTCATGCCGATGCCGATGCCGCCTCCCGCGCCGTGGCGAACAGTGCGCTGGTGAAGACCAGTTGGTTTGGCGGGGATCCCAACTGGGGCCGCATCATTGACGCCATCGGTTACAGCGCGGCAACCGTGGTGGAAAACAAGGTGGACATCGGCTACAGCGCGCCGGGCAGTCGCAAGATTCTGTGGAGCCTGAAGCGGGGCCAGCCGACCAAGACCACGTTCAAGCAGCTTTGTGCCGCAGCAGCAGCCAAGGAGTTTGACCTTCATATCCGCCTGAACCTTGGCAGAGCCAGCGCGCTCATGTATGCCAGCGACCTCACCGAGGAATACGTGGACTTCAACAAGGGCGACGTGAGCGATCCGACCACGCTCGGCGGCTGAGGCTGAACTCAATGAATGAGTTCACCACGGTCTTGAATGCGGTCATACCGGTGTTTGCCATCATGGGCGCCGGACTGGGCGTCCGTCGCTTGAACTTGCTGAGTGAAGAGGCGGACCAAAGTCTGTTGCGCGTGGTGGTCAACTTCCTCATGCCGTGCCTGATTCTGGACACGGTCATGAACAATCCAGCGGCGCGGGAATGGCGAAACCTCACGCTCGCCCCGCTGATCGGCTTCGCCACAATCCTGGCAAGCCTGGGGCTGGTCTGGCTGGTCAGCGCAGGGATGAAATTCCCCAGTCAGCCGACCCGGCGCACGTTCACCATCAGCGCCGGATTGCAGAACTACGGTTACATTCCCCTGCCCCTTGCGCTGCTGCTCTTCGACCAGCAAACGGCGGGCATCCTGTTTCTCCACAACCTTGGCGTGGAGATCTGCGTTTGGACGGTGGTGCTATTGGTCATGACGGGCGGGCGCACCACTGGCGCGTGGAGCCAGATCCTGAATCCGCCCTTGATTGCGGTGTTGCTATCGGTGGCCCTTAATCTCAGCGGAGCAGCGGCTCATCTACCCACAGTGCTGACAACGGCGCTGCACCTATTGGGTCAGTGCGCCTTCCCGCTTGCCTTGCTGCTGATCGGCGCAATGCTCGGGGACAATTTGGGGGAACTGCGCTCCGGCGAAGGCTGGTGGCGGGTCGCCCCGGCAATCCTGCTGCGCTTGGCCATATTGCCGGTCGGCATCCTGTTACTGGCGCGCTATCTGCCGACCTCCCTTGAACTTCGTCGGGTCCTGCTCATGCAGGCAGCCATGCCATCCGCGCTGGTGCCAGTCATTCTTGCCCGTCAATATGGAGGCGACTCCGGCACAGCGCTACGCATCGTGATCGGAACGTCGTTGATCAGTCTGGCGACAACTCCACTTTGGATCCGGTTCGGGATGAAGTGGTTAAATCTTTGAGGGCGGGCCCTTGCGCGGTGGAGGAATATTTTGGGCGCGCGCGACTGAGAAATTCCGATTGTGTTTAAGACCCTGCGGTCTATCGTCCCGGCATGCGCCGGTTGTCACTCCTGATACTTGTACTGGGCAGTTTCGCGTTTGCGGGAAGCGCCGGGGCGGTCAGCGGGAAAATCGTCAAAGTCCTTCCCCACTTCATCGACATGCAGGGACGCCACACCAAATCCCCCAGCCTGTTCGACCGGGACGCCTATCAGACGTGGCTGCGGCAGCACCCTGAGAAGCGAAGCGGCGTTCGCTACGACATCCACTGGAAAGCAAAAAACCTGCAGAACGAATTAATGCTGCGGGTTGAGTTGCGTGGCATTGCCGAGGGCAAATTACCCAAGGAGAAAACGCTGCAGGCAAACGTCAAAGCCAGCACCGGGTGGGCGCGCTGGACCGATTTTTCGGTCACGGGCGACGACTACAAGGCGCTGGGCGAAGTCACAGCCTGGCGGGTCACACTCTGGGACGGCGACACATTGGTGGACGAACAGACTTCATTCCTTTGGTAAACATGCGAGGCGCACTGGTCCGCTCACTGGGCCTTGGTTCCATCGTCGCAACCGCCGCCGGGACAGAGTCGCTTCCCGCATACAAAGCGGGCGATGTGGTCACGCAGGATTACGTCACCCCGGTCGCCCTGTCAGCGATTGGCCCCGCAGCCACCGAAGCGCTTCAAGAGGCCCGCAGATTCGTTTTGTAGTCACTACCTGCCGGGCCAGAAGGAAGCCGTCGAACAGGAACTCCGGGCGACCGCAGCCAAGGTAAAGGAGGATTTCCTCGCTCAACTCAAGCAAGCACTGAAGGGGCGCAGGTGGTGGCCACCAAGCCCGACAGCCAGGGCAAGTGGATCCTCGCGGGATTTGCCCTGCTGGCTTTGGAGTTCGGGCTTGTGCCCTGGCATCTGCGCGCCCGCCGGTTGGCGAGCCTGTTGCCCGTGCCGCACGTGCTCAAGAGGCAGTTCGCGGTGAAGTCATGGGCATGGTGAAAGACAAGGTGGTGCATGGACTTTTTGACCAACGCTCGGAACTGCTCTCCAACCAGCAACGTGCCGAGGCCGAAATACAAGCGCTGGAGCGACGCCTAGAACAAATTCACGCCCGGTGCAAGAGCGGATCGCGGCGTATGAGAAGCGCATCGCCGAACTGTAGCGAGAGCGGGCCGCCAAGGGGGAACAAAACATCGAGTTGATCAAGGCAAAGATTTGACTCGCGCGAGGTCAAATCGAAGTGGAGCGCGGTCGGTCCGAGCGGTTTGGAACCAACTGACGGCATTCGGCAACACTTAAGCGCCGTGGAGTCAAGCTTGCTTGCCTTGCACGCGCAAAGCTTGCTCGTAGCACTCCAGAGCTTCGTTGTAGCGTTCAAGCCGATTGTACACCCCGCCTTTGTAGAGATATGCAATGGTGAGGGTTTCGTCGGCTTGAATGGCGCGGTCGTAGCAAAGCAGCGCCGCATCATCCTGCTTCAAGCGTTCCAGTGCCGCCCCCTTTTTCACGAGTGCTTCCGGATGATTTTGGTCGATTGCCAGGATGGCGTCATAACATTCCAGCGCACGTTCAGGGTGATCGGCATTCAGCATGGATTGGCCTTTGCCCAAAAGAACCGTGATGCGGGCGGCATCGCCCGTGAGTTGGCCGTTTTCCGGAACCGGGGTGACCTCGACCTCGGTGGCGACGGAAGCAAGCGATGCGGCCTCCAACTCCAGCACGCGCCTCTCCAGACGCTCGATGACTGACATCAGCCGCTGGTTGGACAGCTCAACCGCCTTGCCCGGCATCTCACCAGAACCGAGCAGCCCCGCTGAAGAGCCGGCCATCAATTGCGCCCGGGTGGGCACCAGCTCTGCAATGCGATTCATGGTGCGCCATTGGAAAACCGCCGTGAACGCCATTGCGCCCATGCCCGCCAGACCAAACGCGGCCGCCACCCAAAGCAAGGTGCGATTGGAACGTTGCATCTCGTCCTGCTGACGGATTTGCTCCGTCTGGAGCGCCGCTTGAATAGCCGCCAGTTTGTCAGTGATAGCCGCCGCCTGTTCGCGGGCGGTCTTCTGGGCCTCCAGGCGGTTGGAGTCAAGGCTGAGTTGGGTTTCGTGCAACTGCTCCTGCAGGCGCGAGAAAGCCTCGCGCAATTCCTCCTGCGACCGCTCGTCCTTGCCGGTCACGGCCGCCGCATCCAGCCGGGCTTCATTTTGAGCGGTGGCGCGAACCGGTGCGGAAGACACCAAGGCAAAGAGCAGAACCAAACAAGAACGGCTGAGGATGGAGCGATTCATGACAGCAACGCCGCAGGGTGAAACCGTGGCGCAGCGAAGTCAAGTGACGCCCGCACGAAGTTAATCACAGCATTCCCGAATGCTCCGAGCTAACGCTCCAACCGGTAGAAATCCAGCACTTCACCCAACTCCGCCTGAACCCACTCCCTGGACAGCCCGAATTCCTCCAGCGTATATTCATGGGTGCTCTTGAACTCGCGCTGGCGGTCGGCGGCGTGCTCCAGCTTGGCATGCAGTTCAGGGGAAACCTTCCAGCCAAAGTGCGCGTAAACCTGCGCGATGGTCTCGCGCGGGTGGCGGATCAGCTCGCGATAATCGATGCAATGATAGCGCGCCGGATCAGCCTTCAGCCGGAATTGGAAGAGGTGTTTATACCATTCCACCGCCAGGTCCGCGTAGGCTTTGGAAGCAGGCCCGCTCTTCTCGATCTCAGGTGAATGAGCCTGCCATACGGGCACGAACAAACTGACATGGGACGCCACGGAATTGTAGGGATGCCGGATGATGGTGATGAAGCGCGCGTCCGGGAATTCTTCCATGAGCGCTTCGACGGTGCCGGAAGACTGCGTCGCCTTCGAGAGCAGGGTCATGGAGGGGCCGTTAGCATAGAGGTGCCGCTGCAAACAACTCCGATAGTAAAGCATCAGCTTCCGCCGATCTTCCGGCGGCAATGCATCGGGAAAGCCTGCCTCCCAAAGCTCATTCACGAAGGGGAACAGCATGTAAACCGCCTCCGAAGCAAACGCATAAAGGAACAACGCATCGTCTTCCTCGGGCTGGTTCAGGCGCATCTTGTGTTTGTCATCCCAGACACCGAACCATTTCTTCTCACACCAGCCCAGGAGCTTTTCACCCGGATGTCCGAATACGCCATCCAACCAGACGATGGCATCGAACAACCGCTGGAGGCATACCGCTGGAAAAATGGTCTGATACATCTTGAGGTGAACGAAGCGGCCCTCGTCCAAGCTCAGGAGGTTCTGGGTGAGCGTTGTGCCGCTGCGTGGTGGCGCGATGATGAAGACAGGCTCCTTGACCGGCTGGTTCTGGAACCCGGAAAACAGAATGTGGTCCAGAGCACGCGCCACAAGCACGAAGCCCAAGAATAACAGGAACAACGTCGTGAAGAAGATGACGTAAGCCCAGCGACGGAAGCAGAAAGGTTGCTCCCAGAGGCTGAGACGCAACGCTTTCAGGAACAATCGCCCGTTGAAACACATCGCACGCGAGATTTCAAGATTTCAACGCACCACGATCCGTGAGCAGGCCGACCACCTGATACACACATTGGTCCAGCGAGAGCTTGTCCGTGCGAAGCTCCAACTCCGACCTCAGCGGCGCCTCGTAGGGCGCGGAGATACCAGTGAAATCGCTGACCAGCCCAGCCCGCGCCTTCGCGTAAAGCCCCTTTACGTCGCGTTCCTCGCACACTTCCAGCGGCGTGCTCAAATAGACTTCGATGAACTTGCCCGCAGGCAGCATGGCCCGGGCGCGGTCCCGGTCTGAACGGTAGGGGGAGATGAAGGCCACCACGCAAATCAATCCCGCATCCGCAAACAATCTCGCCACCTCGGCGATGCGCCTGATGTTTTCCTTGCGATCCTCCGGTGAAAACCCCAGATCCGAGCAAAGGCCGGTACGCACCTTGTCCCCGTCGAGCACATACACCGGCGTGTGCTTTTGCCTCAACTCCCGCTCCAGGGCCAGGGCGATGGTGGATTTGCCCGCACCGCTCAAGCCAGTGAGCCAGACAACAGTTCCCGCGATGGGTGAATTTGAGTTCACGAAATGTTCAATTGCATCAGCGGCGCGCAAGCAGGTGCTGGATGCACGACCAGATGGACCGGCGGACATCCTCCACTGAACTGCTGGCATCAATCACACGCACGCGGTTCGGCTCCGTTTCGGCAATCGCCTTGTAGCCAAGGGCCACACGTTCGAAGAAAGCGCGGTCATTCTCCTCAAACCGGTCGCGCTGGATGTCCATCGGCAAGTTCGGCTGCCGCGCGAGCCGGCGACCTTCGCTGACTTCGGTGGCCACTTGTAAAAGCAACGTCAGGTCCGGACGCGCCTCGCCCACCGCGAGGTCAATGACCTGTCGCACCGTAGCCAGATTCAGTCCTCGGCCGTAGCCCTGATACGCAATCGTTGAATCATAGAAGCGGTCGCAAAGAATGATCTCTCCCGCGGCCATCGCAGGCCGGATCACCTCGCGAACCAGTTGCGCACGGCTGGCATTCATCAGCAGCAACTCCGCCTCGGGCATCATCGCATGATTCTGGTGACTGTGCTTCAGCGTGTGACGAATCTCCTCGCCGATGGGTGTGCCGCCCGGTTCCCGGAGTGTGCGCACGAAACAGCCCATGCTGCGCAGCCGGTCGGCCAGCAAACCGACCTGTGTGGACTTGCCGCAGCCTTCCGTGCCCTCAAATGTGATGAACAGGCCTTTCATCTCAGCTCAAACCTTCTTCAACTTAGGTCCCTTGGGCGTGTCTTCGATGGCCCAGCCTTTGGCCTTCAGCTCCTCTCGGATGGCATCGGCGCGCTTGAAGTCTTTGGCCTTCTTCGCGGCAGTGCGCTCTTCGGCCAAAGCCTGGATTTCGCCGGGGGCTTCAGCCTCGGCTTTGGAGCCGATACCGAGAACAGAATCCACTTTTTCCCACGCGGCCAGCGCCGATGCCGCGTCAGCAGCCGTCAAGGCAGTGTCCGCGAGACGCTTGTTGGTGTCGCGAACCCAATCAAAGACCGCCGCCCATGCGGCTGAAATGTTCAGATCGTCGGATAAAGCGTTGGAGAAGCGGGCGAGGAAGTCCGATGAAGCTGAACCAGGAGGGCTGGAGCCCTGCGCTCCGAGTTCGCGCAGCTTGCCGACGCATTCATCAATACGAGCCAAGGCAGTCTTTGCACCGGTGAGACCTTCGAGCGTGAAGTTGAACGTCTCACGGTAATGCGCCGTCAGCAGCAAGTAGCGGACTTCACGTCCCGAGTAACCTTTGGCAAGCAGGTCGCGAAGCGTGAAGAAGTTACCGAGCGACTTGCTCATCTTCTTGCCTTCAACCATCAGGTGCGCGCCGTGCATCCAATATTTGACGAACGGCTGCCCCGTGGCGCCTTCGCTTTGGGCGATCTCATCCTCGTGATGCGGGAATGCGAGATCTTCGCCGCCCAGATGCAGGTCGAAGGTCCGCCCGAGCGCCTTCATGCTCATGGCACTGCACTCGATATGCCAGCCGGGACGTCCCTCGCCCCACGGACTGGCCCAGAACACTTCGCCATCCTCCAGCACGCGCGCTTTCCAAAGCGCGAAGTCCGCGAGGCTTTCCTTGTCATATTCATCGCTGGTCACCCGTCGACCGGCGCGCATTTCGTCGTAATTCAACTTCACCAATTGCCCATAGGTGCAACCGCAACCGCGATACTTCTCGATACTGAAATAAACCGAGCCATCCGCCGCTTTGTAGGCCACGCCACGCTCCAAGAGTTTGGCGATCAGGTCGAGCATCTCGGGGATATGCTCCGTGGCGCGCGGGGTGACGTGGGGCAACCGGCAGCCGAGGGCCTTCAGATCGTCGAAGAATGCAGTCTCATATTGGCCAGTGAAGTCACGGAGCGTGGTTTTGGCCTCACGCACGCGCTTGATGATTTTGTCCTCCACGTCGGTGATATTCATCACGTGGCGCACGTCGTAACCGCTGAATTCCAGCGTGCGCCGGACAAGGTCGGCGAAGACGAACGTTCGCCAGTTGCCGATGTGGGCAAAGTCGTAAACCGTCGGCCCACAGCAGTATAGTCCGACTTTTTTGCCAGCCGGATCGAGCGGCACAAAGTCCTGAACGGAACGCGTTAGCGTATTATGGAAGCGCAAAGCCATGCGAAACGGCTCCAAATTAGGGAGCCGGATGCCAAAGCAAAAGGTCAAATTCCGCTCGATGACTCCAGTTCGCCTGCCAGCGTTGACATTCCCCTTGGGCCGGGTGAAATGAGGCGCATGAATGAATTGATCCACCCACGCAGCCCGCGCGAGGCCATGGATGGCTGGATGTATTTGCCACGTTACGTGGACAAAATCCGGCTGCATCTGGCGGGCAAGCTGCACTCTGATTACCAGCAGAATTTCAGCAAGGGCTTTGACGACCTCTGGCTCAAGGCTGCCGGACTTTCGCATCAACGATTCGTCGAGGTGGTTCGCAACTCGACCACCGACGGTCAGGTCTGCGACTGGGTGCGCCAGAATGTGAAACGTTCGACCGCCGAAAAAGCCGCCCACCGGGAGGAGTTGTTGTCCCGCCCCAAACCCGGCGATGCCGAAGCCCAAGCCCGTTTTCAAATGCGTAAGACGGAGGCCAATTGTCAGCACCGGGATGACGTCAAAACGTTCGTGGACCTGATTGACGCGGACGAGCAGAGAATTTAGCGGAATCACCGCCGGATGGACTGAGTAGTTGCCCCGGGGTTTATTCCGGGCGGATACCGGCGGGTGCGCACCGAGTTTTGGCGTGCATCCCCCCGGAAGCCGCCGATAAGGTGCTGCGATGGATTTACTAGCGTATTGGAACCTCCGCGAGCGGCCCTTTGAGCCGACGTGGGATACGCGCTTTTTCTTTCAAAGCCGGGATCATGATGAAGCTTTGAACCGCCTCACGTTCCTAGCGGGTGAGCGCACCATGTTGTTCGGGATGTTGACCGGAGAAATCGGCTGCGGCAAAACGCTGACGCGGGCGGTGTTTTCCGAACGTCTCGACCCTCGTCGATTTTGCGTCAGCACCCAGGAGAATTCAGCTTTCAGCTTCTCGGAATTACTCGGACTGGTGCTGGAAGATCTCGATGGCAACCCACCCGAGGCCGGCCAGACCAAGTTTGCCCGCGTAGAGCGCCTCAAAAAGGTCATTCAGCGCGTCCACATGGAAGGACGCCACCTAGTGTTGATCTTTGACGAAGCGCAGGACATGACGCCTTCCACGCTCAACGAGCTGAAGTTACTGACCAATTTGAACCGCGCCGGACAGAGCTACTTGACGATTGTGCTGGTCGGGCAACCAGAACTGAGGCCGCTGGTGGCCAGTTTGCCGCCAATTGACCAACGGGTTAGCCTGCGGTTCCATTTGAATTCATTGGATGCGGAGGACTCGCGCAATTACATCCGTCACCGACTGAAAGTCGCCGGGCACGTAACAGGCGAACTGTTTACCCCCGATGCGGTTGAACGCGCCCACCAAATGACGGTGGGTGTTCCTCGTGAATTGAACCGCGTGGCCAAGCTCGCGTTGGAATTTGCCTGGGTAAAGGAGTATCCGCAGGTGAACATCAAAGCGGTAGAAGCCGTGCTGCGCGACTTGCAACGACATCAGAACTTGCCCAAGGCATGAGCGAAGACGAAGAATTCAGCATCAGCGATCTGCGCCGGAAGCGCGACCAAGCCCTCCCCCCTGGAGGCGCCAAACACGGCCCTACTCCGCCTCCAAGTGGGGGAGACACCGAGCATGTCATTTACACCGCGCCAGTTCCGCGCCAGATCGGCCCACCGCCACCCGGCAACGGTCCGCGTCGTCCAGCGGCTGACGATGAGGAGGAAAGCCAGAGCGAATGGTCGGTAGATGTCTGGCGCGTATTGGCCGCCCTGAAGCGCCATTGGAAATGGCTGGCGATTGGTGCGGTCGCGTTGGGGTTGGTGGGAGGAATCGGCGGTTACCTTACCGGCAAATACTCCGCAAGCATTGATCTCGTGCAGATCAAAACGGCCGCCACACCTGCTTTTCAGCCGGAGGCATTCTCGCCCGCCACACTCGTCAAACTCATCCAATCGCCGGAATTGGTCCGTCGTGTAGCTGCCAAAGCGAAGCCGCCCGTGGATTACTCGGAGTTGGCGGACTCCATCCAAGTTGACCTGCCCGCCAACACGGAACTGACCACCCTTACGATTTACGGCCAGAATGCCGATACGCTGGCAGACTTGGTCAACTTGTATGCGCAAGAGACGGTGGATTACACTCGTGAGATGCAGCTCGCCGGCGCCGTCCGAAGCATTGATTTCTACAAGGAAAAGGTGAGTTGGTTTGATGAAGAGGTTGCGAGGAAAAACGCCGAGCTTGGCTCATTCCTGTCCACCAACAACATCATCGACCCCGAGGCACAAACGGAAGCCTACACCAAACAAGTGGCGGACCTGTTCACGCTGCAACTGAAAAAAGAGGGTGAAGAGCAGCTCGCCTCGCTGACGATTACATCCTTGGAAACACAGCTCCAACAGCTCAATCCGCTGGCCGAACAACTTGCCGCCGCCAACGCACGGCTGGTCGGGCTGCAAGCCCGCTACAAGGATGAACACCCTCTCGTGCAGGACGTGCTGGCCGAGATTGCCGCCATTCAAGCACGCATCAGACAAGGCGGCACCAACTCGTCGCTGAACACTCAGTTCGCCCCCGGCTCGCTTGCCAGCTCCATTCAGCGCCAAATCTTGGATCTAAGAATCCAGTCAGCGACCTTGGGCAAGGAGATTGAGCAGCTGCGAAAGCAGCAACTGGACATCAACAAAACTGTGTCGGGCATCTCGGGCATCGGACTCAAATACTCCGCCATGCGAGGCGAGTTGACCGCATTGACCGAAGGCCGACGCTCTTTCGCAGCCAGCCTCGGCGAGGCACAAATGCTAGAGCGCCGCGCCGAGGGGTTCTTCCGAATCAACACGCGCGTGACCCGCGATGATGTGAACACCAAGCCGCGGCTCAAGAGCGCCGTGACCACTGGCTTCAAAGGCTGTGTGGGCGGCCTTTTGATAGCGGCGGCACTGGTCTTCTTGGTCGAGATGAAGCACCGCACCATGAAAACGGTGGCTGAAGTGGAGCGCATCACCGGTTTGCGTGTGCTGGCCACCTTGGGTGACTTAAACAAGATGACCGAGGCCGAGCAAGACAAGTGGGCGTTCCGGACCTGGACGATCATCGCAGGCCAATTGAACATGTCCGCCAATCGCGGAATGGTTTGCGGGGTTATGTCATCTGAGCATGGCGAAGGCCGCTCCACGTGGATTCGATTGCTGGGCAATGCCGCATCGAGACGAGGTCTGCGCGTCTTGACCGTGGCCACCAAACCATCGGTGACGAAGCCTGAAGAGGAAAAGGCCGAAACAGCCGCCAATGAGCGTTCCTTTGCCGAGGCCATTGCGGAAGCCATGGCCGATTCTGCGGTTGAGCCCGCGCCCGAACCCTCCATTTCAGCCAGTCAGGCACTACGTCATCGCGAACCGGACTACATGGCCTTGGATGAGGAACCCCTGCGGGAACCGGAGACGCTGAGTCCCAGCGTGCTCGCATTCCCGGCGGAAGTAACTCAGAAATTCAACTCAGGCGGCCTGCCCGCCGCGCACATTCCCCTGCCCGGCTGGGTCTGGAGCCTCGAGCGCCGCCGCCAATGGCAAAACGCGCTGACGCACTGGCGTTCCGTGGACAATCTGGTCTTGCTGGTGGAACTGCCACCCGCCTCCGTTCCCGAATCGGTCTTGCTCGCGGAAAATCTCCCCCAGATTCTGTGGTTGGTGGACAGCGGCAAGCCCGACATCCGCGAGACCAAACTCCAGTTGGAGATGCTACATCACGCCCGCTGCCGCATTGTGGGCGCTGTCCTGAATCACGAACCTGACCCCATCATTAAGTTATGAGAACAAAAAAAATACTCATGCTCGTCTTGTGCGCGAGTTCGCTGCTCCTGACCGCCAGGGGCACTGCAGCGGACGCCACCGCACCCAACACAACTCAGCCATCTGAGACCGGCAAGCGCGCTCCATGGCAAGTGCGCTTCACGCTCGGCCCGGGCGACACGCTGAGCTTCTCACTGTTTGACACCAACGAATCCACCCGGGCGGAGTTGACCATTGGCCCAGACGGACGCGTCAGTTTCCTCGAAGCCGAGAACGTCGTGGCGACAGGTCTGACGATTGATGAGTTGCGGACCAAGTTCGATGCCGAACTGGGCAGGTTCTACAAGAACCCACACACGATCATCACGCCGGTTCAATACCGGAGTAAAAAATACGTGGTGATGGGTGCCGTGGCCAACGGAGGCGTGTATCCCATGGACCGCCCGCTGACGGTCATTGAAGCCGTGGCCCGCGCTGGCGGGCTTGAAGCAGGCGTTTACCAAGCTGGCTCTGTGGAACTGGCCGATTTGAGCCGCAGCTTTCTCTCGCGCCGAGGTGAAAAGGTTTCCGTGGATTTTGAACGACTCTTCCAACGTGGCGACATTTCGCAAAACATCCCGCTGGAACCGGGCGACTACCTCTACTTTGCATTGGCGAGCGCGAATGAGATTTATGTGCTGGGTGAAGTCGGTGCACCGGGGGTGCTTTCGTTTGCCTCCAAGCCTACGGTTATCAGTGCCGTCACCTCCCGTGGCGGCTTCTCACCCAAGGCCTTCAAATCCCGCGTGCTCGTGATTCGCGGGTCGCTGAACAATCCACAAACGTTCGTCGTGGACACCGCCGCCATTCTGGCCGGCAAGGCGCCCGACTTTAAGTTGCAGCAGAAGGACATCGTTTATGTCAGCGTCAATCCGTGGTTGAAAGCTGCGGAAGTATTGGATGTCGCCGGACAGGCGTTCCTGCGCGCGATGACCGTGCAGGTTGTCAGCGACAAGGTTGGCCCCATCATCACCGAACCCCTCATCAAATAACATGAAAACACTTCTTATCTACGGATTCATGGGGGCCATGGCCCTGACACTGGCCGGTTGCGCCAGCACAAAGGACGTTCCATTTAACGAAGCGCTGGCCCAACCAAAACCAGTTGTCGTCAAGAACGAGATTGATCCGCAGCTGCTTCAGCCAGACACCAGCTTGATGACCCTCGGCCCGGGCGATGTAATCGAGATTGAAATGCTGGGTGCGCCCGAAACACGCACGACTGCGCAAATTGGGCCCGACGGGAAAATCTATTTCTCGCTGCTGCCCGGATTGGACATCTGGGGCTTGACCCTGCCCGAAACCAAGGCCTACCTGGAAAAAGAGCTCTCCCGCTACCAAAATTCGCCACGCGTGGCTGTGACACTTCGTGCGGTCGGCAGCAAACAAGTCTGGCTGCTGGGACGCCTGAACAAACCCGGCGTGTATCCCATCATTGGGCCGACCTCTCTGTTGGAGGCCATCGCCGAGGCGGGTGGCACTTCTCGGGCCGAATCACAGATCACCTCGGCAGAGTTGTCCGATTTGCGCCACAGTTTCGTCGTGCGGAAAGGTGAATTCGTGCCAGTGAACTTCGACCGCTTGTTGCGTCATGGCGACATGTCTCAAAACATCTACCTGCAAGCTGGTGACTTCGTTTACGTGCCATTCAGTGGCTCACGTGAAGTTTACGTGCTGGGCGCGGTGAAGAATCCTCGCACCCTGCCTTATACAGACCAGATGAGCCTCGTCTCCGCCATCGCAGGCACGGCAGGCATGAGCACCTATGATATCCTTGACCGAAGCGATGCGGGTGTAACCACACAAAACGCGGATCTCTCACACGTGGCCATCGTGCGTGGCTCGCTGGCCGAGCCGGAAGTAATGGTGGTGAATTATCACGACATCATCAAAGGCAAAGCTCCCGATGTGATGCTCGAACCGGGTGACATCGTTCACGTGCCCAACTCGCCCTACACCACGCTCAAGCGTTACGTGAACCTGGTCGTGAACACCTTCTCCACCACCGTCGCCGCCAACGAGGGTGTGCGAGCAGGTGGTGGAGCAGTCAGCGTGGGCGTGTCGGTGCCTGTGGGTAAATAATTTTCTCTGCCAACCCCTGATGCCCGGAGGCACTTTGCCTCCGGGTAATTTTGTTAAGCCATTGCCTTGTGCCTTCCGACTTCTCCGTAAAATTACTGGGACAAGCCGTTGAGAAACAGTTTGACCCGACAACCGATGTGCGCAATCTGGTTATAGCTTCAGAAAGAGAATTACCAAGGAACTGTATGATTAGACCTTCAGAGAAATCGCTGGGAATAGCCGAGGACTTGCTCGACTACGTTCATCCCGGCATGACCAGGGCAGCGGCCTTGCAAGAGGTGGCTCAAATGGTAGATGAGATGAATGGCGAACTCCTAGAGTCGGTTCAATCGCTGCTGGCCGAGCTGGAGCAATCCGACAAAGGTTCAAACGCCGTCTTGATCAACCACCTGCGCCACGTTCTAGTGGACTATACTCCATGGCACACGGACAATTCTGCCCAACACGAGTTGTTCACCTCGGTAACCGATTCTCGCAATTCCAGCCGCGCGGCCGCAGGAGAGATGCCTTGAGGCCGCCGACCTCAACGCACCGTAAAGAACCAGGTCCACACCTCCCGCCCTCCAAACAACCAAAGCAATGCCGCCAGCGCAATGTAAGGCCCATAGGGCAATCTTGATGACCACTGCTGACGGCCGATTGCGATGAGCAGAACTCCGACCGCCGCGCCAATCATGGAACTGACCATCAAGGAAAACATCGTCGCCTCCCATCCGAGAAACGCTCCGATGGCCGCCATGAATTTCACGTCTCCAAAACCCATCGCCTCACGCGGCAATGTGATCTCGGCGCTGACCGCCTCGAGATGCTTCACGGTCTCAGGATTGAAATCATCCTCACCAATTCGCAGCTGTTCCGGGCTTAATCGTATTTCCACGTTGAAGTAACCACGGTCCACCATTTCCACCGTCCGCGCCTTGATGATGATTGCATCGCTCTTGCGATAAAACAGCTCTTCGTAGGGAATCGCTTTATCCGGCAGAATCACCGCCGATTCGCCGAAGAGGATTTTCGTGTCCGCCGGCAGCGCCACCTTCTGGCGCCCAAACATCAGCTTTCCCGCCCGCAGAATGGCATACACCACCCCGCCGCCCACGCAGATCCCAATGACGCTGGACTTGATCGCCTCGGGCAACGTCGCCGCCCCATGCAAACTGGGCAGGCAAACCGACAGAATGAAGCCCCCCACCGTGCCGCCGATCGTGATCTCGTCGGGAATGATGAAATGCTCAAAGTCAATGAACGTTGCCGCAATCAATCCCGCCACAAAGAGGCAATACACCAACGCCACCCACGCGGAGACATGGCCATAGTTCAACCACACCGCGAGGAACATGAGACCCGTGAGCAGCTCCACGAGGAAGTAACGCACCGAGATTGGCGCATGACAATTCTTGCAACGCCCACGGAGCATCAGCCACGTCAGCAACGGCACGTTTAGATACCAAGGTATGGAATACTTGCAGTGAGGACAATGTGAAGGTGGACTTACCACACTCAGGCCCAGCGGCATCCGGTGGATGCAGACGTTGAGAAAACTTCCCACCATGCAACCGAACCAGAAAATCACCAACGACCAGAAGTGAAAAGGCACACGTGCCCAGTTGCTTCCGTCGAAAACGGCATCAAGACCCATAGATATTCGCCTCCAAAGCGTGACGCATGACATTCAGCGGAGCCTTATGCCCCGTCCACAGTTCGAACGCCGCCGCACCTTGGTACAGCAACATGCCCAAACCGTTCGCCACCTTGCAGCCACCGGACTTGGCCGTGGCCAAAAACACCGTTTCCGCCGGGCGATAAATCATGTCGTAAACGGAAATCGCCTGCCGCAGGGAAAACTGTTTTCCATCCCACGGCAAAGCGTCGTCCTCTGAAAGGCCGAGCGAGGTTGCGTTGATGGCGAGATCAATCTCCCCACGCGGGTAACCCAGCTGCACCTTCACGTTGAGATGACGACGGCGAATTTCCGCAGCCACAGACGCGGCCTTAGACTCGGTGCGATTCACTAAGAACAATTCGCCCACGTCCTCGGCCGCAATGCGCAACGCCGCCACCCTGCCTGCTCCACCTGCGCCCAAGATCAACACCCGCTTCCCGGCGAGGTCGATGCCCAGCGACTCCCGAATGGATCGTACCACCGCATCGGCATCGGTATTAAAACCGTTGGAGCGAATCTTCTCCGGCTGCGTATCCGCGAACAGATGCAACGGCAGCCATTTACCCGCCTTGTCACGGCCTTCGAAACGAATCGTGTTCACAGCCCCCCAGTTTTTGGCAGACTCATCGAGGGCATCCACAAAGTCGAGCGCGAGCAGCTTGTGCGGCACGGTGAGATTTAGCCCGACGAACTGCATCGTCTTGGCACCCTGAAGCGCCGTGCGCAATTCCTCGGGCCGGACGTCAAAAGCGAGATAACGCCAGTTCAACCCCAATTCCGCAAGGCCTGCATTCTGCATGGCCGGCGATGCTGAATGGCGGATGGGATGTCCCAGAACGGCGCAAAGCCGGGTGCTGGCGTTGATTTCGAGAACTTCGGACACGCGGTTTATATAGTCACCCTACTGGGTGGATTAAAGGCCAAACTCGTCCTACCAGTCCGTCTCGCGGTAGTCCTTCAGGAACTTACCCCAGATGTGCTGGCCAGTGTTGATGCCCTCGATGATCGGATCAACGATGCGCGCCGCGCCGTCCACAATGTCCAGTGGTGGATGGAAACGGTGCTCGGTCTGCTTGCGCGTCGCGATGTGATGCGGGTCTTCATCGGTCACCCAACCTGTGTCCACCGCGTTCATGTGGATGCCGTCCGCGTGATAATCCGCCGCCGACGTGCGCGTCATCATGTTCAGCGCCGCCTTAGCCATGTTCGTATGCGGATGACGAGTGGTTTTGAACTTCCGATAGAACTGTCCCTCCACCGCTGAGACGTTGACGATGTGCTTGTCCCGTTCCGGGGTGCGCAACATCAAGGGCTTGAGCCGCGCATTCAGAATGAACGGCGCGATGGCGTTCACGAGCTGCACTTCGAGCAGCTCCACCGACGGCACCTCGTGCATCAACAAGCGCCACGAATTGCGCTCGCGTAAATCCACCTGCTGCAAGTCCTGATCGAGCTGCCCCTGCGGAAATAATCCCTTTTGCGCCTCCAGTTCATCGGGCAGCAGGGGAATCTGCGACAACTCCGCCGCGTGGGTGATGCCCGCCACCTCGGACATGCGCTGCTGCGCCACTGCCGCATCTCCTTCCGGCAGCATGTGATAGCCGCGCAAGCCCTCGTAAGCGCCCAACAGTTTGCGGGCCTTCTCGGGCATCGCGTCCAGTGACGCCGTTTCCTCCTGCATCATGTGCTCGTAGAAATCCGGCGGACGCCGCACCGTCTGGCAAGCGTTGTTGATTATGAAATCCAGCCGCACATGGGTCGCCAAGAGATGACGGCAAAACGCCTCCACGCTCGGAGTATGCCGTAAATCGAGTCCGAAGATTTCGAGCCGATGCCCCCAGTCCTTGAAATCAGGTTCGGCCGCGTAGCGCTTGGCCGAGTCCCGCGGGAAACGCGTGCAAACGATGAGCTGTGCCCCGGCCCGCAGCAGCTTGATGCCCGCCTGGTAACCGATCTTCACGCGCCCGCCCGTAAGCAGCGCCACCCGCCCACGCAGGTCAGCCAGTTCGCTGCGCTTGCGCCAGTTCAATTCCGCGCAGGCGGGGCAAAGCTGGTCGTAGAAATGGTGGATGGTCGAGTAATCCTGTTTGCAGATGTAACAGTTCTGCGGCTCGATCACTTCGCGGAAGTCCGGATTGTCCGCGACTTCCTGCTGCTCGAATTTTGCCGGGGGGAAAACGTTGGGCGTGGTGAACACCTTTTCCCGTCGCAGTTTGCGTATGCCTGTTTCGTGCAACCGAGATTGGTCACGCTGCACCTTTTCCGCCTTGCGCTGCTTGATACGTGCCTTCACCAGCCGACGTCGCTCCTTCAAGTCGGGACAATAGATCTCCCCAGCCGCCGTCAGCAACCGCGTCCGCTCCTCCACCGAAAGCGACGCAAGTACCGCACGGTTCGCCGCCGCCGCTTCCAGCACTGCCGCCGCGGCTTTGAGTTGCTCCACCGTGGCACTGGGCTTCGCCTCGCCATTCACCGGCTTTGAATTATTGGGCTCAACGGACATCGTTCAAGGGCGCGGAAGCTAGCATGCCACCTCAAACCGGGCGACTGAATTCAATCTCAACCTTTACCTCCGCTCACTGCCCCGGCGACCAGTTATCATTCTCCAGCAGACGGATGCCAGGACGCTCAAAGCGAATTCGCCGTTGCTTGTAAAGTTTGCCGAGCGCCTGTTTGAACGCGCTCTTGCTCACGCCGAACGCCTCGCGAATCGCTATGGGCGAACTGTCGTCATCGAAATGCAATTCGCCGCCGTTCCGTTGCAACGCCTCCACAATCCGCCCCGCCAGTCCGGCCACGCGCTGGTAACCGGCGGCATCGAGGCTGAGGTCGATCTTGCCACCCGGACGTACCGTGCGGACAAATCCCTTCACCACCTGTCCCACTTCGAGTGAGGCCGCGAGGTTGTCGTGGTAAAGCAGACCGCGATGCGCATTCTGCACGATGGCCGAGTAACCCAACGGCGTCCGTCCGGTGATCAGAAAGGTGACCGGCGCGCCGTCCTGATACGCTGGCGTGTCCGCACTGAGATGCCGGTTCAGCCGTGCGCTCGCGATGATGCGATCCGTCTTGGCATCCAGACAGACACAAGCCACCACCCGCTGGCCCACGCGCACCGGACCGTTCTGTTCGCGGAACGGCAGCAGCAAATCCTTCGGTAATCCCCAGTCGAGAAACGCGCCGACTTTCTCATTCACGCTCACCACGCGCAGGCTCGCAAAATCGCCCACCATGGCAAACGGCTTTTCCGTCGTGGCGACCAAACGATCCTCGGAATCACGATAGATGAATACGTCCAACTTCTCTGACGGATTCCAGTCTCGGGGAATGTAGCGTCCCGGCAGCAGAATCTCCCCGAGTTTGCCGCCGTCCAAGTGCAGACCGGAAGCAGACTCGCGGATCGCGGAGAGCAAGTTGCGTTGTCCTATGAAAGCCATTTCGGCGCAGGATAAACTCCCTTCACGAGAGCTAGGAGCAAAATCACGCCGCCGTGAGCGCGGCGCGTTCATTGTCCACCGCCCCGGTCTTCTCCAAGAAATAATCGTAGCCACCGACATACGAAGACACCTGCCCGGCGTTGATGTGCAACACCTTCTTGGCGAGTTGCCGGATGAAGTGAACATCGTGGGAGATGAAAACCAGTGTGCCCTCGTATCGCTCCAACGCCAGCGTCAGGGATTCGACGGTGAGAATGTCCAGATGCGTCGTGGGCTCGTCCATCAGCAGCAGGTTCGGCGGGTCCACCAGGAACTTGATCAGATTGAGCCGGGTCTTTTCGCCACCGCTTAGCACCTCCGTTTTCTTGAGGATGTCGTCCTTTCGGAACATGAAGGATCCCAGCACCCCACGAATCTCGTCTTCGCGCATGAGCGGCGCACAGGCAATGACCTCGTCGAGCACCGTGCGGTCAGGATTGAGCGTTGCGGCGCGATGCTGGCTGAAGTAACCGATCTTCGCGTTGTGCCCGAGATCGCGTTCGCCTTGTTGAAACTCGACCACGCCCGCCAGAATTTTCAGCAGCGTGGATTTGCCCGCCCCGTTTGGTCCGACCAATACCGTCTGCTCGCCACGCTCGATGGTGAGGTCCAGCCCTTGGTAAACCTTGTTCGCCCCGTAGGCCATGTGGATGCCCTTCAAGCTGATGGCCCGCTGGCCGCCGCGTGGCGGTTGGGGAATCTGAAATCGGAACGGCTTGCGCGGCGCCATTGGCTTCTCGATCAGTTCCATGCGCTCGATCTGCTTGAGCTTGCTCATGGCCTGCGAAGCCTTGGAGGCTACGGAACGAAAACGATCGGCGAATTCCTTGAGCGCGGTGATTTCCTTCTGCTGATTCTTGTAGGCCGCCAGTTGCTGCTCGTAACGCTCTTCGCGCTGGCGGAGGTAGTCGGTATAATTGCCCGTGTAGGCAATCAACTTGCGCTCCGAGATTTCGTGAACCTGAGTCACCACCTCGTCCATGAACTCGCGATCGTGGGAGATCAGCAGCAGCGCACCGGAATAGGTCTTCAAGTAATTCTGCAACCAAAGCAGCGACATCAGGTCAAGATGGTTCGTCGGCTCGTCGAGCAGGAGCAGGTCCGGCTCCATCACGAGCAGGCGGGCCAGACGCGCACGCATGATCCAACCACCGCTCATCTCCTTGGCTGGACGATGGAAATCCGTGTCGCGATATCCGAGACCGCGCAACATCTTCTTCGCCTTCGTCTCCACTTCGGGATCGCTCAGCTTGTCGTGCTTCGCGTGGACCTCCATGTATTCGGGGGTATGCACCGCACCGCTGGCTTCGAGTTCATGCAACCGCCTTTCCAGCTGCGGCAATTCATCCACCCGACCGGTGGCCACATCGAGCACGGTTTCGTTGCCCAGCGCTTCGCCTTCCTGAGGCAAATGGCCGACCATGGTCCATTCATCGCGTTCCACGGTGCCTTCGTCCGGCTCGCGCTGCCCGAGGATGACGGAGAACAAGGTGGTCTTGCCGGAACCGTTCGGCCCAACAAGCGCCACGCGCTCGCCGTAGTTCACCGAAAAGGAAGCCTCCTGGAAGAGCACACGCCCGCCCAGGGTCATCTTGAGATTACGAATTGTCAGCATGGATAAATAAGTCTTCGCCGACGGGTTACGTCACTACCGGGAGCACAGTCCAAGGGAACTCCGCAGAGGCCGAAGCATTGGATTGTCTGCGGCAACGAGGGGGAGACCTTAACAACCCCCGCCCCCGCGTCAATGGACCATTTTTCCTGGGATCTGCTGACATCCTGACTCTCTGACCTAAATGGGTTACTCAAATCATCCTCGTGCTCCAGCTCGTCCTCCTCCTGCCCCCCTCCGAAACGCGGACGAGGAGGATATTGAGTCGCGCTGCGTTCTTGAGCACCCACCATCGGCAACGGCATAGTGAGCAGAATGTCGGTTGAACTCACAGAGGCGCTGCTCAAAGACGCCGCCGGGTGGGAGGCGATGAAAATGGCCCGCGCCTACCTCGCGCAGGGTCAGGTGCTGAGTTCATTCTGGGAGCCGCCGCTGCTGCGCGGCGTGGTGCAGGCCGGCGAACTTTCCATCCGCGCTTCATTGGTGATCAAGGGTCCGATTGACATCGAGAATCTCTGCACCTGCCGCGACTCGCGTCAGCGTGGCATCATCTGCGCGCACAGCGTGGCCGTCGGGTTGCACTGGCTCAGAGCCCGACATCCCGACGCCGCGCCCGCACCCAAGCGCTCCATCACCAACGTGCCGCCATCCCCTGCTCCAGCGAGCAAACAGTCCGGACTGCAACGTGGCCCGGACGGCGAGCCCGCCGAGCTATTCATCATTCTGCCACCCAACTTTGACCAAGCCATCGCCCGCGGACGCGCGATGCTGGTGTTTGAAGCCAAGTGGGGCGGCGGACGGTGTCCGTTAAACGCTTTGCCGAAGGGGCACACCTTTGCCTTCTCCGCCCAGGACAACGCAATCATCGAACAAGTTGAGGCGCTGTCCAACGGCGAAACACCCGCCGTGCTGCAACTGGAGTTGAAAGACTTGGCGCCCTTGCTGCCCACGCTGGTCGGGCACGAACGCATCACCTTGGGCAAGAGCAGCGAGGTCGCCATCACCCGCACACCCCTGGCGTTGCCCTTGCGCGCCACGCTGGAGCCGAACGGTGAGATTGTTCTCGCCCTGAAAAGCAAGGCAGCTCCGTTGGTGCAGATCGGCGACTGGATCTGGCAGAACGGGACATTGCAACCGCTGGGTTTGCCTGCCGCAGCCAAGGAGGTTTTCACGGGGCCGGTGCGCGTGCCGCGTTCGCAGGTGCCGCTGTTCCTGAGCCAGCATTGGCCACAGTTGCAATCGGCAGGCAGCATAGATGCGAATTTCAAACTAGAAGATTTCACGCTCGAACCGCAGCCCCCCCGCTTCATCCTCGAACTCAAAGGCGGCCTTTCTCAACTGACTGCCGTGCTACAATGTGCTTACGGTTCGCGCATCATGACCGTCGGCGTCACCGCTTCGGACGAAGGCGTCTGGCTGCCCGATCCGGAAGTGACCACGCGCTATTCCACGGGCGATAGCTCCGGCGAACGCGCCGCATTGGAGCGACTTTTGCGCAACGGCTTCACGCGACCCGACGCCCAAGGTCGGATGCAACTCGTCGGACAAAACAGTGTGCTGAACTTTTTTGCGCGTGAGTTCACCCGACTGCAGCGCGAGTGGACCGTGACGCTGGATGAGCATCTGGAGAACCGCACATTGAAGAACATCGAGCGGGTGGAACCGCAGTTTCAAATCACGTCGTCGGGCGTGCAATGGTTCGACCTCGGCGTGGTGTTTGCCGCCAGCGGCGGGGAGACGTTCAATCAGGCGGACATTCAACGCCTGCTGCTCTCCGGGCAAAGCCATACGCGCTTGAAAAACGGCAAGATGGCGGTGATCGACACCGGAGCCGTTGAGGAATTGCAGGAGGTGCTACTCGATTGCGCGCCGCAACAGCACGCCACGGGCTACCGCATCAACAGCGCCCAGGCGGGGTTTCTGGAATCCACCCTGCGCGAACACAGTGACTGGAAGGTGCAAGCGCCGTCCGCCTGGCGCGACCGTGCTGCCAGGCAAAGCGGCGAGGCAAAACTGGAATGCCCGCCGCTGGGTGAATTGGAGAGCGTGCTGCGTCCCTACCAGAAACACGGCGTGGCATGGCTCCAGTTTCTTCGGGCACACGGGTTCGGCGGCATCCTCGCGGATGAAATGGGCCTCGGCAAAACGCTGCAGACGCTGGCCCACCTCCGGCAAACACGGAATGCGGAACGCGGAGCGCGGGGTGAAACACGACTGGAAGCCTCGGTTCCGCGTTCCGCGTTCCGCATGCCCCACTTGATCGTCTGCCCCACGAGCCTCGTGTACAACTGGGTGGCCGAGGCGCAGAAGTTCACCCCGGAGTTGGAAACGCTCGCACTGCACGGACCCGAGCGCCATGCAGCGTTTGAACAAATCGCTGAGTACGATCTGGTAGTGACCAGCTACGCGCTCATCCGTCGTGACGCCGACCGTTATCGCGAACTGGAATTCGATACCGTCGTGCTGGACGAGGCGCAGCACATCAAGAATCGCCAGACGCAAAACGCCCAGGCGGTCAAGGCGGTGCGCTCGCAGCATCGTTTGGTGCTCACCGGTACGCCGCTGGAGAACTCCGTGCTCGATCTCTGGTCCATCTTCGACTTTCTGATGCCGGGCTATCTCGGCACGGCCAAAGATTTTCGCGAGCGCTATGAATTGCCCATCACCAAGGAGCGCAAGGCGGAAGCCCAGTCCAGGCTGGCGCGGCGTCTGCGACCGTTCATGTTGCGCCGCCTGAAGAGAGAGGTGGCCACTGACCTGCCGGAGAAGATCGAGCAAGTCTCCTTCTGCGACTTGACGTCCGAGCAACGGCAGGTTTACCAACAAGTCATGGAAGCCACGCGGAAGGAAGTTTTGGAAGCGGTGGGCGAACAAGGCCAGGCCCGCAGCCGCATGGTGGCGCTGAATGCGTTGCTCCGACTGCGCCAAGTGTGCTGTGACCTCAGGTTGCTGAAGCTGCCGGAACGGAGTGGTGGAGCGATGGTAAACGGAAGTGATGCGGCCGAGAATCCAGCACTCCAAAACTCCGCCCCCCCATTACTCCACCCCCCACCGTCCGGCAAACTCGACCTGTTCGGCGAACTGCTGGAAGAGGCCATCGACGGTGGACACCGCGTGCTCGTATTCAGCCAGTTCGTGAGCATGCTGACGTTGTTGAAGGAGCGGCTGACGGCGGAGGAGATTGAATTCTGCTATCTCGACGGCTCCACGAACGATCGTGCCGCAGTGGTAGACCGGTTTCAACGCAACAGCAACATTCCTGTGTTTCTGATCAGCCTAAAGGCCGGTGGCGTGGGCCTGAACCTAACAGGCGCAGATACGGTGATTCATTTCGACCCGTGGTGGAATCCCGCCGTGGAAGATCAAGCCACAGACCGCGCGCACCGCATCGGCCAATCCCGTGTTGTCACCAGTTACAAGTTGATCGCCCGCGACACGGTGGAGGAGAAAATCCTGACGCTGCAAAATCGCAAACGGGAAATCATACAGGCCACCCTGGGCGGGGAGGAGGAATTTACCGCCGCCTTGAGCTGGGATGAGATTCAGGAGCTGCTTCGCTGAAATCAATTCGCGGTCAGCGCCACGAAGTTGCGCAACAGCTGCAACCCGACCTTCTGACTCTTCTCTGGATGGAATTGCGTGGCGAACACGTTGTCTTTCCAAATGGACGAGGCGAACACTTCACCATATTCAGTCCGCGTGGCCACGATGCGGTCGTCGGCTGGCTTGGGAAAAAAGCTATGCACGAAGTAGAAGTGACTGCCATCGGGGATGTCCCGGTAGAGCGGGCAATCCGGCCTCGTGAGTTTCACCTGATTCCAACCGATCTCGGGGATCTTGAGTCCGCGGCCCTCGGGGAAGCGCACCACACTGCCCTTGAACACGCCCATTCCAGCAGCGCAACTGTTGAATTCTTCACTGCGCTCGAACAATGCCTGATAGCCCACACATATCCCGAGGAATGGACGACCGGCTTGGATGAAACTACGGCTCGCCTCCAACAACTCCTGCCGCTGCATGGCGTTGATGCAATCGTCGAATGCGCCGACCCCGGGCAACACCAGTCCCCGCGCATCGCCGATTTCTGCGGGGCTTTTCGCCAGACGCACCTGCGCTCCCGCCGCCATGAGCGCCTTGTGGACGCTGCGCAGGTTGCCGGAGCCATAATCGAGCAAAGCAATCACCCGCGCAGATTAAGGGCGAGTTCCAAATGGCGCAATCCGTCAACTCGACAAACCTGCCCTGCCCTGCCTAGATTCGTTTGATGTCTTTAGGCAACCAACCACTTGTCATTGCCGGTCGCACGTTTCAATCCCGCCTGCTCGTTGGCACGGGGAAATTCTCCGCGCCGGAAGCCATGCGCGATGCGCTGGCCGCCAGCGGCTCGGAAATTGTCACGGTGGCCCTGCGCCGCGCGGACCTTTCCGGCCAGCGCGATCCCTTCGCCAACATTTTGGAGTTCATCGACCCGAAGAAGTATTTGCTCCTGCCCAACACCAGCGGCGCGATGAACGCGGAAGAGGCTGTTCGACTGGCACGATTGGCTGTGGCTGCCGGGTTACCCAAATGGGTGAAGCTCGAAATCCATCCCGACCCGCGCTACCTGCTGCCGGACCCGATTGAAACGCTGAAAGCCGCGGAGCAACTCGTGAAAGAAGGCTTCACGGTATTGCCCTACATCAACGCCGATCCCGTGCTGGCGAAACGGTTGCAAGAAGTCGGCACCGCCACGGTCATGCCGCTGGGTTCGCCGATCGGTTCGAACCGCGGCATCCAGACGCGCGACCAGATTCGCATCATCATTGAACAGGCCACGGTGCCCGTGCTCGTAGATGCAGGCATTGGCGCTCCCAGCCACGCCGCTGAGGCGATGGAACTAGGGGCCGATGCCGTGCTGGTGAACACCGCCATGGCCATCGCGACCTATCCCAGTCGAATGGCGCTTGCGTTCAAGCTCGCCGTCGAAGCCGGACGCGCCGCGTTTGAAATCGGCCTCGCCGCCCAGCATTCTGAAGCGAACGCCACTAGCCCGTTGACCGGTTTTTTGAACTGACATGAAATCTTCCGTTGCCCTGAAGCCTGCACGCGCCAAGCAACTCCTCGCGGCTGCCGAGCGCAGCCGCATACTCGTCGTGGGGGACGTGATGCTCGACCAGTTCATTTGGGGCGGCGTGTCCCGCATCTCACCGGAAGCCCCCGTGCCGGTGGTGGAGTTCGCCCGCGAGAGTTACATGCCCGGCGGCGCAGCCAACGTGGCGCGCAATCTGTCCGCCCTGGGCGTTAAACCACAACTCTTCGGTGCCGTGGGCCGCGATGCCGCCGCCACACAATTGCGAAAACTCCTTGGACAGCAGAGCGTGGGCTGCGCTGGCTTGGTGGTCAGCCCCTCGCGCCACACCACCATCAAGACGCGCATCGTCGCCCAACAACAGCAGGTGGTTCGTGTGGACCGTGAATCGCGAGGCGACCTGAATGGCGTGTTGATGCAAAAGTTACTGGCGGCCATCCGCGCTGAACTGCCTCGTGTAGATGCCATCATCGTCGGTGACTACGGTAAGGGCGTGGTGACCCAGCCGCTGGCGGACGAACTCCGCAATCTGTGCCGCGAACGAGGCATCTGGCTGAGTTTCGACCCAAAGCCCGTTCACAAACTAAACTTGGCAGAGTTGTCACTGATAACCCCCAACCGCAAAGAGACCTTCGAACTCTCCGGTCTCACGGACGATACAAAGAACAGCAATCCACTCGCCGATCGTCAATTGATGCGCGCGACGGAAAAGTTGCTGGCCGAACTGCGCCCCGCAGTGCTGCTGATCACCCTGGGCGAACTGGGCATGCTGGTCTGCCAACGTGGCGAGAAGACATTGCACATTCCCACGGTGGCACGGGAAGTCTTCGACGTGTCTGGAGCAGGCGATACCGTGATTGCCACGTTCACACTGGCGATTACCGCCGGGGCTTCACCGCTCGAAGCGGCGCTGCTGGCCAACCACGCCGCAAGCATTGTCGTGGGCAAGGTGGGCACCGCAACAGCCTCCGCCGAGGAGTTGGTAGCAAGTTTCAAAAGATAGCGCGGCTCACCCCCCCACTCTATCACTCCAGCCGCACGCATGACCTCTGGAACCAAGATCACCTCCGAGCACATCCGGACGCTGAAAGGTCGCGGGCGCCTGGCTGCGCTCACCGCTTACGATTATCCGATGACGCGCCTGCTCGACGAGACGGGCGTGCCCTTGTTATTGGTGGGCGATTCGCTCGGGATGGTCGTGCTGGGTTATCCCGATACCACACGCGTCACGATGGACGAAATGGTCCATCACGTTCGGGCCTGTGCCCGCGCCAAGCCCAACGCCCTGCTCGTGGGTGACCTGCCGTATCATAGCTACGAAACACCGGAGCAAGCGGTGAGCAACGCACAGCGACTCATCGCCGCCGGGGCAGAAGCCGTGAAAGCTGAAGGCGGACAGGAGATTTTGGCGCAAGTTCAGGCAATTCATGGCGGGGGGATTCCATTCGTCGGCCATTTGGGCATGCTACCACAACACGTGCTGGAGGAAGGCGGCTACCACATCAAGGGCCGCAAAGACGAAGAACACGCCCGCCTGCTGGCCGACGCCGAGGCACTCACGACCGCGGGGGCATTTGCCATAGTGCTGGAACTGGTGACTCCCCCAGTGGCCGCTGAAATCACGAACAAGATTTCCATTCCTACCATCGGCATCGGCAGCGGTCCGGATTGCGACGGGCAGATTTTGGTGACCCATGATTTGGTGGGAACGTTTCCGTGGTTCACCCCACGCTTTGTAAAACCCAAACTACAAACCGCGGCCAACATAAAAGCCGCCGTGCAAGAATGGATGCGAGACTTGGAAAAATAGCCGTTGGCATATTGCTGTGCGCCGTCCTCATGACTGGCTGCACCTCAAAAACAAGAGCGAAGGCACAAGCCGAAGCAGCGTTCCGCGCTGGACAACAGCAAGCGCTACGTCAAACCGAAGCCCGCCGTAATGCCATCGCCTTCACCGGCCCCGTGTTGAATCCGCTCGTGGCCTGGACGGAAGGCATGACGCTGGGACAGGCCATCGCTGCTGCCGTTTGGAAAGGGAAGGGTGACCCGCGTCTGATCATTCTGACGCGCGGAAAGGAAGTCATCACCATGACGCCCGATCAGGTGCTGGAGACCGCTGACGAACCAGTGCTTCCCAGCGACCATGTGGAAATGCTGCCGTAAGTGGTGTGGTGCGATTCAATCCTCCGGATCACCCGAGTAACGCCACTTGTCGCGCCGCGATTCCTTGCGCTTTTCCATCTCCGTTCGCCCGCGGCCGAAGGGCTGATGATACTTGCGCGCCTTTTCGAGGAACTCGATTTCCCGGCGCAGCTTGAGAAAATTGTTGAAGCGCTCCCGCGTCAGCGCACCGCCAGCCACGGCCGCCTGCACGCCACAGTCTTTTTCCCCGCCGTGACGGCATTCGCGAAAGCGGCACTTGAGCGCGAGCAGTTCGATGTCGGGAAACGCTTCGTGAATCCCTTCGCCGGCCACCCATAACTGAAACTCGCGCATTCCTGGCGTATCGATCACCAGCCCGCCGCTGGGTAGAACGACCATCTCACGCCACGAGGTGGTGTGGCGCCCTTTGCTGTCCACATCACGCACCTCGGTGGTGGGCTGGATGGCCTCGCCGTAAAGCCGGTTGATGAGGGTGGATTTGCCGACGCCCGAACTCCCGATGAAAACGACCGATGAACTGGGTTTGATAAACTCCAGCACGCTCTTCATGGCGCGCCGGGTCTTGGCGCTGACCGCAACCACGGGCGCATCTCCGGCAGATTGCTTTGCCTCCCCAACGTGCCCGTCGAGATCTTCGCAAAGATCAGCCTTGTTCAATACCACGACCGGCTTCACCCCACCCTCAACCACCATCAAGAGAAACCGCTCCAACCGCCGCGGGTTGAAGGTCTCGTCCAACGCCACCACCACGAACGCGACGTCCACGTTCGTCACCAGCACCTGCTCCTCAGTTTCACGTCCGGGAATCTTGCGGCCAATCTTGGTGCGCCGTGGCAAGACGGCTTGGATGACCGCCTTTTGTTCGCCCGGCATGGTGGGCTTGAAGACCACCCAATCGCCGACTTTGGGCAGCTCAGCGTCGGACTTCAGTCCGTGCAACAGCCGGCCGGCGATCTGCGCGAGCAACTCCCCCTCCTCAGCGAACAACACGTAATGATGTTTGTCCTGCACGGCCACCCGCGCTGCCCGCCAGCCGCGCTCGCGGTGCGGCGCAAAGACCAATTCCCAATCAGCATCCCAGCCGAGGCGGGCGAGCGATAGTTTAGGTTGATTCATCCGGGTGCGCCAGCAAAGCAGCCGGCACGCTGCTTGGCAAGGGGGTTGGCGCCGCTTCCAAGGCCCGGCGACGAAGCTGACCGCACGCGGCGTCGATCTCCGGCCCGCGTGGACGCCGGAAATGCGCTACCACCTTGTGTTCGCGCAGCACGGCGACAAAGGCTTCCGCCGCGGCGTCCGGGGTGGGCCGATACGCCACGCCCTGCAAGCTGAGCCCCGTGGGATTGTAGCGCAGCAAGTTCACGTGCATCCGGCGGTTGACCAGCCACCCGGCCAGCTGCCGCGCCTGCGCGGGTGAATCATTCACGCCTGCGAGCAAGCAGTATTGAATCGTCACCGGCCGGCCGCGCACCGCCTGAAACCGATCCGCCGCCGCCAAAATATCGGCGATGAGAAAACGTTCTCCCATGGGCAGCAACCTGGCCCGGGTAGCGTCATCCGGCGCGTGCAACGAAACTGCGAGATTGAAGTTCAGTCCGGTAGCCGTGAGGGCATCCATGCCCGGCACAATGCCCACGGTGGAAACGGTAATCTGTCGCCAGCCGAAGGCTCCCAGGGAATGATCCGCCAGCCGATGAACCGCGGTGAGAACGGCTTCCAGATTCAACAAGGGTTCGCCCATGCCCATGAAGACAACCGTCTGGAGTTTGCGCCCGACCGCCTGCGCCTCGCGGCGCAACGCCAAAAACTGCTCCACGATTTCTCCGGCGGTCAGATTACGCTCAAACCCGGTCTTGGTGGTGGCGCAGAAGTCGCAACCCATCGCGCAACCGACCTGTGACGAGATGCAACCCGCCGCCCGGTCCGGGCGATAATCCGGCATCAACACCGATTCTACCGTGCGGCCGTCGGCAAGGCGCAGGAGCAACTTCATGGTGCCATCCGCAGCCACCTGACGCGCGGCCAGATTCGCTGCCCGCGAATGAAATTCATTCCGCAACCGCCCAACCAGTCCCTGCGGAAGCTGGACGTCTTCCGGCACCACCTCCCGGCCCGCATAGAACGCCCGCAACACCCGCGCAGCGTGACCGGGCTTGTAGCCCCACGCTGCAAATCGCTCCGCCAGCGCATCAGGATCAAGGTCAGCAAGCGTGGGTGTTGACTGTTTCAGGGCCATGACGCCGATGGTGTAGTTGAAGCTGTGCCAATTGCCACGCACCAAAAAAGCCGCCCCGGTTTCCCGGAGCGGCTTTTGAATATTCAGAAGCGGCCTACTTCTTCTTCGCAACCTTCTTCGCGGCGCGCTTTTCCTCGATCGCGGCTTGAGCCGCCGCGAGGCGGGCGACGGGCACGCGATAGGGTGAGCAGCTCACGTAGGTGAGGCCGACGCGATGGCAGAACTTGACGGAGTCAGGGTCGCCACCGTGTTCGCCGCAGATGCCGAGTTTGATGCCGGGGCGGGTCTTGTTGCCCTTCTCCGCCGCAATCTGCACGAGCTGGCCGACGCCGGTCTGGTCAATCGAGGCGAACGGATTCTTCTTCACGATTTCGTTCTCGGTGTAGGCACCGAGGAACGAACCGGAGTCGTCGCGGCTCATGCCGAGGCAGGTTTGCGTGAGGTCGTTCGTGCCGAAGCTGAAGAACTCAGCGGTCTGCGCGATCTCGTCGGCAGTAAGGGCACCGCGCGGGATTTCAATCATCGTGCCGACGCTGTAGGCGATCTTGACCTTCTTTTCCTTCTGCACCTGGGCGGCGACTTCGTGAACGATCGCGACCTGGAGGTCGAGTTCCTTCTTGAAGCCGACGAGCGGGATCATGATTTCAGGCTTGGCCTTGTAGCCTTCCTTGGTCGCATCCGCAGCGGCTTCGAGCACGGCACGGGCCTGCATGCGGGTGATTTCCGGATACTTGATGCCGAGGCGGCAGCCGCGGAAACCGAGCATCGGATTGAACTCATGCAGCTCGTGCACGCGGCCCATGATCTTCTCGACCGGGATGTTGAGCTTCCGGGCGAGATCCATCTGCTGTTCCTTGCTGTGCGGCAGGAACTCATGCAACGGCGGGTCGAGGAAACGAATGGTGGCCGGATAACCCTTCAGCGCCTTGAAGATGCCGTGGAAGTCCTCGCGTTGATACGGGAGCAACTTCGCCAGCGCCGCTTCGCGAGCTTCGAGCGTGTCGGCGAGGATCATCTCGCGCATGGCGTCGATACGGTCGCCCTCGAAGAACATGTGTTCCGTGCGGGTGAGACCGATGCCAACGGCACCGAACGCGATGGCCTGAGCGGTTTGCTCGGGCGTATCGGCGTTGGTGCGGACGGAGAGGCGGGTCGCCTTCTCGCACCACTTCATGAGCTGGACATAGTTCTTAAACTTCTCGGTGCCCTGCGCAACTTTGTCGTTGTTCAGGAGGCCGCTGATGATCTCGGAGGGTGCCGTCTTAATCTGGCCGGCATAGACGAGACCCGAGGTGCCGTCGATGGAGAGGAAGTCGCCTTCGTTGTAGGTCACGCCGTCGATGGTCGTGGTCTTGGCATCATAATCGATGGCCACACCCGCCGCGCCGCAAACGCAAACCTTGCCCATTTGACGAGCTACGAGCGCTGCGTGGGAGGACACACCACCGCGAGCGGTGAGAATGCCTTCCGCCGCGATCATGCCGCGCAAGTCTTCGGGCGAAGTCTCGACGCGCACGAGGAGAACCTTCTCGCCCTTCTCAGCAGCTTGCACTGCGCGATCGGCATTGAAGTAAACCTTGCCCGTCGCGGCACCGGGACCAGCCGGAAGACCGGTGGCGATGACCTTGGCCTTCTTGACTTCGTTCAAGTCGAAGATGGGCGCGAGCAATTGTTCGAGCTGGTCGGCGGGGTTACGGAGAATAGCAGTTTCCCAGTCGATGAGCTTTTCCTTCACCATGTCCGCCGCGAACTTGAGCGCTGCCGCGGCAGTGCGCTTGCCGTTACGGGTCTGGAGCATGAACAGCTTGCCTTCCTGCACGGTGAACTCGACGTCCTGCACATCCTTGAAATGCTTCTCGAGGATCTTGCGGACGTTCATCAATTCCTTGTAGCTCGCGGGCATCTGTTCCTTGAGCTTGGAAACGGGTTCGGGCGTGCGGACACCGGCAACCACGTCTTCACCTTGAGCGTTGATGAGGAATTCGCCGTAGAATTCGTTCGTGCCGTTCGCAGGGTTGCGGGTGAATGCCACACCGGAACCGGAGGTCTCGCCCGTGTTACCGAACACCATCGCCTGGACATTGACGGCGGTACCCCACTCGGCGGGAATGTTGTATTTGCGGCGATAGACGATCGCGCGGTCGTTCATCCATGAGCTGAACACGGCACCGGCAGCGCCGCGGAGCTGGTCCCACGGGCTGTTCGGAAACACCTTGCCGGTGCGTTCCTTGACGAGCGCCTTGAAGCGCTTGACGAGTTCGGCCTGGTCTTCGGCGGTCAATTCACTGTCCACGATGTCGCGGTGATACTTCTCGTGCTTGAAATTGTGGATGACCGTTTCAAACGGCTCGTGATCTTCGCCCTCGCGCTTCTGCACGCCGAGCACCACGTCGCCATACATCTGGATGAAGCGGCGATAGCAATCCCACGCGAAGCGGGGGTTCTTGGTCGCCTTCTCCAGCGCGACGACTGATTCGTCGTTGAGGCCGAGGTTCAAAATGGTATCCATCATGCCGGGCATGGAATCGCGCGCACCGGAACGCACGGCCACAAGCAACGGCATGCCGTTGGTCGCGCCGAACTTCGTGCCCATGATCTTCTCCATGTTGGCGACGCCCGCCTCCATCTGCTTCTGGAGTTCCTTCGGATACGTCTTCTTGTGGGCGTAGTAATACGTGCAGACCTCGGTGGTGATCGTGAAACCGGGAGGCACCGGGAGACCGATGCGGGTCATTTCGGCGAGGTTGGCGCCTTTGCCGCCGAGGAGCGGCTTCATGGAGCCGTCGCCGTCTGCCTTCTTGTTGCCCCACGTGTAAACGTATTTGGGAGTCTTAGCCATAGTTCGATTTGGTTTTTACTGGTCTGCGAAGCCGGACAATCCGGCAAATTGTGAGCACCTAGCCTAACAATCAACGTCTTGGAGTCAATCGGACACATGCACTTCTCTAAAACTAACAGGCGACACCATCATCAAAATGAACACAACTACCCGAGCGGATGAACAGTCATATCCTTGTATCCGGATTTGTTGATTTGACTTATTGTCCAACTGACCCCTATTTTCTCCCCGGTTCGGCCGAAACGCCACATACGCTATGTCTCGCCATCCAAATATTGCCAACCATCCGCTGGCTAAACTGTTGTCCGAACGCATCGTCATCATTGACGGCGCAATGGGCACGACCATCCGCACTTATGGTCTGGGCGAGAAGGAGATTCGCGGCGAACGGTTTGCGGATTCCAAGAAAGACCTCAAGAACAACGGTGATCTCTACTCCCTGACGCAGGCGGCCACGATTTGTGACATCCACCGGCGTTTCCTCGAGGCAGGGGCGGATATCATCGAGACCAATACCTTCTCGGCCACCAGCATCGGTCAGAGCGAATTCTTCGTGGACGACCCGCGGGAGCACGGCGGGCGCAAGGACCCGGCGTTTTATCAGGGGGTCATCGAGAATAAGTTCCTCAACGACCTCGCTTGGGAGATCAACGAGCAATCCGCTCGGCAATGTCGCGAGTGGGCGGATCGCGTCGCCAATGCAACCGGCAAACCACGCTTCGTGGCCGGAGCCATCGGACCGCTGACCGTCTCCCTGTCCAACTCCCCCGATGCGGATGATGCAGGCTTCCGCGTCTGCTCCTTCGATCAGGTAAAAGCAGCTTACATCAACCAGGTCCGCGCGCTGATTGCCGGCGGTTCAGATTTGCTGCTGGTGGAAACCATCTTCGATTCGCTGAACGCCAAGGCGGCGCTCGTGGCGATTCAGGAAGTGTTCGAGCAGGATAAGAAGGCTCTGCCCATCATGATCTCGGCGGCGGTGGGGCGCGGCGGTGAAACGATGATCTCCGCCCAGACCATCGAGGCCTATTGGAATGCGATGAAGCACGTGAATCCGATCGCCATCGGACTCAACTGCTCGCTCGGGCCGGACCTCATGCGGCCGTTCCTCGCGGAACTCGCGGAGAAATCCAACACCGCGATCTCCTGTTATCCCAACGCCGGCCTGCCCAATCCCCTCTCGCCAACGGGCTTTGACCTGAAGCCGGAAGATATGGGCAACTTTCTAGCCGAATTCTCCGAAAGTGGGCTGATCAACATCGCTGGCGGCTGCTGCGGCAACACACCGGAGCACATCGCCGCCATTGCCAAATCACTCGAAGGCAAGCCGCCGCGCCAGTCGAGGACCGAGACCAAGTTTTCCACCGGCGCCGCAATCCCATTGCGCTTAAGCGGCTCACAGCCGTTCACCCAACAGATCGGCCAGTTCATCATGATCGGCGAGCGCACCAACGTCGCGGGTTCGCCAAAATTCGCCAAGCTGATCAAGGAGAACAAATATGAGGAGGCCGTGGCGGTCGCCCGCCAGCAAGTCGAGAACGGCGCGAACATCATCGATATCTGCATGGACGAAGGGATGATTGATGGCGTCGCCGCCATGAGTCGCTTCCTGCAACTCCTCGGCAGCGAACCCGAGGTGGCCAAGGTTCCCTTCATGGTGGATTCCTCGAAATGGGAGGTCATCGAGGCGGGCCTGAAGTGCCTCCAAGGCAAAGGCATCGTGAACTCCATTTCGCTGAAAGCGGGCGAAGCCGAATTCAAACGCCAAGCCCGCGCGGTCTTGAAATACGGCGCAGCGGTAGTCGTGATGGCCTTCGATGAACAAGGTCAGGCGGCTACGCTCGCGGACAAGATCCGCATCTGCGAGCGCGCCTATCGCATTCTCGTGGACGAAGTCGGCTTCCCGCCGGAAGACATCATCTTCGACCCCAACATCCTCACCGTCGGCACGGGCATCGAGGAGCACAACAATTACGCCGTGGACTTCATCGAAGCCACGCGCTGGATCAAACAGAACCTGCCGCACGCGAAAGTCAGCGGCGGCTTGTCGAACGTCTCGTTCAGCTTCCGCGGCAACAATCCGGTTCGCGAGGCGATGCATAGCGCCTTTCTCTATCACGCGATCCAAGCGGGCATGGACATGGCCATTGTGAACGCCGGCATGCTGGAGGTTTACGAAGAGATCGACCCCGAACTAAGAGAACTGGTCGAGGACGTGTTGCTCAATCGCCGCGCCGACGCCACCGAACGGCTCGTGACCTTTGGCGAAAAGCTGAAAGCCGCCAGCGCCGGCACCACCGTTGCCGACAAGAAGATCGAGGAGGAATGGCGCAAGGGCACGGTCGAAGAACGCCTGTCCCACGCGCTCGTGAAGGGGATCGACCTGCACATCGATGCCGACACCGCCGAGGCGCTCGCCAAATACGGCAAACCGCTTACGGTCATTGAAGGTCCGTTGATGGCGGGCATGAGCGTCGTCGGCGACCTGTTCGGCGCTGGCAAAATGTTTTTGCCTCAGGTTGTGAAGTCTGCGCGCGTGATGAAAAAATCCGTGGCCTATCTCACGCCGTTCATGGAAGCGGAGAAAGCAGCCATGGCCGCGCGCGGGGAAGCGGTGAAGGCGCAGGGCAAAGTCGTACTCGCCACCGTGAAGGGTGACGTTCACGACATCGGCAAGAACATCGTCGGTGTGGTGCTCGCCTGCAACAACTACGAGGTCATTGATCTCGGTGTGATGGTGCAGTGCGAAAAGATATTGGAGGCCGCCAAAAAGGAAAACGCTGACATCATCGGCTTGAGTGGCTTGATCACTCCGTCGCTGGATGAGATGGTCCACGTGGCGAAGGAAATGGAACGCACCGGCTTCAAGGTTCCCCTGCTCATCGGCGGCGCGACCACCAGCAAAGCGCACACGGCCGTCAAGTTGGCCCCCCATTACAGCGAACCGGTGGTCCACGTGCTGGACGCCAGCCGCGCCGTGCCCGTGACCAGCAGCCTGTTAAGCAAGGACGGCAAGGCAGCCTTCGTGAAGCAGCTTCGGGAAGACTATGAGAAAGCCCGGGCCGCTCACTCTGGTTCGGCGGCGAAACTCATTTCACTCGAGGCTGCGCGTGCCAACGCCCCGAAGTTGGAGTTCAACGCCCTCCCCCGCCCCGAGTTCACGGGCATTCGTGTGCTTGAGGACGTGCCGCTGGAGACGCTGCGCGACTACATTGATTGGACGCCGTTCTTCCACACCTGGGAATTGCGCGGGGTCTATCCGAAAATCCTCCAGCATGAGAAGCACGGCGAGGAAGCCAGGAAGCTATTTGCCGATGCCCAGAAGTTGTTGGAAGAAATCATCGCCAACAAACTCCTTCAGGCCAAGGCCGTGTATGGATTGTTCCCCGCCAATCGCGTGGGCGATGACGTTGAACTCTACACGGACGAAACCCGGTCCAAGGTTCAAACCAAGCTCCACTTCCTACGCCAGCAAATGGACAAAGGCGACGGCTCACCTAATTGGTGTCTGGCGGATTTTATTGCCCCGAAACCTTCGGCCGCCAACGTTCAACCTCCAACGGGGCAGGACCACATTGGCGCGTTCGCCGTCACCACTGGGATTGGCTTGGGTGAACTGGTGAAAAAGTTCAAAGCGGCCCACGACGACTACAATGCCATCATGGCGGAGGCTTTGGCGGACCGCTTGGCTGAAGCCTTGGCTGAATATTTGCACAAACACGTGCGCGACGAGTGGGGCTTTGGCAAATCGGAAGGGCTGACCAACGAAGATTTTATCGCCGAGAAGTATCAGGGCATCCGCCCAGCACCGGGCTACCCTGCCTGCCCCGACCACACCGAGAAAGGCACCCTGTGGTCGCTGCTGGACGTGGAGAAGCGCACGGGAATCACCCTCACAGAGAGTTTCGCCATGTCGCCCGGCAGCAGCGTGAGCGGACTCTACTTTGCGCATCCGGAGTCAAAATACTTCGCCGTCGGCAAGCTGGGCAGAGATCAGGTCGAGAAACTTGCGGAACGCAAGGGCAAGTCGCTCGCGGAAATGGAGCGCTGGCTCGGTCCGTGGTTGAACTACACGCCTTAAGCCAGAG
>JAFMIZ010000084.1 GCA_017853715.1 Pedosphaera sp.
CCCTGCACATTGACCACGGCATCGCACTCGCAGCGTGACGCCACCTCGGCGATGCGATCCGAGCCACTGGGATGATCGGCGCGGGTCATCTCCACGCGGCAGAACTGGCGGGCGACGGTGGCGATGCGTTCGTCATCCGTGGCGACAATAACGTCCGCGAGCGACGTCGCCTGACGACATCGCTCGACCACGTGCTGAACGAGCGGCTTGCCCGCGATGGGATGCAGCGGCTTGCCGGGGAAACGCGTGCTGGCGTAGCGGGCGGGGATGATGCCGAGAATCTTCACGGGCGGGATTAAAGCAGAGCGCTCTGCCGGAGAGAATCACGGAGTTTTGGAAACGCGGAGCGGGGAACACTTCACGGTGGCGGCGTGGAGGAGCCGGAGGGGTCGGCCAGCGCATCAAAGATGGCGCCGAGCACCGCGCCGAGCGCGGTCATGGCACCGATGCCGGCGGCGTAGCAGAGCATGAACTGCCCGCCGATCTCATCGTAGACCTGAAATCCCACCCAGATGCCGGGATAAAGCGGGAGCATCAGTGGTTCCAGCAAGTCGTGGCTGCTCAAATGGCAGATCACGCACGCCGAGGAATACAGGCACGCCAGGAGCGCCAGCACCAGGGTGAGCGAGATCTTCATGGTGCCAAGCTACACGCTTGGGGAAGTGGCAGGGTCATTGAAAAGCGGTGGAGCCCTTCGGTTCTCTCGATGTTGGAGGCGACGGCAGCGGGAGGACCGGTGTGGAACCAACAAGGCAAACGCTGAAACGCTGAAAACTGAGATCAACCGGGGAGGGACACGAACCAACGAACGCGGCACGCGGACGATTGCGAACCCGTCAAAGCTCAGTGCTCATCACCTGGATCTGCCGCGGGCGTTGAGTAGGTGCGGATTTCGGAGTGGCGGATTTTGCCGCCGTGGTTGGCGGTGCGGAGCATGAGGCCGCAAATGAGGAGGCAGGCAAGGAGCAACGCCCCAATGGCCCAGCGCGGAAACACCGGGTGTTTGCGGAATACGATCAGCGCCGCGAGGGCGACCGCGCCCACTCCGATCGCCACCCAGAGGGCGATCTCGGCCAGGTCTTCGTGATTGGACATCCAGCGCGGGCTGACACCCTGCAATCCCTGGATGTGGCGTTCACTGGGTTCGCCGGTGAGAAATGCGGGAATGGAAACCAACGCCACCAGCACGAGCGACGCGGCGGCGGTGCGCTTGAGGTCGTCGGTGTTCTTGATCCAGGCCCACGCGAGCAGCAGGGCGGCGGCCAGGCTGCCCACGACGGGCAGGTGATTGGTGACGAGATGCCAATGGGCGGCGTTGGCGGGCAGCAGGTCGGTCATTCGACGGTGACGCTCTTGGCGAGGTTACGGGGTTTGTCCACGTCGCAACCGCGGGCGACGGCGATGTGGTAGGCCAGCAGTTGCAAGGGGATCGTGGCCAGCAGCGGGAAGACGGGTTCCGGCACGGCGGGCAGATGGATCACATCATCGGCCTTACGGGTGATCTGTTCGTCGCCCTCGGTGGCGATGGCGATCACCGGTCCCTTGCGTGCCTTGATCTCCTCGATGTTGCTGAAGGTCTTGTCGTAGAGCGAATCCTTCGGGCACAGGAACACCGACGGGGTCTTCTCATCGATCAATGCGATCGGACCATGCTTCATCTCCGCCGCCGGGTAACCCTCGGCATGGATGTAGGAAATCTCCTTCAACTTGAGCGCGCCTTCGAGGGCGACGGGATAACAGTAGCCGCGACCGAGAAACAAGAAGTCGTCCGCCTGGGCATATTTCGACGCGATCTTCTTGATGGCGTCGTTGTGCTCCAAAATCCTCTCCACCTGGGCGGGCACCGCTTCCAGCGCCTTGAGAACCGCCCTGGCATGGGTGTGCGAGAGCGTGCGCATGCGGCCCATCAAGACCGCCAGCAGGGTCAACACGGTCACCTGCGAGGTGAAGGCCTTGGTGGACGCGACGCCGATCTCCGGTCCCGCGTGCAGATAGATGCCACCATCCGATTCGCGCGCGATGGTGCTGCCGACGACGTTGCAAATGGACAACACCTTGTGGCCGCGCCGCCGGGCCTCGCGCAAGCTGGCGAGCGTGTCGGCGGTCTCGCCGCTTTGCGTGATGGTCAGCACCAGCGTGTGCTTGTCGAGCGGGGCGTTGCGGTAACGGAATTCGCTGCCGTATTCCACCTCGGTGGGAATCTGCGCGAACTCCTCCATCAAATATTCGCCGACCAAGCCCGCGTGCCAGCTCGTGCCGCACGCCGCGATGACGATGCGATCCACCGCGCGCAGTTCGGCGGGCGTCATGTTCAAGCCGCCGAACTTGGCCATGGCCTCTTCATGATCAACGCGTCCACGCAGGGCATTGCCGATGGAGCGGGGTTGCTCGAAGATTTCCTTGAGCATGAAGTGCGCGAAGCCGCCTTTCTCAACGTCTTCCGCGCTGAACTCAATCTGGCTGACCTGCAATGCCGGCGTGTCGGTGCCGAGGCTGGCGTGCGTGTAGCCCGCGGGCGTCAACGTCACCACGTCGTAATCGTTGAGGTAAATCACCTGCCGGGTATGCGCGACGATGGCGCTCACGTCGCTGGCCAGAAAGTTCTCGCCCTCCCCCACCCCAACGATGAGCGGCGAACCGCGACGGGCGCCGACCATGATGTCCGGGCAATCCTTGCAAATGACCGCGATGCCATAGGTGCCGATGACCTCCTTGAGGGCGTTCAACACGGCTTGCGTCAGGCGCTGGCCATTCACAGCCGATTCGTCTTTGAGTTTTTCGTAATGCTCGCCGATGAGGTGCGCGAGCACTTCGGTGTCCGTCTCGGACTGAAATTGGTGGCCGGCGGCGGCGAGACGTTGCCTGAGGCGGTCGTAGTTCTCGATGACGCCGTTGTGGACCAACGCGATACGGCCGGACTGATCGAGATGAGGGTGCGCGTTGGCATCGGTGGGCGCGCCGTGGGTGGCCCAGCGGGTGTGACTGATGCCCACGGACCCGGTGACCGGCTTGGCCTGGATGGCTTGCGCGAGTTTATCCACGCGACCGACGGACTTGCGGACCTCGAGGATCTTGTCCGTGAGCAGGCACACGCCGGCCGAATCATAACCGCGATACTCCAGCCGGCGCAGTCCCTCGACGAGCAAGGGAGCCGCGTTCTTCTTCCCGATGTAGCCAACAATGCCGCACATAGATGTCTTTGCTTGTTGTGTCAATCTAGGGGAGTTGGCTTGGCCATGACAAGCGGCAACGTCCGGGGGAAAACCAGGCTTGGCCAATGCCGATGGCCGTTCATCCGCAATCCCCCACATCCTTGAAACTGATGCCATGCCAAACGCCTCACCAAACGTTCCCGGGCCGAACACACTTGGCTGTCCGCGCGCTTCGCGCCGGCGACTGGAGTGCGCGCGGCTTTAGCGCCGCTATCCGCCGCGCCAACCACGGAGGCATCACTCGCCGTAGTTACCCGCAAAGCGGTGCTGGGCTACACCGCACTCCAAACGCTTCGCGACCTATCCGATTCAACCACTGGTCAAGCCACGGCAACTGCCGTCCCAGATTCAACCATGGACAATCAAAGCAAGCTCCCTCAGGGTTCTTGGTGCGAGCGGGAGGATTTCGGCCAACCCTCTCTCCAACGCGGAGCACTTATGGAACACCGCAGTGCTCTTGATTGGCTGCGGTGGCGTCACCTGGCAGGGCGCTAGGAAGACATGGCGGGTGATGGCCGGGGGGAGATCTCCCGCGGAGAATGGGGGTTGACTAGGTGTACAGCCTCGCTAAAGGCGCACGCCCTCCAGACGCCGGCCCGAAATGCGCGGGCCAGCAGCCGGGTGCGGTCTTCCGGGGCCTTGGCCTCGATTCAGCCCAGTCACAGGCCGCTGCGGGCATGCTGCTTCGCCAAAGCCACGGCAACACCTCAAAAACCCCTGCTCCGAACGGCTACAGCATTTCTTCAAACGCCCTGGGCGAATAAACCAAGCCCCGTCCGGGTCACCGATGCCGGTCAGGCAGGAGCCTTCCCTCCCGCCGGGCGCCAGGCTAGGATTTGCGGCTGTGGTTCTTCCCTGAATTACGCCTGCCCTTGTGCAGGCGCTCTTCCGCCTTGAGCCAGAATTCTTGATCCCGGCCAGTGGGCTTGCCGGCCGCAAGCCAGTCGAGGTAGGCAGCACGGGCGACGTCGTCACCGGGAGCTGCGGTATGTTTGGAACCCGTTGTTGTTTGCATAATGACTATTCGTTGACTCCCCACTGGCGCTGATGCGCCATCTGGGAAGAGGGTTGCACCAGGCTGTTGGCATTGGCGGTTTGCGTGGCGGGCTGGTTGGCGGCATAGCCGCCGGTGCGACAGAAGTAATCCATGCCAGCCCTTTCTGCGGCGCGCCAGAGCGATAGTGCGGCATCCGAGGTCCGGGAAACGGGGCCCGCCGCGGAATGAAAGACGGATACCACGGCGCCGCTGGCCACGCGCCGGTGAAGGGGCCAGTTCTCGAGCCACTTGTGGACCTGCGGTGGCAAGCGGTCCGGATGGCGCGGCGCGACGATGATGACATCCGCTTCCCCGGCTTGACGGCTCAAGGCGAGCGTCAGTTCTGGTGAATAAAAGAAATCAAAACGCCAGACGGTCAGTCGCGCCGCGTCTCCCTCCCCCACCTCCCGCACGATCCGATCGAAGATCCACTTTCCCTCGATGCCCATCTCGTAATCCTCATACACGAGCACCACCTTGAGTTCGGGTTGGAAGCCGGAAAACGCGGCGGGAAGTTCCTCAGAAAGGTTCAGCTGCCGGAGATTTTTCATGTGCGCAGCCTAGCTCAACTGCAGGTGGCTTGGGTATCACGCCAGAAATGAACGCAACATCGTGGAATCCATGAGCCGCCATCAACCGGGCACGCCACAGTGGAGCACAAAGGTGCCTGCAAAGTCCCGGCCCATTCACCCAGGACCCCGGAAGGTGGAAACACCAAGGCCACCCCGACTCCGCCGGGCGCTCCGGCAGGCGTCCACCCCTCCTCAAGGAGGTGCCACGAACAAGGTCATTGCGAATAGACCCACTCCACGGCCTGGCGAACCAACTCCGTGCCATTGGCGAGTTTCAGCTTGTCCTTGAGGTGGGCGCGATGGGTTTCGACGGTGCTGACGCTCACGTTCAGCCGGTCCGCGATCTGCTGGGTCGTGAGGCCTTGTCCGATCAACTGGAACACCTCCAGTTCGCGGTCGCTCAAGTGCGCCATGCCGTTGGAATCAACGGCAACGTTGTTGCCCACCGCCTTTTGCAACATCCGTTCCCGCATCGCGGGACTGAGAAACACCCGTCCCATCAGCACCTCATGGACGGCTTGCAGGAACGTGGCGGAGTCCTCGCGCTTCATCACGTAACCCAAGGCACCCGCCCGCAAGGCCCGCTCAGCGTAGAGCGCTTCATCGTGCATGGAGAGCACCAGCAAGCGCATGAAGGGGTGAAGGAACTTGAGATTCTTGATCAGGTCCAGTCCGCTACCTCCCTGAAGCGAAAGGTCGAGGACCACCATATCGGGATTCAGCTTATCCACGGCAGTCAACGCCTCCGGGGCGCTCCCGGCCTGCCCGCAGACTTCGAGATCCGCACGGGAGTTGAGGAGCTCGGCAAAGCCCTCGCGAACGAGGGCATGGTCGTCGACCAGCAGGATGCGGTGCTTGTGCGGCGAAGAGGGCGGGCAGGTTTTAGCGCTCATAGATTGGCCGACTTAGAAGGGTTGGGCGGTTCCCCGACTGTGCGTCCAGAGCGCGCAGCGGAGAGCACCATTTGATGGGCAGGCGAAAGAGCATCGACGTCGGGGCACGGAGACTGGGCCGGCGCAGGCCGGGCGATGCAACGAACCAAGGTGCCGCCACCGGCACCGGGACCGATCTCCAAAGTGCCGGGGATGCGGCGGGCCCGATAGTGCATGCTCTTCAGACCGGTGCCGCGCGAACCGGGCCGGCGCGGAAACGGCTTGCCGTCGGAGGCGACGGTCAAGATCAAGGTGCCGTGCTCCGAGGTCAGACCAATGCGGATGGAACTGGCCTGGCCATGCTTGATGGCATTGTTGATGGCTTCCTGCGTGATCCGGAACAATGCAGTCGCCGCTTTGGGATCGAACACGAGGACGGGCTCAGGGATCACGCAGCTGCAAGCCACATTAAACAATTTGCCGGTCGCATCCGCGAGGGTTTGCAGTGCGACCATCAGCCCCTCGGGCACGGGGGCCACGGGTTCCAAGCCGCGGGCCAGGCGGCTGGCTTCTTCGAGCGCCTCGGTCAACAGGCGCAAGGTGGCTTTGGCGGCCCCAACTTCGGTCGGGGCGCGGACGGCCAAGCGTGCCGCCAGAGAATCGATCTTCAGCCGTGAGGCCGTCAAGAGCTGGCAGAGACCATCGTGCAAATCCCGGCCGAGGCGCAGGCGCTCGCGTTCGCCAGCGGCGACCATCGCCTCTTCCAAAGCGAGGCGAGCGGTGATGTCGTGATTCGTTTCCAGCACGAGTTGCGTGCCATCGGGCTGGTCCACGCGTTGCATGTGGCATTCGACGATGATCTTGCGGCCCGCTTTGGTCGTCTGCGTCAGTTCTCCGGACCACACGCCAGCTTGTTCGAGCGCCGCCTGAATCGTCTCCATCCCCGCGGGACATTCCGTCTGCAACACTTCAAAGCTCCTGTGCCCCAGGGCCTCATCCGCTGTGAACCCGTAAAGGCGCTGGGCGCCACCGCTCCAATAGTGAATCGCGCCGCGGTATTCGCGGGCGAAAATGGCATCCGAGGCCATGTCCAGGAGTCCGGCCTGACGGCGCAGCGCCTGCTCGATGGTTGTGCGATCGGCGATTTCAACCCGCAGCCATTCGTTGCTGGCGGCCAATTCGCCGGTGCGCTCAGCGACGCAGCGTTCGAGTTCATCGCGGGAGCGGCGCAGTTCATCCTCCGCTCGTTTGCGCGCGGTGATGTCGTGGAGAACAATGACCGCCCTGTGCCCTTCGCCCTCCAGCTGCAGCCGACCAATGGAGCAGGCCACGTTGATCGGCGTGCCGTCCTTGTGGAAGAAAACCTCCTCACGATTGCGCACTGTTTCGCCGGAGGAAAATATCCTGGTCAGGGCACAATCGCGCATGGGAAACGGCCGACCGTCGGGATAGTGATGGTGCAGCCGATCATGCAGCCGCTCGCCGATCAGTTCATCGGGCAGGAAACCGAAGGTGGCCACGGCCTCCTGGTTGACAAAAGTAATCCGCCCGTCCGGGTCCGTGATGAAAATGGCCGCCGCCGTGTTCTCGGTGATGTTACGGGTCAGGTTGAGCTGGTAACGCAACGCGTTTTCGGTCTCCTGGCGTGCGGTAACATCCTCCGAAGCGATGATTATCCCACCCACGTCGCCCGCGGCGGTTCGCCAAGGCTGGACCTCCCACTTTAACCATTGAATGGATCCGTCGGCCCGGGCGAAACGGTCGCGCGCTGAACTCAGCGTTTCGCCCGCCAGCGCGCGGCGATGCATCGCTTTCCAAGACTCGGGAATCTCGGGGAATACCTCGTAGTGCGAGCGGCCAAGGATCGTGCCAGTCAGCCCATAGTCCTGCAGCCAACGTTGGCTGACGGCGAGATAGCGCATCTCGCGGTTGAACATCGCCAGGGCTCCCGGGGCATGCTGGATGAAGATCTGCAGCCGCTCCTCGCTGGCGCGCAGCGCCGCTTCAGCGGCTTTACGCTCGGTGATGTCGCGGTTGCTGCTGCGGACGCCCAGGAAGTTTCCCGCAGCATCGAAAACGGGCTGACAGGCGTGCGCCAGCCAGCGATACGTGTCATCCGAACGCCGCACCCGCCACTCCGCCTCGCACGGGCGCCGGGCACGCTCGCAATGATGCACATGGCAGTCATGCGCGGCGCGATCCTCGGGATGGATCAGACGAGGGAACAGATCCGGATCAGCCAAAAACTCCGCGGGCTTGCGTCCGAGGATGCGCTCACATGACGGTGAACAGTAAATGAACTGCCCGTCCGGAGCGGCCCAACACTCCCAGTCGCAGGTGAAATCCGCGATGGTGCGAAACCGGGCTTCGCTCTCACGCAACATCGCCTCCACCCGGCGCTCCTCCGTGATGTCCTCGGCGAACACCAAGCGGGCCGGTCGTTCTGCAAAAACAAAGTCGTGCAAGAACATCCGGACCGGGAACACGCTTCCGTCACGGCGGCGATGCCGCAGGTCGACAGCTTTGCGGGAAGCCGCACCCTGAGGTTGCTGCAGGTGTTCGAGCAAAGCAGGCAGATCTTCCGGGGGAAGAAGATCCGTGATCGTCAGTTTGAGAAATTGAGCGGGGGTGAATCCGTACAGATCCACCGCGGCTTCATTGGCGGAGAGGATGGCCAGGGATTCGACGTCATAGATGAGGACCGGCTGGGGGCTATCGTTGAAGAACCGGCGATAACTTCGACCACCCTGCCGCACGCGGCGATTCTGCGCCTGCAAAGCTTCCGCTTGGCGGCGCAGTTCATCCGGTCTGGCGTCGAGTTTCGCCTTGGGCGGCATAGGCGACAGGATGAAATGGGAAAACACCCGGGCAATTGCCCGAAACCTCCGGCACGGCAAGGCCGAACGACTCAACCGGCCTGCGCGTGCTACTGTGGTGGACAATAGGCTCCCGCTCCGCTTCTGGCAACAGTTTCCCAACAGTGACAGCCGGGCAGGCATATCTGCGTCGTCCCCTGAACCGAACCAAAAACGCGGTGTTGCAGCGGGGAGCATTTCATCCAATCCTCCGTCTAACACGGAGAATTTATGGAACAGCGCACCATTCTCGGGAGCGCGGACAGCCTTGTCCGCAACTTGATGTCACAAACCTTCCGAAGGACCGGGCGGTCCGCGCTCCTCGCTGCAGGCGTCATTGCCCTTCACGTGAGCACCGTCATCGCTGCCGAAGCCAAACCATTCGCCGACCACAAAGCCGAGGCCGAAAAACTTTACGCCGAAAAATCCTTCAGCCAGGCGCACGAGCTGTATGCGCAGGCGATGGAGATGTCGAACATCACGCCGAACGAGGCGCGTTGGGTGGTCTTCCGCCACTACGACACGCAATGGCGGGCCGCCGCCTCGACGGAGAGCGCCGACGACACCGTGCTGCAATCCGCCCGCACCGAACTGGAAAAGCTGGTGCGCGACGTGAACCGCACCGAGGAGCGGGACCGCGTCTGGGCCGAGGTGCAGGAATCGCTCGGCGACTGGTGGTGGACGCGACGGGACAACCACAACTGGGGCCAGGCGCTGCGTCACTATCAGGCCGCACTGGACTGGTGGGCAGGCGCGCGCGACATCGAACTGGCCCGCACGCGTTATTTGGAAATGGTCTGGCGCATGGCCAAGCCCCCGAAGGTGCAGCCCTACTACCACTACGGTTACTTCGGCAACTACATCGACCAACCGATCCTCGAGAACGCGCTGAAGATCGCCAAGTCGGGGCCGGATCAGGCGCACGCCCATTATCTCCTCGCCATGACGTTGCGGAATCACGGCCAGCGCGATGCCGAGCAGCGCCAGCGCGTGCAGGATGAATTTGAAGCCGCGCTCAAGCTGGGGGCGAAGAATGACTGGTATGACGACGCCTTGTTCAACTACGCCCAATGGATCGGCAGCGAGGGCCGGGTGGTGATCCTCAAGGACGGCAACTGGCGCAGCGAGCCGGATTACGTCCGCGCGCTGGAACTCTACCGTCGGCTGGTGCAGGAATTCGCCAAAGGCGAGACGCGCTACTGGGATCAGGCGCAAAACGAAATCAAACAAATCACCGACCCGCAGCTCAACGTAATGGTCTCCGACTTTTTTGTGCCGGGCTCAGAAATCCAATACGCCCTGAGCTGGCGCAACGTGAAACAAATCGAGCTGGCGTTGCATGCGGTGGACCTGAACCGCGACGTGAAGTTCGGCGACGACCGGCAGGACTGGCTCGAGAATATTTCCCTGATGGGCCGCGAGGCGTTGAAAAGTTGGACGCGCAATACCGAGGACAAGGGTGATTTCAAACCGGGGAATGCGACCGTGCGGCTCGACGAGAAACTGGCGACCGGCGCGTATGTCCTGGTGGGCAAAGCGGGCGGGAAGACCTCCCGCCAGTTGCTCCTCGTCACTGATGCGGCGCTGGTGTTGAAGAATTCCGGCAAACAGGCGCTCATTTATTTCTGCGATGCGCTGAGCGGCGCACCGCTGGCCAATGCCACGGTGGTTTTGCGCGAGCGATGGAACGACAATCGCACCTGGCAGACCCGCGAGCACACGAAGCAGACCGACGCCGACGGCCTCGCCGTGTTCGAACTGCAAACCACCCGTAATCATGGCGTGGAACTGTTCGCGAGTGCGGCGCTGGCGAAGCGGCAGGCGTTCAGCACCGGCAACTCCTGGTGGAACGACTGGCGCGACGACCAACCGTGGAAGATTTACGCGTTCACCGACCGCCCCGCTTACCGTCCGGGGGAGACGACGCAATGGAAGTTCATCGCCCGCGGCTACGCCAACGGCACCTACACCACGCCGGCCGACCAGACGGTGGAATATCAGATCAACGACCCGCGCGGCACCCAGGTCGCGGAAGGCAAAGCCAAGTTGAATTCGTTCGGCAGCGCGTGGGGTTCGCTGACGTTGACCGCCGAAATGCCACTGGGCGAATACAACGTCCAGTTCTGGGATGAAGGCCGCAAAAACTCCATCGGCACCGCCACGTTGTTCCGACTGGAGGAATACAAGCTGCCCGAGTTCAAGGTTGCAGTGAGCACCCCGGAGGAGCACGGCCAGAAGAAGACGTTCAAACTGGGGGACACCGTGGAGGTGACGATCCAGGCGGACTATTACTTCGGCGGGCCGGTGGCGAACGCGAACGTGGAAGTGGTGGTGAACCAGCAACCCTACTGGCAACACTGGACGCAGCCGCGCGAGTTCCCGTGGTTCTACGAGGACATGGACCAAAGCCAGCGCAGCCGCTGGTGGGGCGGACAGCAAATCGTCAAACGCGAGACGCTCAAGACCGACGCCAC
>JAFMIZ010000085.1 GCA_017853715.1 Pedosphaera sp.
CGGCGCCAATCCTGGCATTGACCACGACAGAGGGGTCGGTTTTCCGGACCGCTTCGAAGAAGGGTGGGGCGTAGTCGAGGGGATAGGCGGCCGGCGTATCAAACCAGATCAACCCGGCGCCATGGTCCTTGATCAGTTCGACCACCTGCGGGATGCCTTTCTGCCGCATATAGGTTTCAAACATCTTCCGGTTGGCCTCCGCGTTCCCGCACTTCGCGGGATCACTCCATTGGCTTGCCGGACTCGAGGCCGGATTTCCCGGAGTGTTCCAATCCCCGGAGCGATCGAACACATCATGCCAGTCCTGGGATTGGGAGTAATAGACCCCGAATTTGAGCCCATGCTTGCGGCAGGCATCGGACAGCTCCTTCAGCGGGTCCCGCTCCCAGCCGGCCGCGTCCCCGACATCAAACGTGCTGTGCTTCGAGTGGTAGATGGCGAAGCCGTCGTGATGCTTGGCCGTGATGACCACATACTTCATGCCGGCTGCCTTCGCCAGTTTCACCCATTCCTCCGCATTGAACTTTTCCGGGCGGAACTTGGACGCGGCAATCTCCCGGTATTCTTCATGCGGGATTTTACCGATCCGCTGGATTTGTTCGGCGTAGGCGTGCTCCAGCTTTTTCCCGTTGTATTCCCCACCGAGGACCGAATAGGCGCCCCAATGGATGAACAGGGCAAACCGCGCCTCTTCCCACCACTTCATGCGCTGCCCAAGGGCAAGCTCGGTCAACTGGCCGTCCAAATCCGCCTTGCCTTCCTTCTCCAGCGAGAGGTGCACCGTCTTGTCGCGATAGCGCACGACACAGTCTCCTTTTGATTGGGAGCGAACCACGGCGGAGGTCAGCTTGCCGTCCTTCCATGCCATATCCACAGTGAAGCCGCCCCGCGCGCGCAGGCCTTTGACTTGACCGTTGGCCCAGGCCTTCGGCAGGGCTGGCAACAATTGGATTTCGCCGGCATGCGACTGAAGCAGCAGCTCGCACATGCTGCCGGTAATGCCCAGGCTGCCGTCCAGCTGGAGCGGAGGATGCACCCCGATGAGGTTGTCGAGCATGTTGTATTTCAAGAAACTTCTGATCATGTGGTGGGCCATTTCCGCATCGCCGAGCCGGGCCCAGAGCGCACAGCGCCATGTCCAGGCCCACTCACGACGGCTGTCGCCGGACTCGCCGCGCGCCTTGAGTGACACTGCCGCCGCCTCCGCGAACTCCGGGGTCTGAGCCCGTGAAATCTGGTAGCCTGGATAGACCGCATAGAGCTGGGAGGTGTGACGATGCTGGTCCTTCGGATCATCCCGATCCTCCATCCATTCTTGCAGCTGTCCCCAGCGTCCGACCTTTGGCCCGACCAAACGATCACGGAGGCTGGTGAGCGTTTTCCGGTAGTCCTCATCAATGCCGAGCTCTTGCGCCGCCTTGATGGTATTCGAGAAGAGATCCCATATGATCTGCTGATCATGCGCCACCCCGTCTTCCCGGGGACCATGCTCGGGCGACCAGCCATCCGGAGCAACGAGCCGGCCATCCGGGAGTTCCTTGAGGTGGTCTTCCCAGTAGTGACAGACTTCCTTGAGATAAGGATAGGCAACCTTCGCCAAAAACTCCTTATCCCCGCCAAACGCGTAATGTTCCCAGTAGTGCCGCGCATACCAGGCGCTGGCGGGGATGTTCCACTTCCAGCCCATGCCACCGAACGGGTTGTGCGAGGTGCGGATCGTGAACCCGCGAATGTCTTTGCCGAATTCCAGCCGGGTCCCCTGGCGGAAAGGCTCCAACGAAGCGTTCAGCATATCGAACAGCGGCGTATGGCACTCGGCGAGGTTGGCCGGTTCCGCTCCCCAGTAGTTCATCTGCAGGTTGATATTGCTGTGATAATCGGAAAGCCAACGGGGTTTGTTGCTGTCGTTCCACAATCCCTGCAGATTGGCCGGCAAACTGCCGGGACGGGAACAGGCAATGAGAAGATAGCGTCCGTATTGGAACAGGAGTTCCTCCAGGTCCGGATCCGCCACATCATCGCGCACCTTGGCGAGTCGCTGATCCATGGGTAATGCGAGCTGACCCGGGGAAGTGGTGCCCAGATCGATATTCATCCGGTCGTAGAGTTTGGCATAATCCTCCCTGTGTGCGCGCTTCAGGTCTTCGAATGATTTCCCGGCGGCCTGTTCAATCCAGCCGGCGACCCGTTTGTGCGGGTGCTCGGCCATGTACTTCTTCGCGTAATCCATGATGTAACTGGTGTCCGCCGCCAGATAGAGGGATAGCGTATTGCATCCGCTGAAGACCAGTGCATCCCCTTCGGCCTTCAGCTCCCCGCCCTCCGCAACCACCATCAACCGCGCCTCGTAATCAAGCCCGTTTTCCAGCTTGCCGGAGAATATCATTTGGTTTCCATCCGCGACGGTGATTTCATTATGCGCTCCAAGCAAACGAATGCGCCCGTTGTGCTGTCCCTTCTTGTCGGCGGTATATCTTGCAGCGATGATCTGGTCTGGATGACTGCAAAAAACTTCCCGCTGGAAGTTCACGCCGTTGCGGGAGTAAGTCACTGAGCAAAGTGCGTTTTCGATATCAAGCTCCCTGCGATACCCTTCGATCCCGGCTCCTCCATCGAGTTCAATACACACGTCCCCGAAATTCTGGTAGGCCCCGAAACCCGGGGTGTTGTATTCCCCCTTCAAGTTCTGGTCGCCGGTCCAAAGGCTGTCCACATTGAACTGGATCCGCTCCTTGGGGACCCCGCCAAAGATCATGGCGCCAAAGCGGCCATTGCCGATCGGGAAACCATCGTTCTGCCAGTTTTTGCTCGCCTCACCGGTGCTCGGTTTATCGCTCCAGATGATCCGGTCCCTTCGCACAGCATTCGCGGAAGAGGACTCCTGGCCAAATGAATTTTGCCCGGGCACCAAGAGGGCGAATACCAGCAGGGCTGCAATCCGACCCGTTGATGGCATGTTTTGCTTCACCATGACTTCTTTCTGTTAAAATATAGATGATCCGCTTCTGTGGGTTTCAACGATTCTTCGTTTTGGATTTTGTCGGGGTTTGATGGAGCGGATTCCATTGTTCGGCATATTCCATCCTGGCTTCGCCGGTTTTGGGATCGAACGCAACAGGCAGCCAGAGATATCGTGAAGTTTCCAAGTCGCTCCGGGGATTTTGCCCGGCCCACCATTGATCGCACAACGCCATGACGGTGTCCGTTTCCCTGAGGTGGATGAAATTCGATATTTGCGATCCCCAAGTGTCCTTCTCGCTCATCACCCTCGGTTCCGAGTAAGGCCCCAGGGGCGAAGAGGCCACGGCATACGTCGTCGGGCTGGCACCCCACCCGCAAACCCCGGAACCCGCCACGATATATTTGCCTTTGTATTTGATCATGGCTGCTCCCTCATACGCTTTCAATCCAGGCTTGGGATGCGCCGCATCCTCAACGCCTGATGCCGCAAGCGCGACCACGTTTTTCCTGGTCGAGCTCAGGTAGTCGTCGCTGAGGAGATCAACCCGCAGATTGCGATGCCCGTCATCATAAACCAGATAGGCTTTCCCATCATCGTCCTGGAACAGGCCGCAGTCTTGCGCATAACCGTGTTCCTCCCCGGTCAGGACGTCGCGGGCATGGATACGGAACGGGCCGGTGGGCGAATCCGAGACGGCCACCGCCATCATGGGCGCGGGATACTTGGTGAAGTCGAAAAACCACATGACATATTGTTTGGTCGTGGCGTTGTAGATGACGCTGGGGCGGTGGCCCGACCCCTTGATTTCGTTGCCCGGACGATTGAAGTCCAAGGCCACCCCTTCATACTTCCAGTTCGCCAGGTCCCGGGAGCTGTAAACATTCAAGCCGTGCCGCAACCGCAGCAGTCCCTGTTCCTGCAGCCGTTGGCCGCAAATCCCCTTGGGATTCCCGATGTAGGAGGTGCCATACCAATAGAACATGTCGCCGAAGCGCGACATTCCGCCCTCATGGCAGGAAACAGGATTCCCGTCCGTGTCTTTCCAGTCAGTTCCATTCCTGATAACATCCCCCACGGAGGTTGGGACGCCCGCTTCCGCAAATCGCAGCACCTGCCCGGGTTTGGTGTCCAGTGTCACCAGACCGTCTTTGTCAATACCGACTTTCTTGCCGTTGACACTGATGCTCTTCCACGGACTGAGAAGCTGGAGCTGTCTGCCTGCCGTGCTCTCGATTTCTGCGGAGGCGACCTTTCCGTTCTTCCATTCCGCTGATACAAGAAAACCACCCTGCGCAAGCAACCTGGTGAATTTCGCGTCCTGATCCTTAGGCCAGCAGGGGAAGAGGCGGATCTTGTTGCCCACGCTCTGAAGCAGGAACTCGTTTATCAAACCTGCAATGCCGATCATTTCCGGCATGTATACCGCGTGTCCGTGACCGACCCACTCAAACAGACCATTGGGTCTTTCCCTGCTCTCAAACCATGCCTTGGCCTTCGGATGCGCTTCCGGCATGGAGAGCCGGGCCCTGGCAATATTGATCATCACGTGTGCGTTTGCATCGCGAAAGTTGATCTGGTTGATTGTCCGCCTGTAAAGCTCCTTCACGGCTTCATCATCAAACCAAGTAACCTGCTCGCCGGGAAAAACGGGGGAAGCTGGAACCGTGACGTTGTGTTTTTTTACCTCTCCGACTTTGCAACCAACCCAGTCCACCACGATGGGTTTTCCATCTTTATCCGGAGCGGTTGGGTAGGGGGGGAGCAACCGCTTGAACGTGCGGCAGGACTCGACCAATTCGGCATCACTCTTGAGCAGCGTTCCGGCCTCGATCATGGCATCGAACGTATAATGCACATACGCGATATCGAACGGGCAGTTAAAGATTCCCGGGTCTCCGTGCTCCGGGCTATACGATGGTCCAAGCAGGATCTTCCCGTCTTCGTCCTTCCGGCATTGTCCCATGAAGTTCACGTAGAACCGAGCGGCCTCACGCAGGTAGGGATAGATTTTCTCTTTCATGTAGCCTGCATCCTGATCGCACTGGAACTTGCACCACATGCTCTGCAGGGTCATCCCCTGCAGACCGATGGTAAGCCCCCAAGGGAGGAGAGAGACCTGGCGCTTGTTCACGCTCTTGCAGACAGCGGGATCCGGCTCATGCAGAAACGAGGAAATCGGAAGATGGATGCCATCGATGCCATACGTCTCACGGGCCAGGTTCTTGTAACGCGGTATCATTCCGTCGTTGTAGGAAATCCACGGGTCGACCAGTTCCGGATGATTGAATCCGGGCAACGGCCAGAAGCATTGCCACGTATTGTAATTGTGGTGAAAATCAGCATGCCAGGGAGTCATGTCAATCGCGAGGGGAGGCATAATCCCAACCGGCGCGGCACCCGGCCGACAGGTGGTTCCTGCAAAATAGAGCATGCGATACCACCAGCGCTCCAGAACCTTGTCTTCCAACTGAACACCGCTGCGTGCCCAGTAGTTCGACCAGGCATGTTCATGCCTTGCCACCAAAGTCTCTTCTGATTCAGCAGCCGTCTTCTCTGCCAGCTTGATGGCATGCTCAAGCACATCACCGCCATCAACATCAAAGGACGTGACGAGCGATGCGGCCTTGAGATCACCTTTTGAAGCCACCGCCACTGCATACTCCATCCCCTTGTAGTCCATGTCTCCGGGCATTTTCATCCTCAGCCATGAAACACCGTCAGTCATTCCCGTCTCGGCAGGCGGCAGCGTCTCGCTCTTGATTTCTTCAAGTTCCACCGGATGCCGGCTCTTCACCAACAGCACATTGCGATCATACAGGACGCGGAGGAATGTCCGTGGCGCATCCCCGGCCCCCATTGCCACCACGGCCTTCGCCAGGTCAAGATGCCCACGAAACGGCTGAGGAACAGGGCCAAGACGCAGTGCCACGGCGCAACGCGGTTGAGGATAAAGGTGATCTTTCCAGCTCGGTGTGTCGCCCCTCTGTCCTGTCACCGTCCCCGCGGCAATATCCACCTTCGGCATCGGACCGTCTTTCGAGGTGTCAACGCGGGCATCCCAGACATCGTTCTTGGTCATCCGCAGGACCAGCTCGCCCTCGCGATCCCAAACAACGCCGTAGAGATCTCCGTTGCCGATCACGAGGCCCTCCAGCTTGCCATTCGTCATTCCAGAAAGCGTAATATTACTGTCCCGAAGCGGCGCCGGGAAAGGTGGTGCGCTTTCGGCTAACGCTGCGAGTGACACCAGCAGCAGAACATTGATGAGTGTGAGTTTTCTTTTCATGTCATTGTAATTTCTGTTTCCCAGTCACGTCACCGACGATTCGACCCTGACCGCCCCCGGGTATGGATGTGCAATGCACCAGTGCTTCGGGATTCTTGTGCCGCTGGTATTCCCCGGCGTCGCCCTCGGGGCGGGTGAACACGTTTCGGATGACGATGTGTTTGGCGACGGGTGAAGCCTTCGGGTTGAAGATCTCCTGGGTGCCCGACGCGGCAAAGGGTATCCGGGCAATCCGGGATTTGGGTCCGACCGTAAGGAGGTATTCAGGGAATGGAGTCCCGGGCACATAGTCCAGGTAGATGTTATCGAGGTATAGCCCGCTGGCATTCGCGCACAACTCGAACACCCCGCTCTTTGATTTGTCGTTGTGGGTGGTCAGATTGAGCGGCTGCACATGAATGTCCTCGAAGAACAGATCAGAAACGAAGCCGATATCGGCCGAGTAGTCCTCCTTGACGCGACGGATGTTCGGTTGGTCGTAAATCTTAAATGAGTGGCAATTGCGGATGTGCGAGAAGACGCAGCGCGACACCTCGCAGGCAAGCGTTGAACCATCGGGGAAAATCTTGATGCCCGGCAGGATCCGGATCGCACACGATCCCTTCTTCACATCCGTGTCCTGCACGAGGATGTCCGAGATGGTGCCGAATGTGAGGCTCGACGTCCCCCAGTCCCAGGCATTGAGGGCAACCACGTCATCGCCCGCTAGGGGGCCATTGATGTTCCGGATGATGCCCAATTGGGCCGGCCCGTCGACATGAACGCCGTCCTTCGTTCCATCCAGACAGACCCCTTCAACCAGAAAATTGCGGGCGTTGCCGATCTGGATGCCAAATGACGAATAATCCCGGAGCGTGACATTACGGACCGTGACGTTCTCGACATTGCTCAGGACAAAACACCCTTGCGAACCCAGCATGAGTCCGTCCCGCCCCTTGCGAAAACCCTGCGGGCCGGCGCCGTTGTTCTTCTGGTCCGACCATATCCCGCCTTCGATCAGAATGTCGCGGTCGGCGCCCTTGCAGAGATCCACCGGGCCATTCTGGCCCGACACGATATGCCGGTTGCGAACCAGGCAGTGCTCAGTATCGCCGATGATCATCCGGATCTCGGTTTTGGGATGAACGATAATCCGCGATCCCGATTCGACGATGATCGAGCGGTCTAAGTAGACAGGCTCGGCCATCTCAGGGATCAAGACGCCGTTCTGTTCCTTCATGGACTGTTCGATCGCCGCAGACCAAACCATGCCCGTCATGGCCAGGGGCTCCTTGGAGAGAGTCCGCGTCACCGGGTTCCAGCCCTGGTGCCAAGTTCGCTTTTCCGCCAAGCTGGCGTAGTCGCGGAGCGCTTTGAGCGGACCAACAGCGTTTGGCACCTCTTGTTCGACCGCGAGCAGTCGTTTCCGCAGGTCTTCCTTGGCCTTGCTAATTTCCGCGTCGCCCCCTGAAAGCGTAACGTCCCGTGCCGCACTGTTGATATCCTTCCGGGTGGTGGTGTTGCTGATGCTGGGCGTCCCATCTCCCGCAAAAGCCCCTGTGCATAACAGCAAGCTGGTGGCGATTGTGGCCGCGGCGCTGCGACGGGAGTTGGTCTTCGTTCTGGTTATGTTCATAAAAAAGTGATGTTTAGATTATCCTTCGTGGCGGGTTTCTTCGCGAATCACAGGTCTTTAACGCTACTCAAGAAACACTTGGGACGGATGGACTTCCACCTTCATCAAGGCATCCAGCCCTCCCGCCTTGCGCAGACGCGGAAGAGCGGGCTCCTTCAGAAGGCCGATCGTGTCCAGACCCTCAATCGGTTTGAAGCCGAGTTTCAGGGCGGGCGATTCCGGTTTCAGTGTGAAATCGAGATTGGGGATATCCACAAAGAGCGGGTCAGCCGCCACACTGTGCTTGTCCCAGCCGTCTTTCTGCATCTTGCCGAGGAATTCCTTGGCGGCGTCTGTTCCCTCCATGTAGTAGAGGTTGTAGTCGATATCTTCTTTCCTGAGGGGCTTGAACATTCTCGCATTGAGGAAGCCTTTGAGCTCGGGATTCACCGCATAAATGATATTCCTGAAGATAGTGGCTCCGGCTTCCGGCCCGCCTCCAGCGCCCTGTCCTCCAATCATGCTCTGCACAAGGATGTTGTTTTCACAGGAATTGACCCGCTTCAGTGCGAACCCTCCTTGGCACACGTTGCCGATGAAGATGTTTTCGGAAACCAGTGTGTCATACTGGTCGTCGTCGGTTCTGATCATGTCGTCCTTGACATGACTATAAACAAGATTGCGGCGCACCACGTTGCCGGCCCCGGTCGCGGAAAGGTAGATGCAGTTCCCGTCGGTCAGACGCTGCATGCAGTTGAAGATTTCATTGTATTCGATCACATTCCGTCGTGCGTGCATGTAGGGCTCGTAATTGGCCCAGTTCTCGTCCTTGCCGGCCTTCACGGTTTCTGAGGAGCGGATTGTCTTCATGACCTCCCGGCGGTTCGGGTCGTCGCCGTTGCCCTTGACCCAGTTGCCGACGCCGAAGTGCCGCATTCTCACGCCTGAAATGACCATCCCCATGTAGCCCAGATTATGGATGCGATTGTGGGCGATGCGGTTTTCGCCGCTCTGCCAGATGAAGATGCCGAGACTGTGCCAGTAAAGGGTGCCGCAATTCTCGATCTCGTTGTTAAGCACCAGATTGTTCCGGTTCACATCCTTCGTTCCCGGACCGTAGCCATCTAGCAGGATCCCCGTGCCGCCCACGTTGCGGATGACATTGTTCTCGATCCGGATCCGCTGGCCGTAGAGATCGACTCGGACCGCCCCACTGCCGCTGTTCACAAACCGGCACCCATCCACCCAGCAGTCTTCAGCGCCACGGAAGCGCAACAGGGAATTATCCTTGTCCCACATGTCCCAGTCGTGCTGGAGCCCGATGTCATCCTTCGTCCAGACATCGCGATCGCAGACAGTGAAAGTTAGGCCCCGGAAGACGAGTCCCCGCACCGGCACGTCTCCTTTTAGTGACTCCACGTTCTTTCCTTCCACCCGGACCAGCGCGGGAAGAACCGGCGCCTGAATGTTGTCGCCGGGGTGGCCGGATTCCGGCCAGTAATAGAGTTTGCCCTCCTGGGTGTTCAGCGACCATTCCCCCGGCTCGTCGAGGTATTCCAGCGCGTTCTCGAGATGAAATTCGCGCGCCAACGGGTAGGTGCCCTGGATGGTTGTTTCAAGAACGCCCCATTCGGGGTTGAACGATTTCAGAGGAAGGTAGTTGACGAGCCACTTTGCCTGTGGACGCATGAAGATTTCGACATCGCCGATGTTTCGGGTGTGGGCGAGAAGGGTCTCCTCACTGTCGAGCTTCGTATACTGGTCATTCCGGGTCTTCAAATACCGATCGATCCGCGGACTCTCCTTTTCTCCCCAGCCTTTGGGGCCGCGGACCATGACCCGTGTGTTCGCAAAGCGCGGGGAACGGGCACGCGGCAACAGTTTCTCCCCATCAAACAATGCGTGGAATCCACGAGCATCCTTCACCCAGGGCACCTCGGCACACCAGATCCTGCCGTCCTTCAGGTCGGTCTTTTTCCAGTTGCTGATCGGAAGTCCGCCGCTGAAGACCGGGGTTTCGTTTCCATAAGCCGCGTAGGTGATGGTGGCATCCGCGGATCCGGAATCCTCGAGACCCAACACCACCGTTTCTTTGAACCGGTAAACTCCACCCCGGAAATAAACTGCCACCGGCTTCTTCAGGGTTCCGCCATCGGCGGCAATGAGTTTGCGCACCGCATCACGGGCGCCGGCCAGCGTTGCCAGCGGCTTCTGCTTCGTGCCTGCTGCCGCATCATCCCCATTCGGAGCCACGTAAAGGTCTGCCGCCTGTGCACCCAACGCGGCACCCATTATCAGGATTGATATGATTCTTTTCATGTAGTTCCCACTCGATGTTTTTTCTGAATGGTGATTCTGTTGGCCGCAATCATTCTGAAGTTGGTTCGACTCATCGAACGGAGCAGGCGCGCTGTAAAGCGTCGCCTGGCTCCGCTGGTTGGCGAACATCTTACTTTTTGCCGTCGGGCTTGACTTCAATCTTTGCACCACCGGAAACGACAAGTGCATTCTCGTCGGGCTTGATCACGACCTTCTTGCCTTTCACAGTGGAACCGTCCTTATTGGTAATCACCACGTTTCCCGAAGCCGTGATCTCTTTGGTCTCCGCATTGTACTCAATCTTGTCTGCCTGTATCTGCATTGTCTGCCGTTTCGCATCTGCCTTCGCTGCCGTGTTCTGATCCTCGGCCAGACAGGCGAGGCCCGTCGCCATCACGATCGCCAAGGCCGCAATCACTCTCGTCTGCATCTTCATACTCCGTCTCCTTCCGGGGCTAGTTTCTTACGACTCGGAGCATGCCCCTTCCTGCTCGTTGTCGATGGCGAAATCCTATCTCGCCAAAATCCTCGTTCTTGGTTTGTAATTGTTGCTTTGGATGGTTTTTGAAACCTCCAGTCTTGATGAGGGGCAGCATCATCTGATG
>JAFMIZ010000086.1 GCA_017853715.1 Pedosphaera sp.
TCCCGGCAAGACTGATCGGCTCGGCACTGGTGATGCCGCCTTGGATCAGGAGAGTCGCACCCGAGGCCACGACGGTGTTGCTGCTGGCAGAACCGAGGGACGAGTCGCTGTTGACAATCAGCGCGCCGGCATTGACGAAGGTCCCACCGGTATAACTGTTGTTGCCGTAGAGGGTCAGCGTGCTGGTGCCGTTCTTCGTCAGTGTATTGGTTCCGCCAATCCCGCCGCTGCTGTTGGTGACGGTGTAGGCTTTTACCGAGTTGTTAAACAGCATGCTTGCCGGAGTCACCGTGGTTTGAATGTCAACCAGGTTCGTGGCTGCCGTGTCGTCAAACACCGCGATGTCGCTCTGGGCGTAGCTGCCGGCGGGAGTGTTGGTCAGCGCCTTGCCCGTCCAGTTCGTGCTGGTGCCGATGTCCCACCAGGTCGGATTCGCGGCGTCCGAGCCCACCCAGACGTCAGTCACGAAATTTGTGTTCACCGCAGTATAGGTGTCCACCACATAGACCAGCGTGTTGGCGCTAACAGCCAGATGGCCGGTCGAGTTGGTGGGTTGCGTAACGAGGGTGAAACCATTGGTGGCACTGACATTTCCCAACAACGGACAGGCGTCGCCCACGGTGATCGTGCCGGTGAGGCTACCGATATTGACAGAAACATTCGCCGCGGAAACCGCCGCCGCCGGCGCGAGCGGGGCATTGGTGGTATTGGGGTTTTGCACGTTGTTAAACTCCAGCGTGCAGGGATCACCCAGCGTGAGTGTCGCCGGCTTCCACTGGCTGGTGAGGGAAGCGGTCACCCCCAACGTGGCGTTGGCAGCCACCGCGACCGCACCGGCGCCGGATTGGGCCGAACTGGCCACGAGTTTGCCGGCGTTGACCGTGGTCGCGTTAGTAGAGTAGGTATTCGCCGCCGTCATCACCATTGTGCCCAAGCCATTCTTCACCAAATTGGCGGTCCCGGTGACGGAGGTTCCCTTGATGACCTTGGCACTGACAACCAGATCCGCGCCACTGTCACCGGTTGCATCAGCAACATTGAATACGGTGTTGAAGCCGCCTGCCAAGGAGAGATTGCCGGCCCCATTGATCGTTGAAGCCGCAGAGCCGCTGACCGTAACCACGGGGTCCGCCCCGCCGACGCTGCCGAAGAAGAGTCCCCCATAGGCAGTGCCGGTGCCGTCAACGGTGAGAGTGCCACCTTGCAGGGTCAGATTCCCGATGCGGTTGTTGACAGAGCCGCTAGCACTGTAGATGACGCCCCCGTTGCGGGCCACCAGATCGCGGTAGACCTCGGCGGTGGCGTTTTGGCCGTAGGCATTGGTATGCTTGATTCGAAGTTGGGTATTGGTCCCGTTGCTCGTTCCGTCCACGATGGCTTTGCCGGTGCCGGCAGTTATGGCGCCGAAGCCTCTGATATTGGCAACCCCGGTCTCTACCACGCCGTTGCTCACTACCAGGTCTCCGGTCCAGACCACGCTGCTGCCGCGGAGGATCAGCGTGCCCGTGCCGCTTTTGGTTATGTTGGCGGAACCATCAAACGGAACACTGTTGGTGGCAGTCACATTGTTCGCGACCGTGATCGTCGGATTTATGCCGCCAAAAGAAAGTTTCGTAGAGCCATTGGCCGGCGCGTTCGTAGTGGCAATGTTGTAGTTGCCTGAACCCGCGGCGTTGAACGTAATGCCGTTAAGCGTGTTGGTCGTGGCTGCGGGAACCGTAATTACGCCCGCCGCGCCGCTGCCGGCGCCGATGACGGCGATGTCAGCCGTCGTGTTGGGCCACACCCCATTCGCGCTGCCGTCATACCAGTTGTTGGAGACGGTGTTCCAAGTGCCGGAGCCGTCCTGGGCTCCTGCGGTGACGGTGTCGGCATCCCAAGTCACGGTTGCCGCCTGCGCTGCGCCGCAGAGCGAGAGGAGGATAACTAACGTTAGCACCGCCAAGGTGACATTGCCAAATGAGGATGGCTGTTTTTGGTTTGTGATTTTCATGCCTAATTTTTTCTGGGTTTGGTTCAGTCCGCGCCTAAAAGGGTAAACACACTTCATGGCTTGGAAACACAACTGCATCTTAGCTCGCCTTGTCGGTTTGATACACCCCCGTAAACACCGGGTGCGTCGAAGTGGCACCAAGGTGTTCCCTCAGGCCGTTCTTCTGCCAAAATCACATCGGTCAGCCTTGCGCCTCAGAGCCTGTCTGAAAATTGCGAGGGATGCTGCGGTCGGGGATTTTGGCTGTGGGCAAGGCGGCGAGGCGGGAACATCCCCGCAGCGGGCTGTGACCGCCGAGCCAACGCCGCCCACGGGCAAAAGCAACGCCGCCCGCAGGGTTTTCGAGCAAAAGGCCGTCTGGCTTTGTTGCTCCTCGGTCGCAGGGCGTCGGCCGCCATGCTCCCTCATCGCGCCTCGCCATCCAGCCTTTTGCCCGAAAACAGCACCGCTCAGAATTTTCAGACAGGCTCAGTTAATAGACCCGCACGCGCACGAACTTCTGCGGCTTGCCGGGCGTCACCGGCACATTGAGCAGCAGGCTGGCCCCCGTGCCCGTGTTCGTGGATTCGCTGGTCCAGATCACCGGCGCCACCAGATTCGTGGCCGATTGCAGGACGTAGTGGTAACCCGACACCGTTGGCAGGCTGAGAGCCAGGTTGGTCACGTCGCCGGACGAGCCTCTCCCCGGAGTCACCGTGACCGGGAAGGGAGTCACCGCCACCTCCATCGGTTTGGCGATGGTATAAGACGTGACCGCCACCTTCAGACGGGAGGACACCCAGGTGTTGGTCGAACCCGAGGCGTTCACTGAAAAAGTGTTGTTGCCGGACCCTGCGGACAGCCCCGCCCCGCCCACAGTCAGATTGGTCACAAAATTCCAGTTGGGGTCATAGACCTTCGCCGTGCTGCCGTTGCCGGGGTAGGTCAGATAATGGTCGTAGGGGATTGTTCCGTTGACCGTGACGCTGTTGCCGGTCATGGCCAGCACCGGATTGATCAGGCCGGTCGTCCGGTCTTCGTTCATCGCCTGGATATTGAGGATCTCGACGCTGGCGTTGACGCCGGCCGGCACCTTGTGCAGCCAGACGCGGAAGCGGTCCACATCCGCCGCGTAATCGAACTGAGTGATCGTCCCGGCGCTGAAGATGTCCCAGCCAGCCAGGTTGTTGACGGCCTCGCCGTTGGGGATCTCGATGGTGCGTTGCCCGGTGAAGTCCACCTTCACCGCATAACAGCGGGGGAAGCTCGTGCCGGTGCTCACGACCAGCGTTGAACCGCTGTTATCCCCATTGACGGTGATCGCCAGGCCCCGGCGGCTGCTCATGTCCACCGTCTTTAACCAATAGCCCACCGTGTCGCTCTTGGTGTAGTATTTGTATTCGGTCCCGGAACCGGAGTTGTTATACGCGACCGTCAGCTTCCCGCTGGTGTAGCCCAGCGTTTGCACGGCGTTGACGGGATTGATGATTTGCCCGGCATTCGCCGGCATCAATGAAATGTTCGCGGCGTTCGTTGCCGACATGCCGGCCATGACATGCAGCTCCACCACGGGGAGCTGCGTGGCGTAAGGATTGTTCAAGCCGGTGAGCTGGCCGCCGTTGGCCTTGAAGAACTGGCGGGGGGCCACGTCCGGCCGTTCCGGCTGATCATTCCAACCGCCGTCAATGCCCGTGCGGAGCATGGCCCGGGTCTTCGTGAGCTGCCATTGGTTGGCAGTTTCCGAGGCCACGAAGAAATCATTCGTCGCGCTGGCAATCTCACTCATCTGCGCCGTGCTCAGGTAGGGTTTGAGTCCACTCCAGAGCTTCATCGCCGCTCCGGCTTCATCCAACAGCCCATAGTTGGCAAGCTCCCCCACCGTGAGACCGCTGTGAAGTCCACGCAGGCCGATATGCCTGAAGTTGACAACACTACCATTGGCACCGTGACTGATCTCATCCGGGCCGGGCGACAAGGCCGCAGGTTCCCAGAGATACACGGGGATATTTCCGACCCGGCTTTCCAAGTTCTGAACGCGCTTGAACTGGTGCTCGAAATGGCCGAAGAGCCGAATCCCCAACGCTGAGTCGCCGCCGGCCGGATGATCCATGCGCTCAACCACCTCCTGCGAGAAGCGGCGCAGCGGCCACGAACCCAAGTCACTGGTCCAAGCCGAGCCGTCATACCCGGCCGTCGTCTGCATCTCATTCAGCAGTTTGGCGTAGCCTTTGGCCTGCTGCACCAGCAGACCCGAACGGCCGTCCGGAACGAAATAATTCTGATTGGGCGACATCAGGATGAAATCCACGGGATCACCCGCGTGGTGGGCGACCAGCGGGGTCGTGGATTTGCGCGCCCCCAACACCACCTGCCACTCGTTGTTCGTGGTCATGGAAACCGTGTATTGATACAGGTTCCGGCCGATGCTGACCAAGCTGTCCATGAGCACGTAATAGGGAGGAAAGGTATGGCCATAACCGTCGATGAAGCCCAGAGGCGCCGGCAACTGATCGACAAGGTAGAAGGGCAGCATGCCCGGCTTCATCCCGAGGTAATAGTCCAGATCAGGCTGAACGAGGATCGTCTGGCCGGTCGCGTCCGCAGGCACATCCTGCAACAAAGTGCCGCGGGCGCTCCTGCCCAGATCGTCATCAATGACGCCGCGGCCATAGTCAGAGTCTGTCAGCAAGATCAAGTCGGAGAATCCGTGGAAATCGAGGGCGATCCCGCGCGCATCGCAATACTGCTTCCAGGCAATCGCATCCGTGCGCCCATTCGGAAACAGGGAGCCGTCGTATTTACCGATATTGTCCCCCTGCCAGGAGTGCTGGGAGAGGTAAATCCGGTTCATCCCGTTGGAGTAGGCGTAGTTCGCGGCGGTGTAGAGGTTGGCCAGCGAACCCGACGGATCAAAACTCAGTGTGCGGCGGGGGTAGCCCTGCTCGTTCACCCAACGATCCAGCCAGGCCGTCACATCGGCCCGGGTCCAAGTCTGGAAGGGCGACGCCACGTCTTTGGTGTTCGGCCGCGGCAGGGACGGTTCCCCCACCCAGATATCGGTCAGGATGTCGTCATGCTGGGTGTCGTTCAGGAAGCTGAAGACCGCAACCGCGCCCTGCGGTTGCGGTCGGTCGGTGGTCTGCGCCCATTGCGCATAGGGCCAGTGGAAGTCAGCACCATTCGCGTTATGCCAAGGCCAGCGCGTGTTCAGTTCCGACATAGGATTGAGGAGAATCGTATTCAGCTTCCAGCCGTCGCCTTGGGAGTAGGTGGTCAGGTCAAAGCTGACTTTGTGGCCGGGCCAGTCGTTGTCCAAACCGCCGCCCTGAAGGTTGTTCGCCACGTGCAGGAGTTCAAAGGTCGTGTAGCGGCCCTTGGGCGTGATCGCCACGTTCACCGCGTATTGGCCGTCGCTCGACCATAGCAGCAACTGGTTGGTGGCCACCACCGCCAGACGGTTCAACAGCGTGGTTGTGTTGGTGGGGATCCAGCCGTTGATGGACCAGCCCTGCGATGAGGAATTGAGCACCTCCGCTCCCGTGTCCAGCCGCTTGACGCTGCTCACGTCGCCATTGGTGGCGATGGTGATTGACAGCAATGAGTTGGAGAAGGTCACCGGGGTGCTGCGCACCGGCAACACCACCTGGTTCAGCGTGTTGGTGCTGCCGCCGAAGTTCCCGTCGCCCGCATACCACGCCGTGATCACGTTCGTGCCCGCAGGCAGCTTGCTCGTGACCGGGCTGTAGGCCACGCCGTTGGTCAGACTGATGCTCGCCAAGCTCACCCCGTTGGTCCGGAAGGTCACGCTGCCCGCCGCCGCCACCGCTGTCACGCCGGCAGACTGGATCGTCGCCGCGAAGGCGATCGGCTGGCCCGAGCCGCTCGGCAGACAGGTGGAAGTCAGCAGCAATTGCGTCAGCGCATTGGTGATTGTCACCGAGCCCGTCGCGCCGGCCGTGGTGTATCTGCCCGCCTGCGCCCCGCCCAGCGCCAGCGTCCCGGATGAGGTGACCGGCTGCACGCCGACTCCCGCCCCCGCCAGTCCGGCGCTGCCCGAGACCAGCGTCACCACATCCCCATTGATCGCATTGTTGATTTGCAACATCGCCGCCGCCGCGTTGGTCGTGCCGTCGTAACCGCGGGTGCCGCTCAAGGCCACCGGGCGCGGATTGACCGGTTGATTCAGCGTAAAGGTGCTCGGGTTGTAACCCGCATCACCAAGGTAATCGGCCTTGATCGCCTGCGCCCCTGCCATCGCATTGCTCAGCGTATAACTGGCGCTGCCGCCCGCCACGCTGTTCGTCGCCACCGGCGTGCCGTTCACCGTGAACACATACTGGCCGGTCGCATCGCCCGCCGTCACGCCGTTGGTTTTGACCGTCGCCGTGAACGTCAGATTGTTGCCGTAAACCGGCGTGCCCGAAGTCAACGCCACCGCGGTGGTCGTGGGTTGGGATGCACCCGTCAGCACCAGATACAGCTCGCTGTTGCTGACGACGAGCGATGGCGTTCCAACCGCCCCGTCGCCATTGACCGTGATCGGGCCAAGCGGCGCCGTGGCCACGCTGCCACTCGCGCCCTTGGCAATCAGTTTGTATGCCGCGCCACCCGCCAGCGGCACACCGCCGTTGGCCACGGTGATGGTCGCCGGCGAACTCGTTCCCAGACTCAACGTGCCGGCACCGGACAAGGTCAACGGCACCGCGCCGCCCGAACCCGCCGGCTTGAATGCCGTAAACTCCAGCGGCGAGTTGGCGGCCAATGTCAGGCCCTTGCTTGCCGCTGTGGCGAGCGTCGCGCTGCTGGTGCTGCCGCTCAAACGCAAAGTCTGCCCGGCTCCCAGTGTCGCCGCCACCGTCGCGCCGGAAACATCCAGCGTCGCCCCGCCGGCCAGACTGATGAGCGACGAGTTCACGATGGAACCGGAGTTGGTCAGCGCCAGCGTTCCGGAGTTGATGAGGGTGCTGCCGCTGTAAGTATTCGCAGCCGTGAGCGCCAGCCGCCCGCCGCCGGTCGTGTCGGAAACCGTCAGCGAACCGCCGCTGCTGGTCAGCGCCGTGGCCCAAATCACATTTCGCCCGTTCAAATCCACTTTGTAAGCCTGGCCGGCGGCCGTGCTGAACCGGCCGGAATAGTCATTCAGGTTGTTCACGCTGTGCCGCAACGTCCCCCCGCTGAACACAATCGAGCCGGGATTGTTCGCCGCCGACCTGCCCAACGGCCCGGACGTGCCCGCCGTTTCGGCCGCATCCAATTGCACCGCCCCCGCTCCGAGCGTCGTCACGCCGTTGTAGGTATTGGCCCCGCTCATTGCCATCGTGCCCGCACCGGTCTTGGTGAAACCGGCGGAGTTGGCCCCGGCGGTGCCGTTGGGATTGCTGGTTCCCAAAATGAGAATGGCGCTCACCGTCAAATCCGCATTTGCGTCGCCGGTCACATCCGCCACATCAAACGCCGTGTTCGTGTCCAGCGCGACATTGCCGCTCCCGTTGATCTGCGAGGCCGTCGTGCCGCCCACCGTAACCGTTGCCTGCTGCCCGCCATTGACCGGGCCGAGATAGATGCCGCCGTATGAGGAGCTGCTCGCGTTCACCGTGACCGTGCCATTGGTGAGGGTCACATTACCCGCCCGATTGACGGCGGCGACCAGGACCAGCCCCCCGTTGCGCGCCACCAAGTCACGATTCACCTCGGTGCTGGCGTTTTGGCTGAATCCGTTGACGTGGTTGATCTGGACCTGGGAACCAGAACCATCTGCGATCACCCTGCCCGTGCCCAGGTCAATGCTCCCGAGACACCGCTTGTTGGCAGCCCCGGTCGCCACGATTCCATTGCTCACCACCAGGTCGCCCGTGAACGTGTTGGCACCGGATAACGTGAGCGTACCGGCGCCGTTTTTCGCAAAACCGGACGCCCCGGACACCACGGAAGCAATCGTCGCCCCCACATTGGCGGCGATGAGCGGAGTGTTGCCCCCGATGGAGAGAGTGCCGCCACTCAAAGTGTAGTTGCCGGAGCCGGGGGCGTTGAACGTGATGCCTTTGAGCGTGATGGTGCCGCTCAGCGTGTTCGTGCCCGCCGCACCACTGTTTGCACCGATGACAGCGATGTCATTCGTGGTGTTGGGCCAGGCCACATCCGCGCTGCCGTTGAACCAGTTCAGCGCGCCCGTGTCCCACGTGCCGCCGCCGTCCGTGGCACCGTTCACTGCGTTGGCGTCGCTGTCCCACGTGAGGGTCGCTGCCGGCGCAAGATTAGCCGATGCGACCAGCCAGAGGAGAACCAAGAAGCAGGGAATTGCAGCAAAAGAAGTATCAGTGCGGGCTGGTTGGGCGATGGTCATAATGTTTGGGCGGGCGACTACATTCTGCTTTGGCGGATAAAGTATTCAGCACAATTGACCGCCATGCACATGCAATTTGGCTGTCTTTGCGTCGGGACAAATTGAAAGATACCCCACCTTTGAGGCGCAGCCACCCCCGTAAACACCGGGGGCAAAGCTTGAACAAGAATCATCGGAATTCGGCGACGCCCGCCTTCACGGCCCCCAAGGGTCAGTGTTGGGAACATAAGTGCGATGCCAATAGACGTTCTTAATGTCTTGCAGCTTCCATAAAGCCACATGGCCATCGGCAAAACCCATGTTGATTTTGGCTGATGACAGATTTTGTCCATTTTGAATGATTCCGCTTTTCAACGGATGGCGCGCGATGCTCATGCGCCCAAAAGCGGAGCCAGTAAAGCCCGTGGACAAATCAGAACCCACCGGGAGCGTATCACCCTTCAACGGCCAGCTATCCGGCCAGATGGCGTCATAAAAGGTGGGGGATTCCGACGGGTGACCAACGCCCGTGTCCTTCTGAAAGAAATCTTGCAGATTACCCGCTGGCACCTTCGCTCTGATCGCTGGGCTGCCATCATTGAAATAAAACCATCCGTTAACGCCATAGCTCCCTTGCGGGCGGGGACCGCCGCCGGACGCGGGCCAACTCCACGGCTTGGTGGCGGATCCGCCCTGCGCAGCATTTGTGACCTCCGTCACCGGACAAAGCCGGATGGCCGCCACCTGCGCCGAATAGGGCAACAACTCGTCTATCCACACCTTCTGGGCGCTAGGGTAACCCAGTGACCGCCCCTGGTTATCCAACTGATACATTTTGAAAGCGAGGTCCATCTGCTTGAGATTGCTGACACACTGCCCCTGCTTGGCTTTGGCCTTGGCCTTGCCCAACGCCGGCAGCAGCAGCGCGGCGAGGATGGCAATAATCGCGATGACCACCAACAGCTCGATGAGCGTGAAACCACGCCGACCGTTCAGCCGGCGCTTCAATCCAAATGCCGTAGCGTCGTTCATGAACTCTCTTTCTATCATCAAATCCGTCGGCGCGGCCAGCCTCCCCTGGCCAACCGCGCCGACGGCAACCACCCAACCCAACCCCCCAAATCGTTTACGGATACACCAGCCGATAGAACGTGGTCGGCGTGGTGGCGCTGATCGGGATGTTCGTGGAGGTCACCGAGGCGGAACCCGCCACCGGCGTCCACGTTGCCCCGTTCAAACCCGCATTCAACGCGTTCGTCTTGACCTCAAGCGTGTAGCCCAAGTGGCTCGCGGGCCAGGAGAGGTTCAACGTGCCGCCGCTCACCGAGCGGCTCAACGTGGGCGACGACTGGCTCGGCAGCAGCGTGACGTTCACGGTGTAGGACTTCACCGTCACCCCGTCCTGGGCGGTGACCTGCACCACCACGGGATTGACGCCCACCGCCAGGGTCAGCGCACTGCTGGCCACACCCGAGGCGATCTGGTTCGTGGTTCCGTTGAAGATGAGACGGTTGGTCGCCGTGACATCCGCGTTGACGACGGTGACGGTCGGCGTGGCGCCGTAGTTGTTGGTGGCCGTGTAGCTTGTCACGCCCGAGCTGAAGGCGGGCGACAAGGTGCCCGCCGGGGTGAGGACCAGCGAGTTCAGTTCGGCGTTGGTGCTGGGACCGCCGGTGCTGACCACGCTCAAGACACCGTTGGTGAAGCTGAAGGCCTGGCCGCTGCCGGCGCTGCCTTCGATGCTGCTGAAGTTGCCCGCGGTCGTCGCGCCCGCGCCGCTGAACAGCGTGAACGTCTGGCCAACCGTGAAGCTGCCCGAGGGCACGATCTTCAGCACGCCGCCGTAGGTCACGGCTGCGCCCAAGACAATCTGATCGTTCGCCGGCGTGGTGCCGTCCACTTCAAAGGTGTTGGTCGAGCCGGCCTTGAGCACGACGTTGCCATTCAAGGTCAGCGTGCCGATGGATGTTCCGGGCGACAACGTGCCGCCCGCGTTGTTCGTCACTAGACCGTCAATGAGGCCTGTGCCATCGAGTGTGCCGCCGCTGTTGATGGTCACCGCACCGCTGCCCGTGGCGCTCCCGCTGGTGTTGGCCACCCGCAGCGTGCCGCCATTCACGGTGGTGTTACCGGTGTAGGTGTTGTCGCCGGTTAGGTTAAGCGTGCCGGTGTTCGCTTTGACGATTGAGGTCGGGGTGCTCCCGTCCGAGATGACCCCGAGGAAGGTGTTCGTGGCGGACGCTAGATTCACGGTCAGGGTGCCGCCGCCAGTGATGCTGATGCTGGAACTGGCACTGGTCGGGGCCGAAGGATGAGTTGAAAGACCCGCCACTGTTTGATTATGCCCATTGAGGTCCAGGGTTGATATAGAACTGTTATCGTTATTGAAGCCCATCTGCACGGTTCCGCCCGTGGACAAGGCATCATCCACTCCCAGTTTGACGATGCCGGCAAAA
>JAFMIZ010000016.1 GCA_017853715.1 Pedosphaera sp.
TTCCGCCAGAACCTGCTCGGTAAGCGCGTGGACTATTCCGGTCGTTCCGTGATCGTCATCGGTCCCGAGTTGAAGCTCAACCAATGCGGTCTGCCGAAGAAGATGGCGCTCGTGTTGTTCGAGCCCTTCATCATCCGCCGCTTGAAGGAGCTCGGCTACGTTCACACCGTTCGTAGCGCCAAGAAGATGATCGAGCGCCAGACAAAGGAAGTTTGGGACATTCTTGAAGAAGTGACGAAGGGACATCCGGTTCTCCTGAACCGCGCCCCCACGTTGCATCGCCTGTCCATCCAGGCGTTCGAGCCACAGCTCATCGAAGGCGAAGCGATCCGCATTCATCCGCTGGTTTGCACCGCCTACAACGCGGACTTCGACGGTGACCAGATGGCCGTGCACGTTCCGCTCTCCGTGGAAGCTCAGATGGAAGCGCGCCTGCTCATGCTGGCGACGAACAACATCTTCTCTCCCTCGAGTGGCAAGCCGATCATCACGCCTACGCAGGACATCACGTTGGGTTGCTATTACCTCACGGCGGAACCTCGTTCCGTTCACAAGCAGCGCGACCGTAAACTGCTGTTCGGGTCCAAGGAAGAAGTTATCTTCGCCCATGCTGACGGCGAGTTGCGCACGCACGAGCGCATCTTGCTCAAGAACCCCGATCATGGTGTGGACACCACTTGGGGCGACAAGGCCAAGAAGGTCATCGAGACCACGGTGGGTCGCGTTACCTTCAGCGAAATCTGGCCGCCTGAACTCGGCTTCTACAACAAGGAAGTCCGCAAGGGCGAACTGGGTGACATGATCTGGCGCTGCTACAAGGTTGCCGGTCGTGAGAAGACCGTGACCATGCTCGACAAGCTGAAGGAAATCGGCTTCCGCGAGGCTACAAAAGCGGGCGTCTCCATCGGTATTGATGACATGATCATCCCGAAGGAGAAGAACGAGGAAATTGATGCTGCTCAAAAGCAGATCAAGGAAATCGAGAAGCGCTATCGCAAGGGTCTCATTACGATGGGCGAGCGCTACAACCAGATCATTGATGCCTGGACCCACGCGACGGACAAGATCTCGAACGTGATGTTCAAGACCCTGGAAAACAACCAAGGCAAGCAGGAATACAATCCCGTCTACCTCATGGTGCACTCTGGTGCACGTGGTAACAAACAGCAGGTGCGTCAGCTCGCTGGCGTCCGCGGTTTGATGGCCAAGCCGGACGGCTCGATCATTGAAAAGCCGATTCTCTCGAACTTCCGTGAAGGTCTGACCGTGTTGGAATACTTCATCTCGACGCACGGTGCCCGTAAGGGCCTTGCTGACACGGCGCTCAAGACCGCTGACTCAGGTTACATGACCCGTAAGTTGGTGGACGTGGCGCAGGATGTGATCATCCGCGAATACGACTGCGGCACCACGAATGGCATTTGGGTGTCACCCATCTACGAAGGTGACGACGTTGCAGTGAAGCTGGCTGACCGTTTGGTGGGCCGCTGCTCGGCAGAAGACATCATTGATCCGGCGAATCCGAAGGATTTCTTGGTTCGCGCCAATGACGAGATCGATGAGATCAAGGCCAAGGCGATTGACAATGCTGGTGTTGAGCGCGTGAAGATTCGCTCGGTGCTGACTTGCGAGAGCAAGCACGGCGTCTGTATCCATTGCTACGGCCGCAACCTGTCCACAGGCAAACATGCCGAGATGGGTGAGGCGGTCGGTATCATCGCCGCCCAGTCCATCGGTGAGCCCGGCACGCAGTTGACGATGCGCACGTTCCATACCGGTGGTGTGGCGGCGGGCACATTCAAGCAGCCAATCATCAAGGTGAAGCATGATGCGACAATCAAATACAACGAGTTGCGCACGGTCGAACTTGAGGATGGCAACACCATCGTGCTGAACAAGAACGGTTCCATCTCGCTCCTGGGCGAAGATGGTCATGAACTGGAAAATCACAACATCGTGATCGGTGCGGTTGTCTCTGTCCGCGACGGCGGCAGGATCAAGAAGGGCGATACGCTTGCCCAGTGGGATCCGCACAACGTTCCGATTCTCTCCGACAAGGCGGGAACCGTGAAGTTCCACGACATCATCGAGGGCGTGACGATGAAGCAGGAACTCGACGAAGCGACGGGGCAGGAGAACATCGTCATCATCGAGCACAAGGAAGATTTGCATCCGCAAATCCTCATCCTTGATGACAAGAAGGAAGCTGTCGCGAGCTACGCGATTCCCGCTGGCGCTCACGTTGTCGTGACCGAGGCGATGCAAATCGTCGCAGGCACACTGATGGCCAAGACGCCGCGTAAATCGGCGAAGACGAAGGATATTACCGGTGGTCTTCCGCGTGTGGCCGAGTTGTTCGAAGCACGTCGCCCGAAGGATGCTGCTGAGATCTCGAAGATTGACGGTATCGTTGACTTCGGTCCTAGCGTTCGCGGCAAGCGCTGCATCGTCATCAAGGATCCACAGACGCAGTTGGAAGAGGAGCACCTTATTCCGATCGGTAAGCACGTCATCGTGTTCAAGGGCGACTTCGTGAAGAAGGGCCAGCAGTTGACGGAAGGCCCGATGGATCCGCACGAGATTCTGGAGGTCCTCGGACCGCAGGAATTGCAGGAGCATTTGGTGAACGAAGTGCAGGAAGTTTATCGTCTTCAGGGTGTGACGATTAACGACAAGCACATCGAAATCATCGTGCGCCAAATGTTGCGCAAGGTGCGCATCACTGAACCTGGTGATACGACCTTCCTATGGGGCGAGCAGATCGACAAGCTCGAGTTTGAGGCGGAGAACGCTCGCGTTGAGGAAATGGGCGGTAAGCCCGCCGAGGCTCAGCCTGTGTTGCTTGGCATCACCAAGGCCTCGCTCGAAACTGAGAGCTTCCTGAGCGCGGCGTCGTTCCAGGACACCACGCGTGTTCTGACCGAAGCCGCCACCCGGGCCAAGATTGATTATCTCCGCGGATTCAAGGAGAATGTCATCATGGGCCATATCATTCCCGCCGGTTCAGGCTTTGATCTGCATCGCAAACTGCGCATCAAGCCGCTGGTGGAAATAATTCAAGATGAACCAGCCGCAGAGGCCGGTGGAATCGAGTCAGAACAGCCCGCAGCTCTCTGACAACCAAGAAAGTAACCAAATACTAGTTGCAACAAGAACGCTGTTTGTTAACATCCGCGCTCCGTTTGACCTGTTTAGGGTTGAACAGCGCAATTCTTAGGATTTAGAGCGAAATGCCGACCATTAATCAACTAGTCGCCAAGGGGCGACGAAAGCTGAACGTCAAGTCGAAGTCGCCAGCCCTCGAGGGCTCGCCCTTCCGACGCGGAGTGTGCATCCAAGTGATGACCCGCACACCCAAGAAGCCAAACTCCGCGATGCGCAAGGTCGCGAAGGTTCGTCTGACGAACGGTTACGAAGTCATCGCCTACATCCCGGATGAAGGTCACAACCTGCAGGAACACTCAATCGTGCTCGTGCGTGGTGGTCGTGTGAAGGATTTGCCCGGCGTGCGTTATCACATCGTGCGTGGAACCTTGGATGCTGCCGGCGTTGAAAAGCGTCGGGTGAGCCGCTCCAAGTATGGCGTGAAGCGTCCGAAGGACACGAAGGCCGCCGCCGCAGCCGCCAACAAGTAATCGTTTTTGAAATATGTCTCGTCGTCGTCAAGCAGATAAGCGTTCCATCGCCGTGGATGCGAAATACAACAGCTCGTTGGTTTCGCGTCTGGTCAGCACCGTCATGGTCTCGGGCAAAAAGACCACCGCACAGCGCATCGTTTACGGTGCCTTTGATAATATCTCCGAGAAGCTGCCGCAGGTCAGCCCGGTAGAAGTCTTGCAGCGTGCGGTTGACAATGCGAAGCCTCGCATTGAAACCAAAGCACGCCGCGTCGGTGGTGCTACCTATCAGGTGCCGTTGGAAATCCCGAACGATCGCCAGATGGCGTTGGCCATCCGCTGGATGGTGGATTTTGCCGATGCGCGCAAGGGCACTCCCATGAAGGATGCGCTTGCGAACGAAATCATGGAAGCCTATCAGGCCCAGGGTAACGCGATTCGCAAGCGTGATGAAGTGCACAAGATGGCGCAGGCCAACAAGGCGTTCGCACATTTCCGCTGGTAGAATTTAACTATACACACGCCCCGGTCATGGCACTGGGGCGTTTTTATTCTCAGGACATCAGGATTTAACAATGTCAGAAGCAGCTAAATCGGTGAATTCGCCCAAGCGTCCTTACACGCTGGAGCGCACGCGTAACATTGGTATTGCCGCGCATATTGACGCCGGTAAGACCACCACGACCGAGCGTATCCTCTATTACACGGGACTCATCCATAAGATGGGTGATGTGCATGACGGAAATACCGTGACGGACTGGATGGAGCAGGAGCGCGAGCGCGGCATCACCATCACCTCGGCTGCGACGACCTGCTATTGGACCCAGAAGAAGGACGGCACTTACAAGGCTTTCGAAGGCATCGCGCATCGCGTCAACATCATCGACACTCCCGGCCATGTTGATTTCACGGCGGAAGTGGAGCGCTCGATGCGCGTGCTGGACGGGGCGGTCGCGGTGTTCTGTGGCGTTGCGGGCGTTCAACCGCAGTCTGAAACCGTTTGGCGTCAGGCCACCAAATACAAGGTTCCGCGCATTGCATTCGTCAACAAGATGGACCGCACGGGCGCTAACTTTGAGAACGCCCTTAATGACATGCGCACCAAGCTGGGTGCCTATGCCTACCCAGTTGGCATTCCGCTCGGCAAGGAAGATAAGCTGCAGGGCATCATTGACGTCGTGAACCAGAAGGCGATCGTTTATGATCCCACTGACGAAGCTGGCTTGAAGTTTGACGTCACTGAGATCCCCGCCGACTACAAGGATGCCGCCAAGACCGCTTTGACCGAATTGGTGGACGCAGTTTCCAACAAGGATGACTCCATTGCGGAACTCGTGATTGAAGACAAGCCGGTCTCTCCCGAGTTGCTGAAGGCCGCCATCCGTCGTCTGACCTGCAAGATTGAATTTGTTCCCGTCATCGGCGGCTCTGCGTTCAAGAAACGCAACGTGCAATTCCTCGTAGATGCAGTGGTGGATTATCTGCCAAGCCCGCTGGACATTCCGCCTGCCGAAGGTGAAGTGCCCGGCGATGCGGAACAGCGCGTAGTCGCTCCCACGGACGACAATGCCAAATTCTGTTCGCTTGCGTTCAAGCTGTGGACCGACCCATTTGTCGGCAAGTTGGTTTTCTTCCGCGTTTACTCCGGCCAACTGACCAAAGGTGACACGATCTACAATCCCCGCACTCGCAAGCGCGAACGCGTCAGCCGCGTGATGATGATCCAAGCCGACAAGCGCCTTGACGTTGAAACCGTTTATGCCGGTGACATCGCTGCTCTTGTCGGTCTGCGCAACATCACCACGGGTGACACGCTGTGCAACGAAGAATTCGACATCAGTCTCGAGCCCCCGACGTTCCCTGAGCCCGTGATCAGCATGGCGATCGAGCCTAAGACCAAGGGTGATCGCGAAAAGATGGTGGAAGGTTTGCAGCGCTTGGCGGAAGAAGATCCCACGTTCCGTTGCTTCACCAACGAAGAAACCGGCCAGCTCATCATCGCAGGCATGGGTGAGCTGCACCTGGAAATCATTCGCGATCGCTTGATGCGTGAATTCAAGGTCGAAGCGAATGCAGGTGCACCGCAGATCGCCTATCGCGAGACGTTCACGGTTGCGGCAGAAGGCGAAGGCAAGTTCATCCGCCAGTCGGGTGGTCGTGGTCAATACGGTCACGCTTGCATCAAGGTGCAGCCGAATGAACGCGGCAAGGGAGTTGAAATTGAAAACGCCATCGTCGGCGGTGCTATTCCCAAGGAATATGTGCCGGCTGTCATTGACGGTTTGAACGAAGCGGTCAAAGGCGGCGTTCTTGCGGGCTACCCCATGGTGGACTTGAAGATCCAGATCGTTGACGGATCGTTCCACGAAGTGGACTCGAATGAACTCGCGTTCAAGATGGCGGGCATCTTCGCATTGAAGGAGGCGGCCAAGCAGGCCAAGCCCATTTTGCTCGAACCCATCATGAAGGTGGAAGTCACCACGCCTGAAGAATATCAGGGTGATTTGCTCGGTGACTTGAACCGTCGTCGGGGCAAGATCGCCGCGATGGACAGCAAGGATCAGACATGCATTTTGCGCTCGGAGGTTCCGCTGTCCGAAATGTTCGGTTATGCGACCGCCATCCGTTCACTGTCGAAGGGCCGCGCGGCCTACTCGATGGAGCCATTCAATTTCGAGCCGGTGCCTAACAGCATCGTCGAGAAGATTCTGGATACCGCCAAAAACAGACCGGCGGCCCGGAGCTAGCAGTATAAACCATTAACAGATAATCGTTCTTTTTATGGCAGGACAACGTATTCGAATCCGATTGAAGGCCTTTGACCATCGCGTCATTGACCAATCGGCCCGTGAAATTTCTGACACTGTGAAACGGACTGGCGCACGCGTCGCCGGGCCGATTCCGCTTCCCACCCGCGTGGAGCGCTTCACCGTGCAACGCTCACCTCATGCTGACAAGAAGTCGCAGGAGACTTTCGAGCAACGCACCCACAAGCGTCTCATTGACATCATCGAGCCGACTGCGAAGACCGTGGACGAGCTCAAGAAACTGAACCTGCCTGCGGGCGTGGATATCACCATCAAGATCTGAGGAGCGCGCCATGCCAGTAGGAATTATAGCCAAGAAGTTGGGCCATACCCGCGTTTACGACGCGAATGGCGTCATCACCCCGGTCACCGTTGTATTGGCCGGACCAAACCGTGTCCTTCAGGTCAAGACGGCCGAGAGCAAGGACGGCTACAGCGCCGTCCAGCTTGGCTTTGGCGACCAGAAGCCGCAACGCCTGACCAAGCCGAAGCTCGGTCACTTGAAGAAGCACGGCGTCGAAGTAAAGGACAAGAGCACCGATGCGATTTCCGGCGTTCAACGCATCCGCGAGTTCCGCAACTTCTCCAAGGAAGTGAAGACGGGAGACTTGCTCGGACCGGACGTATTTGCCGTGGGCGACTATGTGGACTGCATCGGCGTCACCAAGGGTCGCGGTTTTGAAGGTGTGGTCAAGCGCCACGCGTTTCGCGGTGGTGACTCCACGCACGGTGCCAAAGGCTGGCATCGTCGCTCGGGCGCCATCGGTCAGCGCCTGTTTCCCGGCACCGTCATGCGCGGCATGAAGATGCCCGGTCACATGGGACAAGTTCGCCGCACCGTTCAAAACCTTGAAGTGGTGCAAGTGCGTGCTGAAGACAACATCCTTTTGATCAAGGGTTCGATTCCTGGTCCCGAAGGTGACTACGTCATCATTCGTGAATCCAAGAAACGCCCGAAGGGCTGGAAGAAGCCGACGGCTTCCGCCGGCAAGAAGGACAAGAAGAAGTAAGGAGCGCGAGCCATGAAGATTTCCATTCAAGATACCAAAGGCAAGCAGCAGGGTGAACTCGAAGTGAAGTTCCCGCTGATTGAGAATTCCAAGGGTGAGCAAGCTGTGCACGATGTGGTCGTCGCTTATCGCGCAGCCCAACGCAGCGGGACTGCCAACACCAAGACGGTCGGCGAAGTCGCCGGCACCAACAAGAAACCCTGGCGTCAAAAGGGCACTGGTCGCGCCCGCGCGGGCTCGTTCCGTTCCCCCCTGTGGCCCGGTGGCGGTGTGGTGTTCGGTCCCAAGCCGCGTGACTATTCCAAGAAGGTCAACAAGAAGACGCGCGACCTGGCTTTGCGCAAGGCTCTCAGCGAGCGCCTCAAGGCTGGGGACGTGGTCGTGGTTGACGCCCTGAACATTGCAGCGCCCAAGACCAGGGACATGGTCGCGGTGTTGAAGGCGTTGAAGCTCGACGGCACGACCTTGATCGTCCAGTCCGGCATCAACAAGAACCTCACGCTGGCTTCGCGCAACGTGCCGGATCTTTCGATCACCACCAGCGACAAGTTGAACACCTTTGACGTGCTGCGTCCGGACAAACTCGTCTTCACGAAGAGCTCGTTTGAACAAGTAGAGGCCCGTCTCGCCAAGGAGAACGCATGAATAATTTCGATGTTATCAAGACCGTCCGCCTGACCGAAAAGGGCACCCGGCAGGGCGAAAAGTATAATCAATACACGGTGGTTGCCGATCGTCGCGCCACGAAGATCCAGATCCGCAAGGCGGTGGAAGAACTCTTCAAGGTCAAAGTCACCGCCTGCAACACGTTGAACGTCCGCGGCAAGCTGCGTCGCCAACGCACCAAGCAGGAAGGTCGCACTTCCGACTGGAAGAAGGCGATCGTGACACTCAAAGACGGCGACAAAATCCAACTCACTTAAAAGGAATCCCATGTCTGTTAAAATTCGTTTGAAGCGCGTTGGTGCGAAGAACAATCCGGCCTACCGCATTGTGGTGGCCGACAGCCGCAGTCCGCGCGATGGCAAGTTTATCGAGGAGATTGGCACCTACCTTCCCACCCAGAAGGCCAACAAGGTGAAGATCAACCTGGACCGTGCCAATTACTGGGTCGGCGTGGGCGCACAGCCCAGCGATACCGTGGCCAGCATGATCAAGAAGGCGAAGAAGGCTGCCACCGCAGCCTGATCGCTCTGACCCAGATGCAGGCGTTCCTAGAATACGTCGTCAAGGGCCTGGTCCAGTATCCGGACGAGGTCACGGTGACGCCTGTGGAAAGCTCTGGGCAAACGATCTTTGAGTTACGTTTGAATTCTTCCGATGCAGGCCGGGTGATCGGCCGGCAGGGGCAGACCATCAATGCGATCCGGTCCCTGTTGCAGGCAGGCAGCGCCAAGAAAGGGCTGCGCTGTTCGTTGGAATTGGTGGACCGTTAAGCAGTGGAGCCTGCGAGGGCTTCGACCTCGAGCATGAAGATTGACGTGCTCACCTTGTTTCCCGGCATGTTCGCCGGGCCGTTGGACGAAAGCATAGTCAAGCGGGCACGGAATGCGGGCCTGTTGGAACTGGGGATTCATAATCTCCGCGACTGGACGCATGACCGACACAAGACGGTGGATGACCGGCCGTTCGGTGGAGGGCCGGGAATGTTGCTCAAGCCTGAGCCGATTTTTGAGGCGGTGGAGCAACTGGCGGTTGAGCAGACCAAAGTGGTTTTGCTTTGTCCGCAGGGACGACGGTTCAATCAGGCGATTGCGCGTGAACTGTCTCAGAATCAGCACTTGCTGCTGGTTTGTGGCAGTTACGAAGGGTTCGACGAGCGAATCCGCGAGGCGCTGGCGGATGATGAATTATCCATCGGCGACTTTGTGCTGACGAACGGGGCTTTGCCAGCGATGGTTGTGGTAGATGCGGTGACGCGGCTGTTACCCGGGGTGCTGGGGGATGACGAAAGTTCATCCGACGAGTCGTTCAGTCAGGGGTTGTTGGAATACCCGCACTATACGCGGCCCGCTGAGTTTCGAGGAATGAAGGTGCCGGAAGTGCTGCTCTCCGGTAACCACGCGGAGATTGAGCGATGGCGAAAAGAGCAGGCATGGCTGCGAACCGCAGCCCGGCGACCGGATCTCGGAGATTCGGGCGAAGTTAAACCATAGATTTTTGAAAGGTAGAAGATTATGAACCAGGCATTGTTGGACAAGATTGAGAAGGAACAGTATCGCAAGGACGAAGCCAGCTTCAACGTTGGCGATAGCGTGCGGGTTCACACCCGCGTCGTCGAAGGTGAAAAGGAACGTATCCAGATTTTTGCTGGCGTCGTGATCGGTCGTCGTGGCCATGGCCTCAACGAGAGCTTCACCGTCCGCCGTATTAGCTACGGCGAAGGTGTGGAGCGCGTATTCCCGATTCATTCGCCGCGCGTGGACAAGATTGAAGTTGAGCGGAAGGGCGAAGTTCGCCGCGCCAAGCTGACTTACCTGCGCAAGCGCATCGGCAAGGGTGCAACGCTGGTCAAGGAAAAGGGCGAAAAGGTGGTTGAAGCCGCCAAGTAGAGGGGTATACGCCACAGATTTCACAAGGGCGAGGAGTGATCCTCGCCCTTGTTCGTTTGCCGGCTTGCGTTGGCTGCTTGACTGGCTGCGATGACGGCGAATATTGGGACAATGTAAACTTCAACCAGCCCATTATGAAAGTCATCTACTACGGACATTCCTGTTTCAGTGTTGTTGCGGGCGGCAAGCATCTGTTGTTCGATCCCTTCATCACCGGAAATCCCCTGGCAAGGGAGATTGATGTGTCACGAGTTCCGGCGGACTTCATCCTCATATCGCATGGCCATGACGATCACATGCTCGACGCCATTGAGATCGCCAGACGCACGGGGGCAATGGTGATCTCAAATTTCGAGATCATCGAATGGCTGGCCAAACAGGGGCTGAAAAAAATGCACGCGCTGAATCACGGCGGCGGATGTGATTTTGAATTTGGCCGCGCGAAGTTGGTCAACGCCGTCCACTCGAGCATGCTGCCGGACGGCAGCTATGGCGGCAATCCGGGTGGATTCGTAATCGAGACCCGAGGGGGGAATTTTTATTACTCGGGCGACACGGCGTTGACGCTCGATATGCAGTTAATCCCGATGACCACCCGGCTTGATTTCGCCGTTCTTTGCATCGGCGACAATTTCACCATGGGCGTGGACGACGCCCTCCGGGCGGCAGAGTTTGTGAAGTGCGATCAGATTATGGGCGTCCATTACGACACTTTTCCCCCCATCAAGATTGATGGCGCTGTTGCGAAGTCCAGATTCAACGCCAAGGGTAAAACTTTGCACCTGCTCCAGCCCGGTGAGTCTTGCGATTTGTAGGCTGTAGCCTGCTTGCAAATGGAATCTTTCATCCTAAGCTTGGAGGCATGGGAACAAATTTTGTGTCGATGGGAACTTTGCTGCTTGCCCTAACAGGCTTGCTTTTAGGCGGCTGCGCCTCAAAGCCGAAAGCGGATTGGGATTCTCGAGTCGGCAACTTCACCTACGATCAAGCCGTGGTGGAGCTAGGGCCGCCGGACCGGGAGTCGAAGCTGTCGGATGGCAAGAGGGTGGTCGAGTGGGTGGTGGGTCGTTCGCGTTCAGGTGGATTGTCCCTTGGCTTCGGCTCTTACAGCGGGCCGGTGGGGGTGGGCGTCTCGCAATCCGTCGGACCGGGTCCACGTGATAAAATATTGCGATTGACCTTCAATCCCGACGGTAAATTGGAGAGTTGGGTCCGAAATTAGGCATCATTCGGTTTGACACATCGGAGCGGGTTTCCGATTTTATTCGCCGCTTGTTGCCAGGGTAGCTCAGTGGTAGAGCAGAGGACTCATAAGCCTTTGGTCGGGAGTTCGACTCTCCCCCCTGGCACCAGCCATTTGTTGTTTCAGAGCGGGCGGACTACAGTTTCGTGGCTTTGCTGGATCACTCCCCGGTCCGGCGGGCAGCAAATGAAATACGCGTCATTCGTTGGCGCGGACACAGTCAGTATTCTCGATGCATTTATGAAAAACTGTCGCAATTTCTTCCTCCGTGCCGCGCTGGTCACCCCTATCAGAGTGCTGATTTTGGGCGTCCCGTTTCTGGCGCAATCCACCTCAAGTCCAATCAAGGACTGGCAAAATCCAGAACTCACGGGCGTCAACAACCTGGCGCCCCACGCCACGATGGTGATTTGCCCGGACGCGAAGACGGCTCGCAAGATTGGGCCGGTCTCCAATGCCGAGCGCGTCAAATCTCCTTTCTATCGTTCCCTGAACGGGGATTGGAAATACCACTACGCCGCCAATCACAGCGGCAGAGTGGCCAATTTCTGGCAGCCTGATTTTGATGATTCCAGGTGGGAGGTTGTTCCTGTGCCCGCCAACGTCGAAATGCACGGCTACGGCATCCCGATTTATGTAAACATCAAATATCCTTGGGCTTGGGATACCAAACCCACTCCGCCGGTTGTGCCCGAGATGGATCCCAACAACACGGTGAACTCCTACCGCCGCACCTTTACGATCCCAGATGACTGGGATGGTCGGCGTGTCCTGCTGACGTTCGATGGTGTTAATTCATTCTTCTACGTTTGGGTCAACGGACAAAAAGTGGGCATGGGCAAGGACTCCCGCACGCCGGTCGAGTTCGACATCACCTCCCACCTCAAGAAGGGCAAAAATCTGATCGCGGTGGAGAACTTCCGGTGGTGCGACGGGTCCTACCTTGAAGATCAGGATTTCTGGCGCTTGAGTGGTATTTTCCGTGATGTCTATCTTTGGTCGCCGCCCGATCTGCACATTCGCGACTTTGAAGTGAAAACTGATCTCGATGCTGATTACCAAAACGCCCGGCTCAAGTTGAATGTAGTGATCCAAAACCTCACGCAAGCCGGAGCAGAGGTGACGGCTGAAGCTCAATTGCTCGATGCTGTGGGAAAGCCTGTGTTCAATCAGGCCATCCTGATGCGGCCCGTCGCTGGTGGCGAGGCGGAGGGCGCGATTGAGGTGGAGGTTGCTAACCCGCTCAAATGGTCTGCAGAAACGCCGAACCTTTACCGGCTGCTCCTTTCGTTGAGTGACCGGGCGGGAAAAGTGATCGAGGTGATTCCGATCAACGTGGGGTTCCGCGAGGTGGAGCTCAGGGATGGCAATCTTCTAGTCAATGGTCGCCGTGTTCTCATCAAGGGTGTCAACCGGCACGAGCACGACCCTGACTTAGGTCAGGTGGTTACCCGCGAGCGAATGATTCAGGACATCAAACTGATGAAACAGCATAACATAAACACTGTCCGCAATTGTCATTATCCCTCCGTGCCGGCGTGGTATGATTTGTGTGATCAATACGGCATCTACTTGATTGACGAAGCCAACATCGAAAGCCACGGCATGGGGTATGGCCCGGAGACCCTGGCGAAAAAGCCTGAATGGGCGGCGGCGCACATGAATCGAATGGTGCGCATGGTGGAGCGCGACAAAAACCACGCATCTATCATCATTTGGTCGCTGGGCAATGAAGCCGGTGATGGACCGAACTTTGAGGCCACTTCTGCATGGATCAAACGGCGCGACAACAGCCGTCCGGTTCACTACGAACAGGCGGAAGAGAAGGCGCATACGGATATCGTCTGCCCGATGTATGCCCGGCCTGATCGATTGGAAAAATATTCGTCCAAGCAGCAGAAGCGTCCTTTTATTTTGTGCGAATATCAGCATGCCATGGGCAACAGCAATGGCGGCATGTGGGAGTATTGGAATCTGATTTACTCGCGGCCTTTCCTGCAAGGCGGTTCGATCTGGGATTGGGTGGATCAGGGGTTGCGCCAGCCACAATCACGGCTTGATCGCTCAAGGTTTTGGCCAACCAAACGGTTGGACAAAACTTTCTGGGCTTACGGCGGTGACTTCGGGCCTGAGAATGTTCCCAGCGATGACAATTTCTGCTGCAACGGTCTTGTAACAGCAGATCGCGCCATCAAGCCCGGCACGTTGGAGGTGAAGCATGTGTATCAATACATCCATTGCCAGCCCGCTGACCTCGCAGCACGCACCATCAGTGTGAAGAACTGGTATGACTTCACCAATCTGAAGGACATCGCCGAAATCCGCTGGCAACTCACGGGCGATGGCAAGCGTCTGCAATCGGGCAAGCTGGCGGCTCCCGACCTTGCCCCCTACGCAACGACCGCTCTGACCTTGCCGGTGAAGTCCTTCGAGCCGCAGCCCGGCGTGGAATACTTACTCAATCTCAGTTTCCATTTGAAACGCGATCTGCCGTGGGCGGAAAAGGGTCACGAGCTGGCCTGGGACCAATTCAAGCTGCCGGATGCCGCGCCAGTTGCGCCTCGCTCCTCGGGTAACTCCATGCTGATCGTTGCCGACGAGGGTGGGCGGACCGTCATCCACGGCAGTGGCTACGAGGTCGAGTTTGATCCTGCCGCTGGCACCATGGTTTCGTGGAAGGTGAACGGCACCGAATTGGTTCAGTCTCCCCTTCAGCCCGATTTCTGGCGCGCGCCCACCGACAATGAGCGGGGTCGGAAAATGGCCGATGACCACCTTGAACTCGCCAAGCGCCAGATGACCGATCAGGAACGGCGTCGCTTCCAAAACCGTCCCAATCCGCAGGGAGTCTGGAAGGAGGCAAGGCAGGGCGCGACATTGGAGAAATTCAATATTTCACGTGGTCCGGGCCGGGTCGTGGTCACGGCCGTGCATGAACTGCCAAAAGTTAATGCGCGCTGGCAGACGACCTACACGGTGACTGAGAGTGAGATTCATGTGAGCGCCCAGTTCAATCCCGGCGACACCAACCTGCCTTACCTGCCGCGTTTGGGAATGCAAATGGTGATGCCGTCCGGATTCGGCCGCATGGAGTGGTTTGGCCCGGGACCGCAAGAGACGTATGGCGATCGCAAGGACGCGCCAGTGGGACGTTACGCTGGTTCCGTGCGCGACCAGTTCTGCATGGACTACGTCGAGCCGGGCGATAGCGGCAACAAGACGGACGTGCGGTGGGTCGCTTTGACCAATCAAAAGGGCGTTGGCTTGCTCGCCATTGGAGAGCCGTTGCTCAACGTGAATGCGATCCCCCATACCACTGACGACCTGCAAAGCGTCAAGCATCCGCATGAACTCCCGCAGCGCAACTTCACCGTGCTGAACCTGGATTGGAAGTCTCAGGGTGTCGGTGGCGATGACAGCTGGGGCGCATGGCCGCATGAACCTTGTTTGATTCCCTGCCAGCCGCAGACTTACAGCTTCCGTCTGGTCCCGCTCGCGGGCAGAAATGACGCCGGGAAACTGGCCCGCTCGGCGTCCGTAACTTTAGCCAACTGAATGGCTATACCTTTCAATTTCGACGAACATCCGCATCGGCGTTATAACCCGTTGCGCGGAGAATACGTCCTCGTGTCGCCACATCGCACCAAGCGTCCATGGCTGGGGCAGGTGGAGAAAGCCGCGCCAGACAATCGTCCGCGATACGATCCCAAGTGCTACCTTTGTCCGGGCAATCAGCGCGTGGGCAGCGACGTGAATCCGAAGTATGATTCCACCTTCGTCTTCACGAATGACTTCTCGGCTCTGTTACCCGGCACGCCCGAGGCGGGTGGCGCAGCAGACGACTTGCTGCGCACCGAACCAGCTCGCGGTGAGTGCCGGGTGATTTGCTTCTCGCCGCGTCACGATTTGACGCTGGCGGAAATGGCCGTGCCGGACATACGCAAGGTCGTGGACGTTTGGGCGAGTCAGACGGCCGAACTCGGCCAACGCCATCGCTGGGTGCAGGTGTTCGAGAACAAAGGCGCGGTCATGGGATGTTCCAATCCGCATCCGCATGGCCAAATCTGGGCTGGCAATTACGTGCCCAACGAGCTGGCCATCGAAAATCGTGAGCAGCGAGCTTATACGCAGAAGAAGGGCTCAGTCCTTTTGCTGGACTACGCGCGGCGCGAACTGGCCGAGGGGAAGCGCATCGTGGCGAAGAACGATCACTGGCTGGCCGTCGTTCCTTTCTGGGCGGTGTGGCCTTATGAAGTCTTGCTGCTCCCGTTGCGGCCCGTCTTGCGTTTACCAGACTTGAATGATGCGGAGCGGACGGCGCTGGCGGAAATCATGCAGGCGTTTCTTACTCGTTATGACAACCTGTTTGAAACCTCGTTCCCATATTCCATGGGCTGGCACGCCGCGCCGAACGGGGAAGGGGATGCCGCGCACTGGCAGTTGCACGCGCACTTCTATCCGCCACTCTTGCGTTCGGCGACGGTGAAGAAATTCATGGTCGGCTACGAAATGCTTGCCGAGGCCCAGCGCGACCTCACCGCAGAGCAGGCGGCTCAGCGATTGCGCGACCTGCCAAGTGTTCATTATCGTCACAAGTGACAGAGCAACAACATGAAAGTATTAGTCACCGGTGGAGCTGGATACATTGGCAGCGTTGCAACCGAAGAACTGATCAGGGCAGGTCACGACGTTGTGGTGTTCGACAACCTAAGCCAGGGGCATCGTGCGGCGGTGCATCCCCAGGCTAAACTCGTCGTGGGCGATTTGGCTGATATCCAAGCCATCCACGCGTTATTCAATGAGCACAAGCCCGAGGCGGTGATGCATTTTGCGGCACGGAGCCTCGTAGGTGAGTCCATGCAGACTCCGTTTCTCTATCTCGGCGAGAACGTCACCAACGGCTCGAATCTGCTTCAGGTCGTCTTGGAGCATGGCGTGAAGCGCTTCATCCTCTCCTCGACGGCAAACTTGTTCGACAACCCGGCGAAGATTCCTATTGATGAGACGGTGCAGATCATTCCAGGCAGTCCGTATGGCGAATCCAAGTTCTTCATCGAGCGGATGCTTTACTGGCTCGATAAAACGCACGGGCTCCGCTCCGCGTGCCTACGGTATTTCAACGCAGCCGGGGCAACCGCAGAGCGTGGCGAGGATCACAACCCCGAGACGCACTTGATCCCTGTCGCCTTACAAGTGGCGCAAGGCAAGCGCGAGAAGGTGACCGTGTTCGGATCAGACTATCCAACGCGCGATGGCACTTGTGTGCGTGATTACATCCATGTGGTGGATCTGGCGCAGGCGCACATCCTCGCGTTGGAAGCCTTGCACAAAGGCAGCCGCACTTACAATCTCGGTAACGGCGCCGGGTTCTCAGTGAAAGAAGTGATCGAAACAGCGCGCAGCATCACCGGGCAGGACATCAGAGCCGAGTATGGACCTCGCCGCGGTGGTGATGTGGCCACGCTGGTGGCTGGTAGCGACAAGATTCGTAAGGAACTTGGGTGGAAGCCGATTCGCACGGACGTGCGCAGTATCATTCAAAGTGCCTGGAAGTGGCACAGCAAGAACCCGCAGGGCTATAGCGACCGGTAAAGCTTCTCCCAAAGCAAAACGGCAGGCAGAGTTTTCTGCCCGCCGTTTGCGTCTGGAAACTTGAAGTCGCTTATTCCCTACCAAACGCTTTGATCTCCTGTTCTGTCATGGGCTGAACGGTTTTGAAGGGATCCTTCGGCTTCGCCGCAGACTTCTTGGGAGAGGGTTGTTTTGGGGTCGGCTTCGTCCAATCAACCGTCTCAGCGGTTTCACTGAGTGGCGCTGATGCAGCAGGCCCGACTGCTTTGGCCGGTTCAGGAGCGGGCACGGGGGTCGCGGCTTTGCTCGCCTCGGGCGCCGGCGCTGGGGCGGGAACAGGGGCTGGTATGACTGGTACCGGTTTTGCAACCGGAGCGGTTTGCACTGCTTCGCGCATCTTCTGCGTCTCGGGGGGCACAACCTCATCCTTCGGCAACGGTTTGGTTTCACCCAAGGCGTCCATCTGAGCGTCAACGTCCGCACTTTCTTCGGCCATCTTTTCAGAAAACTTGTTCACGCCCCTGGCGCGCTCGCGTTCCAGCTTTGATCCCATAGCCGCAAGTTCGGGAGTTTTCAACACGGTTGGTCGCATCAAAACCAGCAACTCGCGGCGATCCTTCTCGTTGCTGGTACTGCGAAAAAGTGTCCCCAAGACGGGGATGTCTTTGAGCAGGGGAACCCCAGACCTGTTCTTGGTGTCTGAGTCGCGGATAAAACCACCAAGCACGATGGTGTCCCGGTCGCGCACGGTAATGTCGGCAGACAGGGTGCGGCTGGCGGTATTGGGCACATTGCCAACGCCCTCGATCGGGGTTGATCCGTCAATTTCTTCAATGGCTTGGTCAATTTTCATGACCACGATGCCGTCGGGATTGATGAACGGGGTGACCGTCAGTTGAATACCCACGCGCAATTGCTGATACGAGGAACTGGGCCCACCACCAAAACCGCCGCCGTAATATTGACTGGTGACATAGGGCACTGTGTTACCTACGAAGAATTGTCCGGGCGTTGCGTGTGTCGTCATGATGATGGGCCGTTGCAGAACTTCGGTTTTGCCGTCGGACGAGAGAGCCTTTATGGCCACTAGCCAGTCGTCTTGGATCTTGCCGAAATAGTTCAAGCCTCCCAAGCTAGCAGCCGCATTCGTGACGAACAGGCTTCCAAGATTCTCGACCAAGGAGCCTTTATCGTTGTTCATGATGCCCGCACCAACGGCATCATTACCAAGATTCTTCGGCTTTTGGGCGGCGGAAACGCCAAGTTCCCAGTCTTTGTCAGCGCTCACGCCCAGAATGATGGATTCGATCAGCACTTGCGCCAGCACCACGTCCAGCTTGGAGATGACGTCCTTGATGGTGGCCATGTCCTGACGGGTGGCATAGACAAGCAGTGAGTTGGTGCGCTCGTCGGCGATGATCTTGGTTTCGCCAATGACCGTGATATCGCCGGAGGCAGTAGGTGAGCTGGCTCGGCTGATGATGTTACGAAGACGATCCGTGAAGGTGCCACCTGTACCTCCCGCCCCGCCAACGGCACCCACGCCGCCGATGCCACCCGCCTGCTGGGTGTTGTAACCTCCACCGACGCCGCCGATACTGCCTCCCCCGATGCCCCCGCCAAATGAGCCCCGACTGGCGCGGCTGCTCGAGCGGCTGGTGCCTCCGGAAGATCCGCCTACCGTAGTGCCGCCACCACCGCTGCCGCTCAGACTGTTCAGAGCGCTGGCGATGTCACCGGCAAGGGCGTATTTGATCGGGATGACCTCGGAGATGTATTCTGCCGGAACGTTCACATCCACCTGTTCGATCATTTCCAACATGCGCTTCACGTTTTCAGAGAAATCGCGGATGACGAGGATGCCATTGGCTTCAACGGGCAGAATCGAATTGGGAATCTTGGCGAACGGCTGGATGATAGGAAGCATTTCACTCGGCTTCACATATTTCAACTGCACCACGTGGGTCACGTATTGGCCCATCTCAGAAAGGCCGGCTTTGTCGCCCTGGCCGATGGGAGCGCCTTCTTGATTGGCTTGAGCGACTGGAACCGCTTTTGCAAATTTGTCGCCGACATTAATAATGGCGATGCCGTTGATCCCCAAAATGGCGTCAAACATCTGAATCACTTCGCGCTTGGTCAGGGGAATATGGTTTTTCACCGTGATCGTAGGGGCGGGCAAGGTGCTCGGCCGGAGGATGATCCGGTTCACCGTTTCGGAATACAAGGTCAGGAACTCGTCGACCGTGGCCGCCTTCAAATTGATCTCGCTCGGCCCATACACGGCATTCAAATCCGCTTCCGTGAGCGTGCCAAGCTTGCTGGGCGTGATGGCCTTGTCGCCCTCGGCAGTGGTGGCGGTGGTAGGCGTGGGCACACCGGGCGGGGCAGGAATCGCGGGCTGGCCGAGCGCGTAAGCAGCTGTCAGCAGGAGAGTGGGCAGTATCGTTTTCACAATTATTTCTTCGTTGAGGTGGACGTTGCAGGCTTGGCAGCCGTCGGGGCAGGGGGCCGGTTGCCCGTGGCGCGGGCAGTGCCCGCGGTCTTTTGATAGCTGGCCACCAGCTTGATGCTGGCGTTGAGCTTGGTTTGAGATTGGTCGCGACGAAGCGTCAGGTCACGCACGCGGATGAGCGAATTGCCTTCGCCAAGTTTGTGGACGAAATCCACCAGCGGACCTTCCTCCGATACCGTCGAGACCGTGAGGCTTTGTTCCATGAAGAACTGGTTCGTGGTGTTGAACGGCTTGGAGGTGTTCAGGATCTGCACGCGGGACTGGGAGGAGAGCGATTGCACCGTGCGCATGAGAGTTACGGCCTGATCTTCCGGGGGAATGTCCAAACCTTCCCCCTGAAGCTTTTTCAAGTCTGCGGCAAACTTGTTGGTCTCGGCAATGCTCGCCTTGCGCGTCGCCAGCTCTTTCAATGCCTTTTCACGTCGCAGGTCCATTTTGCTGGCGTCGCCGAAGTGCGGCCAGATGTATAGGAACTGCACGACTATGAACAGAATGATGCCCACCACGACCACAAGGCGTCGCTCGAAGGGGCGCAGATTCAATTTGTCGAATGCATTCATCAATTGAGTTCAGTGCGTCTGAGTTCGAGGCTGAAATTCCAGGTGATCACGCCGCTGGCAGTGGAGCGATAACTCAACGGGTCGCCGGTGTCTTTGAAAACGGGTTTTCCCTCGATGGAGGATTTCCGCAGGTCGTTCGGGAACTCGATGAGCTTATCCACCGCGTCTGGAGAAGCCGTGCCGTTGAGACTGAGGCGTTGTCCATCGCTGAAATTGAAACCTTCCAGCGTGACACCTTCCGGTTGGACCTGCGCCACCAGCCGGAGACAGTCGAGTGCGGCGTATTTCAATTCCTGCCGGTCCTTCAGCACGTTGTAGCGGTCGCGCATCTGGAGTGCGTTGGTGTAGCTGAGGGAGAGTGCGGCAACCTGGCTTTCAACGCGGCCGGTCCGGAATTTAGCCACTCCCAGCCAGCCAAAATAGACGATGAGGCCCGCGATGTAGAGGAGCACGAGGGCGCCCAGGCCTCGCATCCACAGGCGATCCACGAATTGCTGGCGATACCGCTCGGCATAGCCTGGCGGCATCAGGCTGGCAGATGCAATGTGAGTCGCAACGCGTTGAACGGTGCAAGCAGCCAGTTCATTCGTGGCCAGCGGCGCGACCATTTCAAAGTCCTCACCCAATGCTTCGTGCAAGGCAGTGCTCCAGATGGGGTTGGTGCCGTGCGCGGCGACGAGATGCCATTTCGGAGCGGAAGTCAGCCAACCTTCCATGTCACCGGCCCACGCCATGTGCAGCAGCTGTTCGCGCAGCACCGCAACGCGGTCCGAGGTGGCGGGCAAAGTCAGCAAATCAATGCTGCGCAACACGCCAGCATACCACCATGCCACCAATGCGGAATCCACACTGCCGAGCGCCTCAGGATAGACCCATGCGCCGTCACCTTGGATCTTGGTGCCGAGCAATTGGTCCAGCGCCGGCAACTCAAGCCGGTCGGCGAGGTAACCTTGTGCTTCCAGTTTGCCGAGAAACCCCTCAACCGATTCGGTGGCGGCAATGACAATAATGACCGTTTGCTGGTTGCCATCCGGATGGTCGAGGCAATGCATCGTCCAGACGATCTGGCCGACGGGCAAGGGAGATAGTTTCTCCATCTGCAAGCCCACCATGGCGAGGGTTTCCTCAAAGCTGGCCTTGGGAAATTGCGCTGCGCGCACGAATACACGGTCAGCCGGCAGGCAGGCGACATTCAGCCTTGGTTGCCACAGGGAACTCCATGATCGTTTGACGGAGTCTGGCAGTGCTTCGGTGCCACGGAGGGTAAGTTCACGCGACAGCTTGAAAGCATTTCCCCTCAAGTCGAACTGCCACAGGCGCAGGGCTTCGGCTCCAGTGGCAAGGACGTTGCAATTGTTCCAGCGTTTGGCAGCCATCTCAGCCTCGTGTGATAATCTCGGTCTTGCCTTCCATCAGCGAATCCAAATGTTCCTCGGTTTGGGTGACGCGCAGCACTTCTTCAATGGTGGTGAGGCCGTTGCGCACTTTGTTCCAGCCATCCACGCGCAAGGTTCTCATACCGCCCTCGATCGCGCGCTGGGCAATCGTCGAGGCGGCGGCGCGTTGCAGAATCAACGGGCGAAGCGTCTCATTGACCACGAGCAATTCGTAAATCGCGAGACGGCCTTGATAGCCGAGCTGACGGCACTCTTCGCATCCGGTGCCGTGCCAGAACTTGGCGGTAGGAATTTCGTCCTCGGGATAACCGATGCGTTTGAGATAAGCTTTGTCGACGCTTTGCTCGGTCTTGCAATGCTTGCAAATCGTGCGCACGAGACGTTGGGCCATAATGGCCTCGATGGAGGAAGCCACGAGGAACGGTTCGATGCCCATGTCAATCAAGCGGGTGAAAGCACTTGGTGAGTCGTTGGTGTGCAGCGTGGAGAACACCAAGTGACCGGTGAGCGCGGCGCGAATGGCAATCTCAGCCGTTTCCAAATCGCGAATCTCACCAACCATGATGACGTTCGGGTCCTGGCGTAAAATGTGACGCAGACCGACAGCGAACGTCAGTCCGATTTCCGGGCGGACAGCAATCTGGTTGATTCCGCGCAACTCATACTCCACCGGTTCCTCGACGGTGATGATGCGCTTCTGGATAGAGTTGATGGAACTCAACATCGCGTAAAGCGAGGTGGACTTGCCGGAACCGGTGGGGCCGGTGATGAGGACGATGCCGTGCGGTTTGACGATGAGTTCGCGAATTGCGGACTCGTCTTGCGGCGCAAAACCCAACTTGTCGAGGCTGAGGAAGATCTTGCCGCGCGTCAGCAAGCGGAGTGAAACCGATTCGCCGTAAACCGTCGGCACCGTTGAGACGCGGATGTCAATTTCCTCGCCCTTGATGCGCACGTTGATGCGGCCGTCCTGCGGGAGGCGTTTTTCCGCGATGTTCATCCCGCTCATCACCTTGATGCGCGAGATGAGTGCGGACTGGAAGCGTTTCAACTGGGGCGGCATTGGCGTCTGGTGCAGAATGCCGTCGATGCGGTAGCGAATGCGCAGTTCGTCTTCCTGCGGCTCAAAGTGAATGTCTGTGGCTCGGTCCTTGTAGGCTTCCCAGATGATTTGGTTGACGAACTTGATGACGCTCGCTTCTTGGTCGCCTTCGGTGATTTCCTTGTCAAGGGGCAGGTCGAGATCCATCGCCTCGTCTTCGCCAGACATTTCATCCAACGTCTCAGCACCGACACCGTAATATTTCTTCAACGCCTTCTCGATTTCCGCCATGGGAGCGAGTGCGAACTGCACCGGCCCTTTAGCATCGAAGCGCACCGCATTGAGCATCGCGGTGTCGAATGGATTGCTCACGGCCACTTGCAAGACGCCTTCGATCAGTTGGGTGGGAAGAACGTGGTGCTGGAAGGCGACCTTGGTCGAAATTTTGTTGCGTGCCTCGTTGGCGACGGTGGTTTTGGTAAGTTCGAGATAGGGCCAGCCAAGTCCTTTAGCCAACGATTGCAGAAACACGTCTTCAGCCATGCCGCGCTCGCGGCAGATGAAAGCGAGGAGCGTTTCTTGGGACCCGCTGTCCACGGCAACGCGCCAAGCCTTGCTCCACTCCTCGAACTGCGCGGTGGTGGCCAAGCCGGTCAGCGACAGGAAACCCTTCAACGAAATAAACGCCATGCAACGTGTCAGTTGTTACACACGCGAAGCTAGGGAAAGTTTCGGAAGCGGTCAAAGATTTTGCCCGGGATAATTTCGAGCGTCGGCGGATGGAATTAGCTGGTGTTTACCGCGCGACCCATCGCCGGGAGTCGGGTCGCTTCTATTGATGCAGGTCAAAGCCGTCGCTGCAGTCCGCAGTCACATTGACTGCATGGCTGAGTTGCCGGAGATCAATCCCGATGCTCCCAAGTGTCTTTCGCTGGCGGAAGAGCGCCGATTCGACGACCACGGCATCGTGAGCCGGACATCAATGCCGAATTCCAATTGCCGGATTGTCCTGTCTGGCTTTGCTGAGGACAGGATCTGACTGAACACACTTCACTCCAGCACCCGCTGGTGGAGGCGTTAAGCGGCGAATGCAAATTCAGCCTCGCAGGCCAAAAGCAACTGCTCAAAGCGGGCGGGCTGCTTTCCATGCCGCTGTATTTACCTCACTCGGTTCGCGCGAGTTCGCAGTTCTCGATGCTACCGACGCTTTGAAACATTAGTCGAGCTAAACTTCTGGTTTAACCCTTGGTTCCCATGGCCAGCTTATCCCATTCAAGCGCAGTGCCAGTGCTCGACGTGCGCCAGATGTCGTGTCCGAAAAAGCGTCCGCTCAGCATCGGGACGAGGCTGGAACTGCCCGTTGGCGGAGCATTTACTGTCCGCAACCGCCATGAGCCCGAGCGATTTCGTAAGCAAATTGAAGCCGCCTGGCCGTGGGGCGTTAGGTTGAGAAGTGGTGGCAGTCACTCCGGAGGCTGTGTCGGTGCTGCTTTCGAAGCTTCATCCGGTCATCGGCGGCTTGAACTCCCTGCCAGCCCCTGCCATTCCCACTGAGTAGAGCCGGCTCCACGGGAGGCTGGTGCCTCAATGCGCGGCGGCTGCGGGCACCGCTGCTCCGGCGTGCGTGGAAAGGTTGGGCTTGGTGGGCATGGTTTTCATCAAGTGCTCCACCAATGAGCCGATTTGCTCGTCGGTTAGAATGCCACCCAAGCCGACCGAGAAGGCGGGCATCATCGTGCCTTGCTTTCCGCCGGAAATCCAATTGCGCCAATACTCGGCGTTGCGCTCTTGCTTGGCAACCTTCAGGTCGGGCACGGAACTTGCCCGATGCTCGGCTTCGTGGCAGATGCCGCAGGCCGCAGTGTAGAGTTCCTTGCCCAGTTTGCCTTTGGCTGGCTCGGCATGGCAATTCGCACAATCGCCTTTGAAAATCGCCTGCGGATCAGCCAAGGCAAGCATTTGGTTGTGTTCGCGCATTCCACTGGCCATCTGGGTGGACGATTGCAATTGCAGTATGGTACAGCGGACCAGCAGGTTTTTCATTCCCTTGTCCGTTTGCATGGTGACGCTCTTCACCACCGTGCCGGCTTTGCCGATCAGGTTCATGGTGATGTTCAACGCGTCGTTGCTGCCGGGCGGGATAGTCCACGGCATGGGTGGCAACTGGGCGGTCGTGCAACCGCAGGAGGTGCGCACGCTGAGAATGGTGACAGGTTCGGTACTGACGTTGGTGAACAGGAATTCGTACGGGACGTTGACGGTTCCGAAGTCCACCGAGACCGCCTTGTCCAAAGTGTTCCAAGTGATGATCGAAGTGGCGAGCTCGCCGACTTGTGGCGGGGGCGTGGGTGGCGCAGGCACCACAGGAGTGAGCGGTGCCAAAACGGGCACTAACGGCGGAGCCGGTTGAGCAACCGCCTGTGCTTGAACCTGGGGCGCGGCTAGCAGGGCTGACGTCAACAGAGCCAGAACAGCCGCGATTCGCACATTCATGGGGTGTAACCTAGCAAGGCCCGGATAAAAATCCATCCGCTTTGCGACGATTACGTCCGATTAATGGCACTCAATACGGCCCTAATGGAGGCCAGTTCGATGTTGGTATCCACTCCAGCCCCCCAGCGGGTGCGACCATCAGCCAGTTTCACCTGAATGTAGGCAATCGCCGAGGCCTCCTCGCCCGCGCTCAGGGAGTGCTCGCTGTAATTGGTGATTTCAAACTTAGGCGCATTGGCTGAACCGAATGCATGTACCAGCGCTGCCAGTGGTCCGTTGCCTTCACCGGTGAGGTCCGTGGGTTTGCCTTCGCGCAACAGTTTCGCCCGGCACCGAACGACGCCGTTCTTGCTCTCGGTTTCAAACCCCTCCAACTGCCAGGGAAACTCGCGCTCGATGTATTCGCGCCAGAACATGGCCTTCAACTCCGCACCGCTGACTTCGCGGCCCAACCGGTCCACCTCGTCATTCGCGATGGGACCAAACTCGCGCTGCATGTCCTTGGGCAAGGCGATGCCAAATTCTGATTCCAGCAGGTAAGCCACGCCGCCCTTGCCGGATTGGCTGTTCACCCGGATGACCTCGCGGTATTCGCGGCCGATGTCGCCCGGGTCAATTGTGAGATAGGGCACATCCCAATGCGGGCGTCCGCCCTTTTCCCATTCGGCCAAACCCTTCTTGATCGCATCCTGATGCGAGCCGCTGAAGGCGGTGAACACCAGTTCACCCGCATAGGGATGACGCGGAGGCACGGTCATGCCGGTGCAACGTTCATATACATCAATCAATCCGTTCAAATTGCTGAGGTCCAACTTGGGATCGATCCCGTGCATGTAGAGATTCATCGCCACGGTGACGATGTCCAAATTGCCCGTGCGCTCGCCATTCCCGAACAGCGTGCCCTCGACGCGATCCGCGCCGGCCAACAAGCCCAGCTCCGTTGCGGCCACGCCCGTGCTGCGGTCGTTGTGGGTGTGCAAGCTGACAACGAGGGAGGCGCGGTTCTTGATGTTCCGGCAAATCCATTCGATCTGGTCGGCATAGACATTGGGCATGGCGACCTCGACCGTGTCCGGCAGATTCAAGATCATCTTGTGCTCAGGGGTCGGTTGCCAGACATCCATGACCGCTTCGGAAATCTCCTTGGCGAACTCCACCTCCGTCGCGGAAAAACTTTCCGGTGAGTATTGTAACATGATTTCGGTGCCCTTCAACCGGTGCAGCCGGTCCTTGATCATCTGAGCACCCTTCACCGCGATGGCTTTGATCTCGTCCTTCGACTTGCCGAACACCACGCGCCGCTGGGCGGGCGATGTCGAGTTATACATGTGGATGATGACCCGCTTTGCGCCCATTAACGATTCCACCGTGCGCTCGATCAAGTCCTCGCGGGCCTGCACCAGCACCTGCAACCATACGTCATCCGGCGCGCGACGCTCCTCGATCAGGCGTCGGTTGAAGGTGAATTCCGTATTCGATGCCGATGGGAAGCCGACTTCGATCTCTTTGAAGCCGCATTTCACCAGCGCGTGAAACAACTCCAGCTTCTGGCTGACATTCATCGGCACGGCGAGCGCCTGATTGCCATCGCGCAAATCCACGCTGCACCAGCGTGGCGCTTCGGTCTGGACGCGATTGGGCCATTGCCGGTCCGGCAAAGTCACCGGCGGGAACGGACGATATTTCGCAGACGGATTCTTTAGCATTGTTGTTGCCTTCATTGTGTTGATTTGGGCCGTCGGCGGCGAGGCAAAACAAAAACCCCACCGCCGTCTGGCAGTGGGGTTGTAAAATCGTTCTGGATGCGAGCCTAGACCCCAACCGCCGTGCTGCCAATCAGCAACCCGTTCAGCGAAAGTCGAAGGTTCAAGTTTGTCACCACGAGTGCAACATAACAGCGGAGCAGGGTGGGGCAACCTGTTTTTCTGATCTATTAAAGGCTGCTCCCCAAAGCGCCGCTGAAGACGGGCGCATTCCAGACGTTTCGCGAACAAGAGTGCGTTGGGGCTGCGCGTTAGCGTTTGCACATCGGTGTCTTCTGCACCCGCTTTCGGCAGCCTCAAGGGCTTGGCAGCGCTAGCAGCTTCCATTGGCCCGGTTGCAGTTCGCCGACCGCAAACTCCCCAAAGCGGCTCCGATGCAGGCGGGTCACCTCGCAACCTTGCCTCGCGAACATCCGCTTCACTTGGTGATGACGCCCCTCAGTGAGTTCGAGTCGAGCCTCGCGTGGCGAAAGAATTTCCAAGTGGGCTGGCGCGCAGGGTTTGTCCTCGCTTTCCAACATTAGTGTTCCGGCAGCGAAAAGCTCGGCGGTCCCGGTGGGAATGTCCGCATTTACGTTGACCTCGTAAATCTTCGTCACCTTGTGCTTGGGCGAAGTCCAACGATGCACGAGGTCGCCAGAATCAGTGATGAGCAGCACACCCGTCGTGTCTTTGTCCAATCGGCCAACCGTGGTGACAGGTGGATTGCGGCGCAGCCATTGCGCGGGGAGCAAGTCGTAGATTGTGGGACCTTCGTCAGTATCGTGCGAGCAGACGTAACCCGCCGGTTTGTTCATGAGCACCAAAATTCCCTCCAGGCATTCAATCGGCTGACCATCCACCAACACGGTTTCAGGGGGAGCCTTTTTCTCCGCACCTTTGGCCACAACATCCCCGACGGTAACGCGTCCCTTGCGCACCCATACCTTTGCTTCACTACGGCTACAGTAACCGTAGTTGGCGAGAATTTGATCGAGGCGGCGCGGTTGCATAGTCAGTTGGATTCTTTAGGGTCCACAAAATGCGGCGAAACACACGCCAATAATTCGGCCCATGCTCTGCAGGCTGGTTTGGTTCAGCGTGTTGCCGCTCGCAAGCAATTCCCTTTGGCCCGGGGAAGTTACCTGCTAGCCTTTGCACGTGGCCAAGCTGCCTTACATCGAACTCGCCAACGGGCTGAAGATTCCGATTCTCCATGAAGATCGGAACGTGATTGCTATTGATAAACCGCAGGGCTGGATGCTCGCGCCGGTTTCCTGGCAGAACACGGCTCGCAACCTCTTCGCCGCGCTCACCTCGTCTGTCAGTGCGGGCGACTTCTGGGCGAAATCCCGCAACCTTAGGTTCATCCGGTTTGTTCACCGGCTCGACGCCGACACTTCGGGTGTTCTCCTGCTGGTCAAGGCACCCGGTGCGTTGCCGGCGTTCACCGAGTTGTTTGAGGATCGCAAGGTTCAGAAAGTTTATCTGGCCGTGGTTACGGGCGTGCCGGAGGTGGTGGAGTGGAAATGTCGCCTGCGCCTCGCTCCGATGCAGGACCGTGCTGGTCTCATGGAAGTCAACAACGCGCAGGGCAAGGATAGCGAGACATTGTTCCGGGTAATTGATAAACGCGCCGATCGCGCGCTGGTCATGTGCTGGCCACTCACGGGACGCACGCACCAGATTCGCCTGCATCTCGCGGCGGTCGGTCATCCGGTCTGGGGCGATGAGCTTTACGGCAAAGTGCCGACCACGACGGAGGAGAAAACAGATCTCAAGCTCGGGTTGCGCTCCATCAGCCTGAGCTACAAAGATCCGTTCATGGCGGAGGAAGTCAGCATCACGGCGGATACCGCTGCGTTCGTGAAGGCGTATGGCCTTGATGCGGCCAATCAGGCGCTCTCCAACCTGACGCCTCCCGGCAAGGCTTTGGAACATCCAAAGGCGCGTCTGGAAGAAACCCGGTTGGCTGAGAAGGCCAAGCGCAAGCAACAGCGCGACGAGCAACGCGAGTCCCGTCCGCCTCGTGAATTTTCCGATGACCGTCCGCGCAACGACTGGCAACAGGATGAAGATTCGGGCGGCTTCGCTACGGAGCCATCGCGTGACACAGGCGAACGTCCGTTTCGTCCCCGCACTCCTCGTGAATTTGATCGTGGTCCCCGCCGCCCGCGCGGGGAAGCACCTTATCGCTCCGATGATCGGGATGCGGGCGCCCCGAGGCGTCGCTATGATGATCGTCCGCAACGTCCGGCTGGAGCCGGGCGGAGCTTTGGCGGTCCGCGTAAGTTTGAAGGTCGCGAAGGCGGTTTTGAGCGAAAACCCTTTGGCGGCGGCTATCGTGAGCGGGGTGCGCGTCAAGGGGGGTATGGTCGAATGCCCGCTGGGGGCGAATACAGTGGCGGCGGACGTGACCGAAGTTTTGGCGATCGTCCGGCGCGACCGGGTTTTGGCCGGAAGGACTACCCCGTGCAGCGAGACTTTGAGCGTGGCGAGCGTGGTTATCCGGGGCAACGCCCCGGCGGCTTCAATCGCTCCGGCGCTGGAGATGAACGGCGCAGTGGCGGCGGCGGCTTTCGTGGTGGGCCAGGGGGAAAGCCGGGTTATGGACGTCCTTACGAAAATCGTGACCAGCGCCGACCCTTCGACAAGGGGCGTAGTTTCAATCACGGCCCGCACGAAAGGGATGCCCGTGGCGAAAGGCTGCAAACCCGCCCCGGAGTTTTTCAATCGTCGGCGCAGGGTGGATTGAAGGCTGGCTTTCAGTCATCCGGTTTTGGACCGCGTTCTGATCGGCGCCTGTTTCGTTCTGCCACTGCCGCAGCTCGGCCGCAGGGGAAATTTGGTGGCGGCAAACCGAGGAGCGGTGGCGGCAATCGCTCGCAGAGAGGCTATGGGCGCGGACCTCGGTAAGAGTATGATCGCGAGTTTTCCAGTCCGCACGAAAGCGGTGCTGAAGTCACCACAGTCCAGACGCCGTCGCGTTTGCCCGGAGTCATCGGTTCGCGGGAGGCGTTTGGAGTGCGGCGAATTCACCGCCGCTCTCCCGCCCGTGCTGCCGGAAGTTCTCACATCCTGATTTCAAATTCAGTCTCAATCAGAAAGGAGCTACGCAGTTTACTTATGGAGAATCAGTATGTGCGCTTTGAACAATCGCGCATCCACGGGACCGGTGGTTATGCCAAATGCGACATTTCGGCCGGAACCACTCTCATCGAATACGTCGGTGAGAAAATCGACAAGGCCGAAGCCACCAAGCGTTGCGAGGACGGCAACTATTTCATCTTTTACATCAACGAGGAGTGGGACATCGACGGTAACGTGGAATCAAACCCCGCCCGATTCATCAACCACAGTTGCGAACCGAACTGCGAGACCGAACTGGATGAGGACCGCATCTGGGTCACGGCGCTGCGCGATATCAAGGCTGAAGAGGAGCTCACTTTCAACTACTGTTACGACATTGCCGACTTCGAAGATCATCCCTGCCGCTGTGGGTCAGCAACGTGTGTGGGCTACATCGTGGCGGAGGAACACTTCCCCCATGTGCGCCGGCACCGTGATCGCGAACTTGCCAAGGCGGCGAAGTAGTTCGTGGGGCACGAGGTGGCGCGGTTGCGTCATGGAGTGCGGTGGCCCTCCAGCGCTTTTTGGCTGCAGTTATCTGGCTGAAAGACGAAGATCCGAATATCTGCGCTTGCCCGCAACCCAGCACCAGAGGGATGGCGCACTCCAGGGCGCTACCGCGAGGTTTGAGGGTGTGGGTGATTTGTTCACACCCGAAACGCCCCGTCCGCATAAACGCCGGATGGCAATTTTTCCGCTTCGCTCCCCGAGTTTTCAATCGTCACTTTGCCACGCACTACATTCCCTCGTTGAAATCTCACCGCCCCGCGCACGGTCAATGACAGGCAATCCCTCAGCGACGGCGGGCCGTCAGGCGTCAGCGCGTCCAGTTGATCGACGAGCTTGTAGTGCTTGCTGTCGAGGTCGAGTGCGGGCGGTTGGCCGTTGCGTTCGACGCGAAGTTCGATGCGCCAGTCCGGCGTGATTTCGTAAGCGTCGGAACGGATGGCCATCAAATCGGCGCAGGTCTTGACAGGTGCGAACCGTGTTCTCGGCACGACGATGGCCCCGGCGTTTTCAAAGCACTCAATCGCCGCGCCCATCGCAGTCTCAAGTTGCACCACCTTCGGCGAACTTGAATTACGCGGGTCAACGGTCTTCACGTTCTTGATCAAGGGCAGGGGAATGATGCCGTTGTATTGCTGGAGCAGCTTCGCGAGCGTATCGAGCCGGACCCAAAGGTTGTTCGTGTTGAAAAAGCGATGGCGTGTGATGTCCTGGAATGAGGCTTCATCTGCCGTCGGGCATTGCGCCGATTCACGCAGCAGCAACCGGCCATCGCGCTGGGCTAGGTGACCGCCTTTGCGGTCGGCCGCGGTGCGCTCGCACACTTCCATGAGAAATGGCTTTCCAGAGTTTGCCAGGTAATTGAGCAGCGTGAGGTCGAGACTGGCGCCCAGGTTGTCTGAGTTGGATACGAACAAATACTTCACGCCGTCGCCCAACAGGCGTTCGAGCCAGCCAGAACCCGCCAGCGCCGGGAACAAATCACCGTGGCCCGGCGGACACCACTCCAGTTGCGGATTTTCTGGCCAGCTTACCGGGCGCAGGGTGGCTTGGTCCACCTTGGGCACGAAGTTTTGCATCAACTCGAGGGACTGAGGCTCACCGAGTTCAGCATGCTTGGCCAGTGCTGCCAGAGTTGCTTCGCTGGTGCTGAGACTGTTCATCAGCAGAAAGCGAAGCTGAGTTTTATATGTCTTCCGTAAATGACCCACCTGCTTTGCGATCAGATCCAAAAAGGTCAGGCCGTCTTTCACGGGCAGCAACGACTTGGGCGATTCCAATCCCATGCTCGTGCCGAGTCCGCCGTTCAGTTTCAGGATGGCGGTCTGGCTGAGTAATGACGCACCGGCTTGGCTGGCATCTAGGCTTCCGTATTGAGGCAAGATGGCCACAGGCTGAATACTCGATTCAGGGATTTGTCCCGTATTGCCTGCGACGAGGGCTTGGTAATTGTGTCGGAAGGCCCCGATGCAAGCACTGGAAAGGCCGGCATTGCCCATCTTGGTTACAAATTCGGTGAATGACTCCTGACTCATGAATTCGATTTGGACCTTGACGGAGTGGTTAAATGCAGCAGCTGCCAACGGCCTGCGAGAGGCTGTCGAACCCTTGCTCGGCCAGTTTTTTCTGCAGGCCTGATACGATCTGCTTTGGCAGCGTGGGGCCCTCGTAGATGAATCCCGTGTAGAGTTGAACGAGGCTGGCACCGGCCGTGATTTTTTCCCACGCGTCCTCGGTATTGAAAATGCCGCCCACGCCAATGATGGGCACTTTGCCTCGGGACTGCCGGTAAAGATGACGAATGACTTCTGTGCTGCGTTCGCGAACGGGTTTGCCGCTGAGGCCGCCCATCTGTGCGTAAGTCTGGCGGACTTGTGGATGGTCTGTCGAGGGACGTGAGATGGTGGTGTTCGTGGCAACAAGGCCAGCCAAGCTTCGTTCGCTGACGAGTGAGAGTATCTCGTCCAGCGCGTCGAATGTGAGGTCTGGTGCGACTTTGACGAGGATTGGCTTTGCTTTTCCTGTTTTTGCCAAGGTTGCATTCACCTCCTGCATCGCTGCAAGAATGTCGCTCAATGCCGCCTTGTCCTGGAGCTGCCGCAGATTAGGCGTGTTGGGTGAACTGACGTTGACGACAAAGAAGTCCGCCAGATTCCAAAGCGTGCGGAATGTGTTGGCGTAATCCTCAGATGCTTTGTCGAGTGGAGTGACTTTGGATTTGCCCAAATTGACACCGACGGGGTGCGTGGGCCATTGACCTGAATCATGCCAGTGCTTGAGTTCAGCGGCGACAGCCTCCGCTCCGGGATTGTTAAACCCCATGCGGTTCACGATGGCTTCGGCTGACGGAGCGCGGAAGACACGGGGCTTGTCATTGCCGGGCTGGCCGTGCCACGTGACGGCACCGAGTTCGGTGTGTCCAAATCCCAAGGCTGCCCACGCGGGCACGGCTTCAGCTGACTTGTCCATGCCGGCGGCTAATCCAACGGGATTCGGGAAACGCAGGCCGAAAAGGTCCACCGGCAAGTCCGGCGCACCGCACACTTCGCGCGCCATCTCCAAACAAAGCGGATGGCGACTGGCTTGATTGAGCCAGCGCATGGTCAGGTTGTGAACCTGCTCCGGATCTTGGCGAAAGAAGGCCGGGCGGATTGCATGGTGGTAAAGCCAACTCATGAGTGAATCTTCAAAGGATGTCGCGCTGCTGTCGAGGCAGGAATGGGGCAGCGATCAACGACTACGCCTTCCTCCGCAGCACCGTGTCGTGTTGCGCCAACGCAGGATCGGCTTTCGGGTAGTCCAAATTGTAATTCAACCCACGACTCTCGCGGCGTTCAAGCGCACTGCGCACGATGACTTCGGCCACGGTTGCGATGTTGCGCAACTCCAGCAAATCGCCCGTCACTTTGAAGTCCCAGTAAAACTCCTGAATTTCCTCCTGCAGATTCGTGATGCGCTTGAGGGCGCGTTGCAGTCGCTTGTTCGTGCGCACGATGCTGACGTAATCCCACATGGTGCGGCGGATCTCATCCCAGTTGTGCGTAACCACAACCAGTTCGTCGGTGTCGTGCGCATTGCCCGATTGCCAGGCGGGCAGGGGGATTATTTCGGGTTTCGTGTTTCTGGTTGCGAGTTTATTGGCTGCGCGGTGGGCGCAAACGAGCGCTTCCAGCAGCGAATTGCTCGCGAGCCGGTTTGCCCCGTGCAACCCTGTGCAGGCCACTTCACCGATGGCGTAAAGCCCGGCGATTTCCGTTTCGCCATCCACGTTCGTCACCACGCCGCCGCATTGGTAATGCGCGGCGGGCACGACGGGAATCGGCTCCTTGGTGATATCAATGCCGTAACCGAGGCAGGTTTCGTAGATGTTGGGAAAGCGTTTGATGATGAACGGTGCGGGCTTGTGCGTGATGTCCAGGTGCATGAAGGGCGCGCCGCTCTTCTTCATTTCATGGTCAATCGCGCGGGCCACGACGTCGCGTGGGGCGAGCGACCGCAGCGGATGATATTCATCCATGAACTCGCGTCCGTCCGGCGTTTTGAGAATGCCGCCTTCGCCGCGCACGGCTTCGCTGATGAGAAACGACTTCGCCTTGGGATGGAACAGGCACGTAGGATGGAACTGGATGAACTCCATGTTAGCGACCGGGGCCCCGGCGCGATAGGCCATGGCCACTCCATCGCCCGTCGCGATGTCCGGGTTCGTCGTGTAGAGATAAACTTTGCCACAGCCGCCGGTAGCAAGAACGGTGGCCGGCGCGCTGAAGGTTTCCACTTCGCCGGTTTCCTTGTTCAGCACGTATACGCCGAGACACCGATGATCGCCCAGGTAACCCAGCTTTTGCGTTGTGATTAGGTCAATTGCGATGTGGTTCTCGAAGACCGCAATATTCGGCTGGCTGGCGACGGCATTAAGCAGGGCCTTTTCGATCTCGCGCCCGGTGACGTCCTTGGCGTGCAGGATGCGGCGCTTGGAATGGCCGCCCTCGCGTCCGAGATCCAGTTCACGTGCGCCGCCGGAGTTCGGGAGTTCGCGTTCGCTGAAGCGCATGCCCAGCTCGATCAGCTCATGGATGCAGTCCGGTCCTTCCTCAACAATGGTGCGCACCACGCCCTCGCGGCACAAGCCAGCCCCTGCTTCGATCGTGTCGCGCACGTGCATCTCAACGGAGTCCTCCTTGCTGGTGACAGCCGCCACGCCGCCTTGCGCGTAGTTGGTGTTGGACTCCGCGCGGTTCTTCTTGGTGATGATGGCGACGCGTCCACGCGGCGCGACCTTCAGGGCGAGGAAAAGCCCGGCAATACCACTGCCGAGGACCAGATAATCAAACTGGCGTGTGTTCATGCGTTGGTGGGCAAACATTCATTGCCCGGAACCAGAAGTAAACTAGATCGCGCTCATGTCGTTTGCACGAACTAACCGGCTGGCTTGCTCGCCCCGAAGTGACGCCGTGCTTGCCACCCATCATCAATTGGCAACCCGCGATACTAGGTAGGGCGCGCAGTCCTCTACGCCTCGCGAACGTCGTGCGGCATTTCTTTCCTCTGTGGCAATGCGCAGGGGACTGCGCGCCCTGTCATGCCTTGGCCAGTCTATTCTGTGCCTCGTGCTGTCCTCGGCGCCACCGGCGCGGGAGCGGCCCTCATCACCCACGGCGACACGGACGGCTGTTTAACGGCATGGCCAACGCACTTCAGAGCGCCACCGCCGGCATTCCGTTCACGACCGCCTCTGGGGAGATTATCATCAAACTTGACCGGCGCAGCTTGGCAATCGGCAGCCACAAATGTGCTAACGGGACCGCGCTGGGAGGTGTCGCGTCCGACGGTGGAGACCAACGAATTCTTCCGTGCCGTGGTGTTGCCGTAATCTCCCCACTGGTTGGAGGCGCAGTGACAAGACTCTGTTTGTAGAGACGCTCTGCAGCCAAAAATACAACTTGTTCTTCACAACCGCCCGTTATCAATCAACCGCGTCTTGCCGAAGAACACGGCCAAGGCCATGTGCGTGCCCGGGCGAGCGGTCTTAGCTGGCACGAGCGTTTCGCCATCGAAGAAGTGGATGTAGTCGACGCGAGCTTCGGACTTCGCAGCAACGCATTCGGCGAGCTTCCGTGTGAGTCGGGCAGCGGATTGCGGCGCATGCTTCACGAGCTTTCTGGCTTCGCTCAGACACTCGGACAGAATCGTGGCTTGGGCGCGTTGTACGGCGTTGAGGTATTTGTTCCGTGAACTCATCGCCAAGCCATCGCGTTCGCGCAGGGTGGGGGCCACGATGATTTTGATGGGGAAGTTCAGGTCAGCGGTCATGCGCTGAATAACGGCTGCTTGCTGCCAGTCTTTCGCGCCGAATACCGCGACGTCGGGTAGGACGCAGTTGAACAGTTTCGCGACTACCGTGGTGACGCCGCGAAAGTGCGTGGGTCTCGAGCTGCCTTCCATGCCCAGCGAAAGTGTTTCCTCGACGACGTAAGTGGAGTAATGGTCTTCACTCTTGCCCGGATACATCGCTGCGTCGGTGGGCGTGAAGACGACATCAGCGCCAGCCTCGCGGCAGAGGCGCAAGTCGCGTTTCAGGTCGCGGGGATACTTGGTAAAGTCCTCCTCGGGTCCGAACTGAGTGGGGTTGACGTAAATGCTGACGACAACCCGTCCCTTCGGTCCGACAGCTTGGCGTGCCCGCTTCACGAGGCTGATGTGTCCGGCGTGCAGGTAACCCATCGTGGGCACAAAGCCGACGCGCGCGCCGGACTTTTTCCAACGCAACGCTGCGGACTGCATTTGGGCAATCAAGGAGACCACTCGCATGAACTGAGGCTGGGCAAAACTTGTCGGGCTGGCAATGCGGGAGTGGGGCGCCAGTTCTGCGTAGGCTGCGGAAGCCCCGTAGGGGCGATATCTTTGTAGGGGCATTGCACCTGCGTTAAAGCTCCGTCAGGAGTGAAATCAGCCCAGCGTCCGCGGTTGCACCCTATGCCGCGCCCAAGGAGCTTGAGGTTTATTCGGCGTGCTGCTGCAAAGATGTCGCTCCTAGCGGAGCCTGGTCGAGGTTGCGCTCTCCGCCCAGTTGCCACTTGTCAGCGTTCGAGATGTGCCGCATCGTTTCCCTGAAAATGGAACAGACGCAGCCGAAGTCCGGAGGCACCATCAAGCGCTTCTTGCAGAGTTGGGCGATCAATACACTGGCTGTGTTGGTTGCGGCATTTCTGTTGCCGGGCATCTCTTACGGGGACGACTGGAAAAATTTGCTGCTCGCCTCCCTGCTTTTGGGGGTTTTGAACTCGGTCGTGCGTCCGCTTCTAATGCTGCTCGCATTGCCGTTGCTGATTGTCACGCTCGGCCTCTTCATGCTGGTGATCAACGCGCTGTTGCTGCTGTTGGTTGGTGAGATTGTCAGCGGGTTCGACGTCGAGTCCTTTTGGTGGGCCGTGCTGGGTTCGGTAATCATCAGCATCATCTCACTGGTGCTCAATGCTCTTACGGGCACTGGTAAATCACGCATTGTTCTTCACAGCGCGGGAACAAATCATCGTCCGCTGGGGCCTACGGATAGCGGCAGTGGTCCGGTGATTGATGTCTAATTCACCCGCCGGTAAGTCGCGTGTTGTGTGGGAATGCCCTGCGCGTTGAAGTCCTTCTCGAAATCCGTCTTGATGGCCAGCAGTTCTGCCGGAGCCTCAATCTTCTCAAAACGTTTATCGTCGGCGAATACACGGAGCATCTGGGCAAAGTAATCCTCGTCGTCCGTTCGCAAATAAACCGCGCCGCCGGGGCGCAATGCTTGAACGGCCAATGAAGGGAAGCGTTCGTTGATAAAGCGATGGCGGCGGTGTTTCAACTTGGGCCACGGGTCGGGGAAGTA